>NZ_JBWDTQ010000032.1:0-82590 GCF_056312425.1 Nocardiopsis sp. TRM 82005
CGGTCCTCCCCGCGGGGAGGACCGCCCCTCGCCTTGTCGACATGCCCACAGAACGACACGCACGTTGTCCACAGGCCCTCCTCGCCCCCGGCGAGAAGTTATCCACAGGGTTGTGTGCGTGAACGCCCATGTCTGGAGGGGTTCGCCGCCCCTGTGCCCGTCCGGGGCCGTTCGTACCCGACACGCACCGAATCCCCTGGTTTCCAAGGGGTGTGGAGACCCTGTTGCTCTTCCCACAACCTGCGCAAACACCAGTCGGCGCGATCGTGTCAACGAGCGATGCACACGATATGGAAGGCGCCTGTGGACAACCCTGTGCATAGCAACTTTGCCCAGATTCGGGCGTTCTGTGGAGGGGGCCGAAAAAAAATTTGGTGTCTTCTCTCCGAAGTTATCCACAGGAGAGGGGTCAAATCTGTGGACAACCCTGTGGACAACCTGTGGATAAGTGCGCCAACCCTGTGGGTAACTCACCTCCGGTCTGTGGACACAGTGACACGTCATCCGATGACCAAACCATCGGATGTTGTGGACAACCTGGGGAAAACCTGTGGATGAAGCTGTGGACAGCGTGTGGAAAACCTGTGAGCGGCTTCGTTCGTCCACAGACAGGCAGAGTTACCCACAGGGTTACCCACAGGGCCTGTGGACAGAAATTCGCACTCTGACCTGCAAGAAGAGGAGTTATCCACACTATCCACAGGCCCTACTACTACGGCGCTCCTTCAGTAACCAAGAGGGGGCTTCACAACCGCTCCGCGGAAAATCTGTGGATAAAGCTCCGAGTCCGGTGCGACGACGGTCCGGTCCTGAGCTGGCAGCGGCAGCGGGTGAATCCAGGTAACGTGTGGTCTCGCCCCTGCCATCCGCCGCCCGGATCCGGACGGTGACCCCTACGGGATCCGAGGCAGCTCCTGCGGCACCGACGGTGCCAGCGCATCGACGCGATCACCGTCCACAGCCCTGTTGACGGAGCCCTCGGCTGACCCACAGATCCACGAGCTGAAACGTTGAGGCTTCGACCGGCATCCCGGTCGTGCGGAAAGTGAGTCGGAAAGTGAAGTTCCGGGTCGAACGCGACGTACTGGCCGATGCTGTCGCCTGGACCGCGCGCACACTCCCGACGCGCCCCTCGGTCCCGGTGCTCGTCGGCATCCTGCTGGAAGCCGGAGAGTTCGACGGCCGCCAGCAACTGCGCCTGTCCGGCTTCGACTACGAGGTTTCCACCCAGGCCGCGGTGGACGTCGACGTCGAGGAGCCGGGCAAGGTCCTGGTCACCGGCAAGCTCCTGGCCGAGATCACCCGGAACCTCCCCGCACAGCCTGTGGAGATCGCTACCGACGGCCCCAAGGTCGTCGTCACGGGTGGCAGCGCGAAGTTCACCCTGACCACCATGCCGGTGGAGGACTACCCCACGCTCCCGGAGATGCCCGGTGTGAGCGGGACCGTCGGCAGCGACGCCTTCGCCGCCGCGGTCAGCCAGGTGGCCGTGGCCGCCGGGCGCGATGACACCCTGCCGATGCTCACCGGTGTGCGCGTCGAGATCGAGGGCGACACCATCACGCTCGCCTCCACCGACCGCTACCGCCTGGCCGTGCGGGAACTCACCTGGAAGCCGGAGAACCCCGACCTGTCCGCGGTCGCGCTGATCCCGGCCAAGACCCTCCACGACACCGCCAAATCGCTCACCTCGGGCGCCGAGGTCTCGATCGCCCTCTCCAGCGGTGACGCCGGCGAGGGGATGATCGGTTTCGAGGGCGGCGGCCGCCGCACCACCACCCGTCTGCTGGACGGCGAGTTCCCCAAGTACCGGGCGCTGTTGCCGGACGCCTTCAACTCCGTCGCCGAGGTCAGCCGCTCCGAGTTCGTCGAGGCCGTCAAGCGCGTCTCGCTGGTCGCCGAGCGCAACACACCGCTGCGGCTGTCCTTCTCCCAGGGCCAGCTGGTCCTGGAGGCCGGTACCGGCGAGGAGGCCCAGGCGGTCGAGGTCCTGGAAGCGGAGCTGGAGGGCGACGACATCCAGATCGCCTTCAACTCCGGCTTCCTGCTGGACGGGCTCGGCGCCATCGGCACCGACGTGGCCCGGTTGAACTTCACCACCTCGACCAAGCCGTCGATCCTCACCGGCAAGCCCGCGGAGGAGGGCTCCTCCCCCGAGTACCGCTATCTGATCATGCCGGTGCGTCAGCCGGGCTGACCGGCGACCGGTTCGATTGACTGGTACCTGCCGGACCCGGTCCGCGGCCCGGGACGACCGGCGTCCATCCACAGGCGGCGAAGGGGAGCACCACCATGCAGCTCGCAATGATCGGTCTCGGCAAGATGGGCGGCAACATGGCCGCACGTCTGAGGGACAAGGGCCACGATGTCGTCGGCTACGACGCCTTCTCCGAGGAGCGCGACGTCGACACCCTGGCCGAGCTTGTCGACCGCCTGGCGGCCCCGCGGGTGGTCTGGGTCATGGTCCCCGCGGGCGACCCCACGGCTTCCACCATCGCGGAGCTGGGCGACCTGCTCGCGGAGGGCGACCTCGTCATCGAGGGCGGCAACTCCCACTACGCGGACGACCGGGTCCGCGCGGAGAAACTGGCCGCCAAGGGCATCGGCTACCTTGACGCCGGTGTCAGCGGCGGTGTCTGGGGCCGCCAGAACGGCTACGGCATCATGGTCGGAGGCACGGCGGACGACGTCGAGCGCACCCGTCCCGTCTTCGACTCCCTGACCCCCGACGAGGGCGGCGGCTTCGTTCACGCCGGTCGGGTCGGCGCCGGGCACTTCGTCAAGATGGTCCACAACGGTATCGAGTACGGCATGATGCAGGCCTTCGGTGAGGGCTATGAGCTCATGGCCGCCTCCGGTCTGGTGGACGACGTCCCCGGCACGTTCGAGAGCTGGCGTGAGGGCACCGTGGTGCGCTCCTGGCTGCTCGACCTGCTCTCGCGGGCCCTGGAGGAGGACCCGGAACTGTCGCGGCTGCGCGGCTACGCCGAGGACTCCGGTGAGGGCCGCTGGACCGTCCAGGCCGCCGTGGACCACGCGGTCCCCGCGCCGGCGATCACCGCCTCGCTCTACGCCCGGTTCGCCTCCCGTCAGGAGGACAGCCCGGCCATGAAGGTCGTGGCGGCCCTGCGCAACCAGTTCGGCGGGCACTCCGTGACCAGGGCGGAAACCTCCGACGACGCCTGAGAGGCGTCCGCGCCGACCACACCCCTCCTTCCTCGGGAACGGGTCCCACGGGACCGTTCCCGAGGCCCGACCCACCCTTCCCCCGCCCGTTTCCGCGCCACCGCCCAGGAGGAAGGCCGGATGTACGTATCCCACCTGCAACTGGCCGACTTCCGGTCCTACGGCGAAGCCCTGCTGGAGATGGATCCCGGTGTGAGCGTGTTCGTCGGCGGCAACGGCCAGGGCAAGACCAACCTGGTCGAGGCGATCGGCTACGTGGCCACCCTCGGCAGCCACCGGGTCTCCTCCGACACCCCGCTGGTCCGCCAGGGCGCGCCCCGCGCGATCGTCCGAGCCAAGGTGGTGCGCGACGAACGGTCCATGGTGGTGGATCTGGAGCTCAACCCGGGCCGTGCCAACCGCGCCCGGATCAACCAGGCGCCCGCTGGGCGCCCGCGCGAGATCCTGGGGATCCTGCGCACGGTGCTGTTCGCCCCCGAGGACCTCGCCCTGGTCAAGGGCGATCCCGGCGAGCGGCGCCGCTTCCTCGACGACCTGCTGGTGGCGCGCGCACCCCGGATGGCGGGCGTGCGCTCGGACTACGACCGGGTGCTCAAACAGCGCAACGCCCTGCTCAAGTCGGCCTCCAGCCAGATGTTCAAGCAACGCTCGGCGCCCGACCTGAGCACGCTGGAGGTCTGGGGCGACCACCTGGCCGAGACGGGCGCCGAGCTGTTGGCGGCGCGGCTGGAACTGGTGGAGGAGCTGCGTCCGAGGATCGCCGAAGCCTACGCCGGGCTGACCGAGTCCGGCGGCCCGGCCGTCCCCCACTACCGGAGCGGGGCGGTCCCGGAGGGCGGCCAGTTGCCGGCCGGGCGCCCACAGCTCGTGGAAACCCTGCGCACGGCCATGGCGGAGGCCCGGGACCGGGAGCTCCAGCGCGGCATCAGCCTGGTGGGCCCGCACCGCGACGACCTGCACCTCCAGTTGGGTGACCTGCCCGCCAAGGGCTACGCCAGCCAGGGCGAGGCCTGGTCGTACGCGCTCGCGCTCAAGCTGTCCGCCTTCGACCTGCTGCGCTCCGAGGGCGACGACCCGGTCCTGATACTGGACGACGTGTTCGCCGAACTCGACAGCGAACGCCGCCGCAGGCTGGCCGAACGGGTACGCGGCGCCGAGCAGGTCCTGGTGACCGCCGCCGTCGCCAAGGACATCCCCGAGGAACTGGACGGAGCGCGGTTCGGCGTGCACGAGGGGGTCGTCAAGGGTGAGTGATCGTTATCCACACCCTGTGGACCACGGGCCGGTCTCCGGTGCTGCGACCCCCGGCGGACTCCGTCCGCAGCCTGTGGAGGGAACACGCCGCTCCCCCGACCCCGGGACGCCCCCTCCCCCTCCCGCGTCCGGCGCGGACCTCGCCCGCCAGGCGCTGGCGCGTGCCCGGGCCGAGGCCAAGGACCGGGGGGCGGTGCCGCGTGGCCCACAGCGCTCGCGTCGGCGTGGCCGGTTGCGGTCACGCAACGAGCCCCAGATGTTCGGCGATGCCGTGCGCACGTGGCTGATCGAGCACGGCTGGCAGGAGCAGGTGGCCATCGGCGGGGTGTTCGGCCGCTGGGCCGATATCGTGGGCGATTTCAACGCCGAGCACCTCCGTCCGGAAAGTTACTCGGAGGGCGAACTGGTCGTGGTGGCCGATTCACCGACGATGGCCAGCCACGCGCGAGCGATGACGCGGGACCTGATCCGCCGCCTGAACGAGGAACTGGGTGACGGAACGGTGGTCTCCATCAAGGTCCGCGGCCCCGGTTCCCGGCGTCGTTGAGGCGTATCCGGGCGGGGCGCGGGACCGGGCCGTCCGGTTTCTCCGTCCACGTCCTGTGGATATCCGCAGGTGAGCCCCTGTCCTCCGGACGGTGAACGCTCCGCGGTTCGGATACTGGCCGGTAACGAGGCGGGCACGACCCGTCGTTCGCCGTAACGCCACTCAACCGCATCGGGACTTGCGCGGAGGGCATCCCGCGTGTAGGGGCTCGTCTCCCGCCCTGAACGTTCGTTGTGAGGCGGCACAGGGCCGCCAATGCCACTTTGTCGCACTGCGCGGGGTATCATGGAGGCGGTTATTCAGACGCCTGTAGCCGGTACCACGCCCCCAGAAGAGGGTGGGCGGGCGGCCCCTGCGGCGGACGGTGATCCCCCAGGTGTCGCGGCACGACGACCCTCCTGGTCACCGTGCCGTGGGATGACCGTCGTTCGCACGGCCGCGGTCCGCAGGCGTCCCCAGCAGGAGGGTGTACCCACTTGGCCTACGACGCTCGATCAATCACGGTTCTGGAGGGGCTTGAAGCAGTACGCAAGCGCCCCGGGATGTATATCGGTTCCACCGGGGAGCGGGGCCTGCACCACCTGGTATACGAGGTGGTCGACAACTCGGTCGATGAGGCACTGGCGGGGCACGCCAGTGGTATCGAGGTGACCCTGCTGGCCGACGGCGGCGTGCGCGTGGCCGACAACGGCCGCGGTATCCCCACAGACCTCCACCCAGTGGAGAAACGGCCGGCTGTCGAGGTCGTGCTCACCACGCTGCACGCGGGTGGCAAATTCGACGGTAAGTCCTACGCGGTCTCCGGCGGTCTGCACGGTGTCGGCGTCTCCGTCGTCAACGCGCTGTCCAGCGCGCTCGAGGTGGAGATCCGTCGCGACGGCCACGTATGGCGCCAGCGTTACGAGACGACCGCGCCCACGGGCGACCTGGTCAAGGGTGAGGAGACCGACGAGACCGGTACCCAGCTCACCTTCTGGCCGGACACCGGCATCTTCGAGACGACGGCGTTCACGTTCGAGACGCTCGCCCGCCGCATGCAGGAGATGGCCTTCCTCAACAAGGGGCTGTCCATCACCATCCGCGACGAGCGGCCCGAACACACCGACGGCGGACCGAGGGTCAGCACCTATCACTACGAGGATGGGCTGTCCGACTTCGTCAAGCACATCAACACCAAGAAGGAGCCGGCGCACGCGTCGATCATCTCCTTCGAGGAGGACGGCGAGGGCATCTCGGTCGAGATCGCGATGCAGTGGAACCAGTCCTACACCTCGTCCGTGCACACCTTCGCCAACACCATCAACACGGCTGAGGGCGGCACCCACGAGGAGGGCTTCCGCTCCGCGCTGACCACCCTGGTCAACCGGTACGCGCGCGACCAGAGGCTGTTGCGCGACAAGGAGGACAACCTCACCGGCGACGACATCCGGGAGGGTCTGACCGCGATCATCTCGGTCAAGCTGGCCGACCCGCAGTTCGAGGGCCAGACCAAGACCAAGCTGGGCAACACCGAGGCCAAGTCCTTCGTCCAGAAGGTCACCAACGAGCACCTGCGCGGCTGGTTCGAGCGCAACCCCGGCGAGGCCAAGGACATCGTGTCCAAGTCCAGCCAGGCGGCGCGTGCCCGTATAGCGGCCCGGCAGGCGCGCGACCTCACCCGGCGCAAGACCCTGCTGGAGTCCACCTCCCTGCCCGGCAAGCTGTCCGACTGCCAGTCGACCAAGCCGGAGGAGTGCGAGGTCTACGTCGTCGAGGGTGACTCGGCCGGCGGTTCGGCCAAGGGAGGCCGCAACCCGTACAACCAGGCCATCCTGCCGATCCGGGGCAAGATCCTGAACGTCGAGAAGTCCCGGATCGACCGCATCCTCAAGAACGCCGAGGTCCAGGCGATCATCACCGCCCTGGGCACCGGCATCCATGAGGACTTCGACGCCGACAAGCTGCGGTACCACAAGATCATCCTGATGGCCGACGCGGACGTCGACGGCCAGCACATCCGGACCCTGCTGCTCACCCTGCTGTTCCGCTTCATGAAGCCGCTGGTCGAGGCCGGCCGCGTGTACCTGGCCCAGCCGCCGCTGTACAAGATCAAGTGGGACCACCGCGGCAACGACGCGGACTACGCCTTCTCCGACCCCGAGCGCGACCGCCTCATCGAGGCCGGGGTCGCCGCGGGGAAGAGGGACCCGCGGCCGCGCGACATGGTGCAGCGGTTCAAGGGTCTGGGCGAGATGAACGCCAACGAGCTGTGGGACACCACGATGGACCCCGACCGCCGGGTGCTGCTCCAGGTCAGCCTGGAGGACGCCGCCCAGGCCGACGAGATGTTCAGTGTGCTCATGGGCGAGGACGTCGAGTCGCGGCGCTCCTTCATCCAGCGCAACGCCAAGGACGTCCGTTTCCTGGACATCTAGAGGGATCCCGCGTCCGGAGCAGGAGGCCCCGGACGGTGAACCACGCTCAAGCAAGCTTCGTAGAAGGGATCGACATCCGTGACGGATGCGAATAACCCAGGCGTCCCCGAGGGACCTGAAGGGGCGGACTCCGCTTTGGAGGCCCCCTTGCGGCAAACCGACCGGGTCGAGCCGGTCGACATTCAGGTCGAGATGCAGCGCAGTTACCTCGAATACGCGATGTCGGTCATCGTCGGCCGTGCCCTGCCGGACGTGCGTGACGGACTCAAGCCGGTCCACCAGCGCGTGCTCTACGCGATGTACGACGGGGGGTACCGTCCCGACCGCGGGTACTTCAAGTGCGCCCGTGTCGTCGGTGACGTGATGGGTAACTACCACCCTCACGGTGACAGCGCCATCTACGACACCTTGGTGCGCCTGGCCCAGTGGTGGTCCATGCGGATGCCGCTGATCGACCCCAACGGCAACTTCGGCTCCGCGGGCAACGACCCGGCCGCGGCCATGCGTTACACCGAGTGCAAGCTCGCGCCGCTGGCCATGGAGATCCTCCGGGACATCGACAAGGAGACCGTCGACTTCCGGCCCAACTACGACGGCCGCTCCTCCGAGCCCGTCGTACTGCCCTCCCGGTTCCCGAACCTGCTGGTCAACGGCTCATCGGGCATCGCGGTCGGTATGGCCACCAACATTCCGCCGCACAACCTGCGCGAGGTCGCCAACGGGGTCAACTGGTACCTCGACAACCCCGAGGCCGGCGACGAGGAGCTGCTCGACGCACTCATCGCGCGGGTCAAGGGGCCGGACTTCCCCACTCGCGGGCTCATCGTCGGCAAGCGCGGTATCGAGGAGGCCTACCGGACCGGGCGCGGCTCCATCACCATGCGCGCCGTGGTCGAGGTCGAGGAGGACAGCCGGGGCCGACAGACCCTGGTCATCACCGAGCTGCCCTACCAGGTCAACCCGGACAACCTCGCGCTCAAGATCGCCGACCTGGTCAAGGACAGCAAGATCACCGGCATCGCCGACGTGCGTGACGAGAGCAGTGGCCGTACCGGCCAGCGCCTGGTCATCGTGCTCAAGCGCGACGCCGTGGCCAAGGTCGTGCTGAACAACCTCTACAAGCACACCCAGCTCCAGGAGACCTTCGGCGCGAACATGCTCGCCCTGGTCGACGGGGTGCCGCGTACCCTGCGCCTGGACCAGATGATCCGGCACTGGGTCAAGCACCAGGTCGAGGTCATCGTCCGCCGGACGCAGTACCTGCTGCGCAAGGCCGAGGACCGGGCGCACATCCTGCGTGCGCTGCTGCGGGCCATGGACCGCATCGACGAGGTCATCGACCTCATCCGGGCCAGCGCCTCGGCCGACGAGGCGCGCTCCGGTCTGCGGAGCCTGCTGGAGATCGACGACATCCAGGCCCGCGCCATCCTCGACATGCAGCTGCGCAAGCTCGCCGCGTTGGAGCGCAACGCCCTCACCGCCGAGTACGACGAGCTGATGGCGCAGATCTCCGACTACAACGACATCCTCTCCTCGGACGTGCGCCAGCGGGGCATCATCCGCGAGGAGCTCGGCGAGATCGTGGAGAAGTACGGCGACGAGCGGCGCACGCACATCATCCCCTTCGAGGGCGACATGCGCATGGAGGACTTCATCGCCGAGGAGGACGTGGTCGTCACGATCTCCCGCGGTGGATACGCCAAGCGCACGCGCATCGACAGCTACCGCGCCCAGAAGCGCGGGGGCAAGGGTGTGCGCGGGGCCCAGCTCAAGCAGGACGACATCGTCCAGCACTTCTTCGTCACCACCACCCACAACTGGATCCTGTGCTTCACCAACCAGGGCAGGGTGTACCGCACGAAGGCCTACGAGCTGCCGGAGGCCGCCCGCGACGCGCGCGGACAGCACGTGGCGAACCTGCTCCCGTTCCAGCCGGGCGAGGAGATCGCGCAGATCATGGCCCTGCGCGACTACGAGGCCGCCCCGTACCTGGTACTCGCCACCCGTGAGGGTCTGGTCAAGAAGTCCCGCCTGGAGGACTTCGACTCGGCGCGCGCGGCCGGCATCATCGCGATCAACCTGCGCGAGGACGACGAGCTGATCGCCGCCCGGCTGGTCTTTCCCGGCGACGACCTGCTGCTGATCTCCAGCGACGCCCAGGCGATCCGGTTCCCGGCCTCGGACGAGTCGCTGCGCCCGATGGGCCGCGCCACCAGCGGTGTGATCGGCATGCGGTTCCTGGAGGGTGACTACCTCTTGAGCATGGACGTCATCCGGCCCGACGACGGCTCCACGGACGTCCTGGTCGCCACGGAGAACGGCTACGCCAAGCGCACCCCGTCCGAGCAGTACCCGATGCAGAACCGGGGCGGCAAGGGCGTGCTGACGGCCAAGGTGGTGGAGGCCCGCGGCAAGCTGGTCGGCGCCATGATGGTCGACCCCGAGGTGGACGAGATCTTCGCGATCACCTCCGCGGGCGGGGTCATCCGCACCGGTGCCGCCGAGATCAAGCAGTCCGGCCGTACCACCATGGGTGTGCGCCTGATGAATCTGGACAACGGCAACAAGATCGTGGCCGTGGCACGCAACGCCGAGGCCGCCGAAGAGGAGGCCGTCGACACGGCCGAGACCTCGATCGCCGAGGAAGGCAACCCCCCGGCCTAGACTTCGCGTTAGGTCCCATAAGGTCCGCGAGGTTCGATTCTGTGAACCTCGCGGACACCGGTAGTGCCAATCACCCGTCCTCAATGAAAGTCCAGCGGTAACGTTTCTATGTCTGACAATCAGCGGAACACCACCACGAACGAATCCGACCCGGACACGGCGGAGACCGCCGGGGGAGGGGACGTGGAGACGGCCGAGAAGGACACGGTAGAGGCGGGGGCCACCGTGACCGCTGAGGCCGACGAGGCGTCCGGCGAGAAGGGCACCACCGAGGTCGAGGAGGAGTCCTCCAAGGAGGACGACGCCGAGACCGACGAGGCGTCCGGCGAGAAGTCCGGCAAGAAGAGTGCCGTCGAGACGACGGACGCGGAACCCGCCGCTCCCGTCGAACCGGCCGTGGCGGAGGACCGCACCGAAGCGGGGGGAACGCCAGTGTCCGAATCGAAGTCCTCGGTGTCTGAGAGCCCGAGCGCCGTGAAGGCGAGCCTGTCCAGCCGGAAGGCGCACCTGACGGTCTCCCGTGTGGAGCCCTGGTCGGTGATGAAGTTCAGCTTCGTCGTCTCCCTGGTGTGCTTCATCGTCCTGTTCGTGGCGGTCGCGGTGATCTACGCGACGCTGTCGATGCTGGGCGTCTTCGACGAGCTGACCAACATGATCAACGCGCTCCTGGAGGGCGACGGGGCGGAGGACGAACTCGGACTCAACCCGTCCACCTGGTTCTCCCCGGGCTTCGTGCTGGGGTACACCGGCATGATCGGCGCGCTGAACATCGTGCTGATCACCGCGCTGTCCACGGTGGGAGCGATGCTGTACAACCTGGTCGCCGACCTGGTCGGCGGCGTGGACGTGACGCTGTCCGAGGCCGAGTAGCGCCCGTTCCGGGGCCCGGTCCGGAGAATCGCTTCCGTGCCGGGCCCCACGCGTTCGCGGCCCCGTCCCGAGCACTCCCGTACGGGGGGTAAAATAGGAGGTGAAGAGGGACGCGCCAGTCGCTTCCCATCTCGCGTCCGCCCCATGCGACCGGTTCGCCCCGGTCCTGCGGATGCGGTAGAGTTCCACTCGGAACGAGGGCGTATAGCTCAGTCGGTTAGAGCGCATCCCTGATAAGGATGAGGCCCCAGGTTCAAGTCCTGGTACGCCCACACTGTTTGTGCAGTTGAGAGCCTTGTTCTCCACGTCGGAGAGCAGGGCTCTTCCTGTTTTGACCGTATCTGGCCGTGGAACCCCACGGCATCCCCTGACCGCGACCGTCATCTGGCGAATCCCCTGGTTCGGATGCGGCGCCTCGGGCGGGCAGAGCCTGGAACGGTCGCAGACGCACACGCTAGTGGACTGGCCGCAAACGTTGCGGGTGTGGAGCAGGAGGTTTCACGCCCGTTGATCTTGTACCTATAGCGAGGTTGGGCGCCGAAACACGCTACAAGTACAAGATCAACGCGGTAGGACCGGTTCGGCGAACCTTTGCGGTCGCCGCACTACTGAGTTTTTCGTTAGTTGTGCGGGGTTGGAAAGCGGATCTCCAGCCCCGCATGGGCCAGGAAGGACCATGGGAGCCGGTCGTCTTCACAGACACGGTTGATACCTCGCTCGGCTGCGTCGGCGACATCGGCCAAGTGGTCACCGGCCACGTTGGCCAACTCTCGCCCCTTGATGGCCGACCACAACATCTCCACCGGGTTGAGTTCGGGGGCGTAGGCGGGCAGCCGCTCCAGGGTGAGCCAGTCCTGGGCATCCACCCAAGCACGCATGGTCCGGCTCCAATGCGCGCTCAACCCGTCCCAGACCAGCACCACCCGCTCGCCCTCGTAGAAGAGCTTAAGCACCGCGATCAGCGCGTCGGTGTCATAGCTGCCCGGGCGCAGGTCAAAGCACAACCGGGCGCCGCGTCCGGGGTCGGCGGCGTGGTAGCCCAGTCCGGCGGCCATCGAGGCCTTCTTCCAGTTCAACCGGTGCGTAAGGGTGGGTGTGTGGCCGCGGGGTGCGTAGGTGCGGCGCACCTGGGGCAGCAGCGAGATGCCTGATTCGTCGAAGAACATGATCCATGCCCGGTTTTTCAGAGCCCCCTTTTGATGCGTGGCCACTCGTGGGCCACCCACCGGGCGATCTCGGACTCATCGCGCTCGGTGGCCTTGCGTTGGGGGCGTTGCAGGCTCCAGCCCAACCGGACGGTCAGCAGCCGCCACACCGCCGAGGAGGACAACTCCACCCCCGTCACCCGCTCCACCACCAGGCCCACGCGTTCCAGCGTCCACAACTGGGACTCGAACCCGTGGGCCTGGGCCCCTTCCTCCAGCGCGGCGCGCACCTGTTCCACCTGGGCATAGGTCAGTTTGGGCGGGCGCCCGGTGGCCGGGCGGCGGCGCAACGCCGTTGTCCCGTCCTGCTCCCACAGACGTTTCCAGCGCCGCACACTGTCCGCGCAGACGCCGAGTAGCCGGGCGATCTCGGCATGAGAGTGGCGGCCCTGGTTGAAGAGCTTGGCCGCGTGCATGCGCCGGGCTTCGGCCAACTGCGGGCGAGTCAGCGGCGGAACGGTTTCCTCAAGGGCAGAGGGCTGGGTGGTGAGGGGCATGCCGTGATGCTCGCACGACCGAGCCCCCCACACCCGCACAACTAACGAAAAACTCAGTAGGGAGTGTTTTTTAGAAGGCTTTCGGGTCAGTGAGCGGCCGTTTGGGCCATCTCTCGCAAGACGATGTGCGAAGTTCAGCCTGGTCGTGCTTCACGAGCGCGCAGGCGTAGCGAGAGGCGGCCCGGTGCCGCGAGGGACTGGAGCCGCAGGCTCTCCCTTGAGGGTGGTGGAGGGAGACGGGCGGGACCGAAATGATGCAAAAAACACGACCTAGCTGTGGGTGAGGCCCAAGCCATCACTCAGTGAGACCCGTGCTGTCTCATACCGGACGGTCCTATAGACGCCAAGCGAGGCCGAGATCGGCCCTGAGATCGCGAACGACATCACGGACCTGGTTCTCCAGACGCTGCCGTCCCTTGTCGCTCCAGCCCGCGGATCCGGCGCGCCCTTCGGGCGAGGCCACAAGACCGCATCCTGAACCTACGGAGCTCGGGTCATGAGCAGGGGGATCGGACTGTACTCCAGCACCCTGGAGCTGACGCTGCCCAACACGAACTTGGACAGGCCCACGCGAGCGTGACTGGTCAGGGTCGCCAACGCACCGGGACGTTGGCCGAACAGCTCGGTGAGGTGCTCGGCGGGATCGGCGCTGGTCACGACCGTGGCCCGGGCCGCCAGACCGCGCTCCTCCAAACGGCTGGCCGCTGCCAGCAGTGACGTTTCGAGGTCGGCCCCCTCGGACGGGGCGACGTGCACCAGTTCCAGCCCCAGCTTGAGCTGGCGGGCCCAACTCTCAGCGGCAGCCAGACTGGCCACATCGCGCGATCCCCCGTCCTGGCAGACCACGGCCTGTTCGAAGAGGGCGTCAGTCTCGCCCGGCTGGTAGCACGGACCCACCATCAACACCGGTTCGGGGACGCGGTGCAACACGTGCTCGGTCACGCTCCCCACCACCAGGCGTGAGACCCGGTCACGGTTGTGGGTCGCCATGCACACCACCGTGCCCGTCTCTTCGGCGACCGTGTCGACGATCACCTCACCCGCCCACCCCGAGCCCACCACGGAGACCTCGACGTGCTCATAGGCAAGGTCCGCGGCGATGTCGTCGATGTCCTGGGCCCACTTGCCGTTGACCCGGTCATACACCGTCATCAGTTCCACCGGAACCTGCAAAGCACGGGCGATCTTCAGCGCCGGGTCAAGGGCCGATGCCGCCTCGCGCGAGCCGTCCAGCGGCACCAGCAGACGCGTGATCGCGGACGGTGCCACCGCAGGCGGGTGCCTGCGCCGTCCCAGCCTCACCGCCACCGATAAGCTCCTTTCGAAACCACCACACCGCTGACGACGGGGGACAATGTCCGTTCAACTGCCTGCTGATGAATGGATTCTGGCAGCTGGACTCCTGCTGATAGCGGCCATCCTAGCCGCGGGGTTCGCCAGCCGGATACGTATGCCCGGCCTGTTGCTCTTCCTGGCCTTGGGCATGCTCATCGCCGACGACGGGCTGGGTCTGGTCACCGTGAACGATCCCCGCCTGGCCCAGATCGGCGGGACCATCGGCCTGCTGTTGATCCTGTTCGAGGGCGGTTTGACCACCAAGCCCGGCGACGTGCGCCGTGCGGCGGCCCCCGGGCTCTTGCTGGCCACGGTCGCCGTCGCCGTGACCGCCGCGGTCCTGGGGTGGGGCACCTACCTGTTGCTGGACGTGGAACCGCTCACCGCGTTCTTGATCGGCGCGGTCGTGGCCTCCACCGACGCGGCGGCGGTGTTCGCGATGCTGCGCAAGGCACCGTTGCCCCGCAGGCTCGCCTCCCTGCTGGAGGTGGAGTCCGGCGCCAACGACCCGATCGCCATCATGCTCACGGTCGGACTGATCGCGACCTGGCAGGGCACTCCCACCCCTACGGACTGGGTGGTGTTCGCCCTGGTGCAACTGGGCGGGGGGATCGCGGTCGGCGTCTTGGCCGGCTTCGCCGGTAGCTGGCTTTTGACCCGTATCAACCTGGGGCCCGCGGGTGTCTACCCCGTATTGGCGCTGGGGGTGGCCGGGCTCTCCTACGGTGCCGCCGCGATGCTGGGGGCGTCCGGGTTCCTGGCCGTCTACGTCACCGGCCTGATCGTGGGGGCACGCGCACCGTTGCACCGACGAGGGATCCGGACCTTCCACGAAGGGCTGTCCAACACCGCTGAGGTGGGACTGTTCCTCATGCTGGGGATGCTGGTCTTCCCCTCCGAGCTGCCCGCCGTCGCCGCGCCCGCGCTGGCCGTCACCGTGATCCTGGTGCTGGTGGCACGCCCGATGGCGGTGGTGGCGTCCCTGGTGTGGTTCGGCTACAGCTGGCGGGAGCTGGTGTTCATCAGCTGGGTCGGTCTGCGCGGTGCGGTGCCGATCGTGCTGGCCACCTTCCCGTTCGTGGCCGGTTATCCCGATGGTGCGCTGATCTTCAACGTGGTCTTCTTCGTGGTCCTGGTGTCGGCGGCGGTCCAGGGGGTGAGCATTCAGACGGTGGCCCGCTGGCTCGGGTTGGCCCGGGACGGCGACGACCATGCCCTCACCCCGGTGGCCACGGATTTGCCCCTCACTGACGTCAACACCGAGCTCATCGAGGTGCGCGCCACGCCCGGCCTGCACATCGTGGGTAGGCAGTTGGATGAGTTGGACCCTCCGCATGGACTGGTGACCACCATCGTGCGGGGCTCGCGTGTGCTCGTTCCGACCCCGCACACCCGGATCCGCGAAGGGGATCTGATCATCCTCGCCATGCCTCGTCGCCCCGATGCCAGCAAACTCGTCACGGCATGGGCCAAGGGAGAAACAACGCCGTGAGGCCTTCGCTGGGATTGTGAACCCGCGCGTGGAGTGGAGTTCCCTTCGAAAGGACCGAGCCTTGTCGGGCTCACGCGGGACTTTCGGCCTCTCCACCGTCTACGGCTCAGAGCTCATCTCAAAAGCCCTGCGAGACGGCTCCGGCCTTGGCATGCCCACTTACTTTGAGCGATGTGTTGCCCGACGGGTTGTGAGAGACCGTCCAACCCCTGCTGCCCCGCCACCGAAGACCGGCCGACCCCGCGTGGACCAACGTGCGGTGCTGACCACCGTGCTTTTCGTCCAGACCTCGGGCCGCTCCTGGGAGAAGACCGACGGCCTGTTCGGCGTCACCCGAACCACAGCGCACCGATGGTTGAAAGACCTGGACAGAGACGGGCCTGTGGCCCCGTATTCACCAGGCCATCCTGGACGAGCTGGGCAGACGCGCCCTGCTGGACTGGTCCCGCGCCACCGTCGACTCCCAGCCGAGCCGCGCCAAGAGAAGGGGAACACACGGGGCAAACCCCACTGACCGCGGCAAACCCGGCTCCAAGCTCCACCTGCTGTGCGACGACCAGGGCCTTTGGTGACCTGTTGAGGTCCTAGACTGCCGCCCCGTCAGTCAACCGCACCGCCAACAGGACGACGTCGTCGTCATGCGCGGCACCGGCGACCTTGTCAGCGATCTCTCCCAGCAGAGCAGACAGTGGCTCGCGGGTTCCGGATGCGAGCATGTACGCGGTGTGGGAGATGGCCGCGTCCAGATCGTGTCCCCGGTGTTCGACCAGCCCGTCGGTGAACAGCAGCAGAGTGCTACCCGGCTTCAACAGCCGCTGGTGGTCGGTACGGGGCCAGTCCGGGATATCAGGGTGGAAGAGCAGGTTGTGCTCGCCCAATTGATCAGTCTTGCCTTCGGCAGTGGCGACTAGGGGCGTCATGTGGCCGACGTTGGTCCAGGTCAATAGCCATCCCTCTGGCTGTGGTCTCAAGTAAGCGTGCAGCATCGTGCCGCTGGCGTGGACGCCCAGTTCCCGATTGGCGTGCTCGAAGGCTGTGATGGCCCGCACGGGCCCGTGCCCGGTGTGGTCTATGTCGGCTTGGCGCAGCATGCTGCGTACCTGGCCCATGAGCGCGGCGGCGTGGATGTCGTGGCCGGTGATGTCGCCGACGGTGAGCGCCACCGCCTCGCCCGCGTCGTTTCCGGGCAGGGGGTAGGCGTCGTACCAGTCGCCGCCCACCATGTCCTCCTGGGCCGCGGGGCGGTAGAGCGCGGCGATCTCTAGACCGGGGATGTCGGGGAGGTCGGTCAGCATGGCCTGCTGCATCGACCGGGCGGACTGCACGCGACGGTCCACGAACACCGCCCGCTCCACCGCGCGGGCGGTGTATCCGGCGAGGGAGCGCAGCATGGCGCGCTCCACCACGTCTATCTCGTGGGGGCTGTCCCACCCCAGCACGAGCGCACCCAGGGGTATGTGCGTTCCGGGAAGCGGGACGCACACGGCGCTGGACAGCCCCAGCAGGGAGAATGCGGCGCGCGCCTCGGGGCTGTAGTCCCGCAGCGCGTCGGTGTCGGGCACCTCCACGAGGGTGTTGGTGCGCACGGACAGGGTCGTGGGCCAGTCGCTGTCCAGTCCGTACTCCTCGTAGGCCACGTCCATGGTCGAGGGGTCCTCGGCGTCGATGACGCGGCGTATCCGGTCGTCCTCGACCAGTGCCAGCCCCACGTAGACGGGTTTGAGGTCGCTGGTGACCAGGTCCTTGATGGTGCGCCGCACCTGGGCCAGGCCGGTGGTGTCGGCCAGGTCGTCGGCGGCGCGCAACAGCAGCTGGGAGCGCTCGAAGGCGCGCTGGGCCTGACCTCGGACCTTCTGGGCGCTGCGCGTGAGGATGTGCAGGCGCAGTTCCCCGCTGCAGGCCAGACCCAGGTCGCGCAGTGTCTCGCGGTCCTGATCGCTCCAGGCGCGGGGCGCGGTGTCGACCGCGGCCAGGATGCCCAGCACGTTGTCCCGGTCGTCGGTCAGCGGCATCCCCGCATAGGCCACCATTCCGAGGCCGTCGATGGCACCGGAGACGCAGCCCGAGGGGGCGGACCGGACATCGTCGCACATGATCGGCTCGTCCGGGGCCGCCGCGTGACGGCGTAGCGAGTTCGGCAGCGGGCTCTGGCGGGAGGAGGCCCACGGCTCTTCCAGGCCCACCATGCCGGGGAAGACCAGGCGGTCCTCCTCCAGGAGCGAGACCAGCGCCACCGGGGCCCCGAGCGCGTGTGCGACCAGGCGTGCGAAGCGCTCCATGTCCTCGTGCGGCTCGGCGCCCAGACCGGTACGGGCTAGGGCGCGCAGGCGTCCGACGTCCGCTGGCGCACCGGTTCCACCGGGGACCATGTCGTCGTTGTTCACTCACTCCACCATCCCACGCTGTTCGACAAAGGCGGGCGTCCAGCGCTACGTACCGAGCGTATTGGCGTCCGACAATGATCGACGGACGAAGCAGCCACGTGACGATAACGGAAAGGGTGTGAGGAGCGTTCGATCCTCGGGCGGCATGCTCGGAGGAGTAGCAGCCCACGGCCGCCGCCGACCGTATCGCTCCGAGGAGCACCCTTCCTGTGGGGCAGAGCGCCCGGGTCTGTTCGCTGACACAGAGGCCGCGGGCGTCGTCGTCCCCTGCGCGTTGTCCGAAGACCACCCCGCTGGCAAACGCGAGGACACCGGGAGCGCGGACGTAAGCCCCTCAGCACGCGGGGCCTGGGGACCCGGACTCCAGGCGGGAAAGGAGAACGAAGGAGGAGACGTGCGGAGCTCGGGAGGCTGCGGTCCGGCGGGGGCGGCCGCGGTGAGAGGAGTACGTACCCTCAGAAACGACTTCGGAGGCCACCGAGGAATATTCCTTTTACCATATGCAAACTATCGGCCGATGCGCACCCATGGCAACCTCAGTAAGACGCACGAAATGCCGCTGCGCCTGGTGGGCCACCCCCGTGCGCCCACGAGGCACAGCAGCCATTTTTCCTGTCTGCCTCAGGTGGGTTTACACGGAAAAGAGGATCCCCTAAACCATCCACGAGCATACCAGGGCACTGGTCCTATGCCTGCGACGTTTCCTTCTCGATCCGTGCGTGTACAGACCACTCCCGGCGAGATCGAGCTGAGCATGGTCTTCCCCAGCTGAATCGTGAGCCGAGCCTTCGACCTGGTGGGCATGGCTCCGGCTGGCACCCGTCTACCAGAGCCTGTACGAGGCGCGCTTCGCCACACGCAAGTGTGTGCTCTCTGCCGGAGTCCGGCCCTCGTGGCGTCCTCCGACTATGTTCGGCGCCTCCTTCATGAGCGGGCGTTGCCCTGTGCCATCTCCTCGCGCAGCTGCCCCAGGACACCCTTGAGGAGACGGGACACATGCATTTGGGAGTAGCCGAGGCGGTCGGCGATCTCGGTCTGGGTATGGTCACCGAAGAAGCGCAGGAGGAGGATCTCTCGCTCGCGTTCGGGCAGGCGGGCCAGGGCGGGCTTGATCGACTCGCGCTGGACCACCAGCTCCAGCCCCTTGTCCTCGCTGCCCAAGTGGTCCTCCAACCGTGAGCCCTCTTGGCCGTCAGAGTTGGATGCATCCGGCGCGTCCAGCGACAGGGAGCGGTAGGACTCCGAGACCTGGATGAGCTCGCTGACCTCACCCTCGGGCAACCCCATCTGTTGGGCGAGGTCGCGGACCGTGGGAGTGCGCGCATGGGTCTGCTGGAACTCACCGATCACGCGTCGCAGCTTCGTCCGGTTCTCCTGGTGGCGTCTGGGCACGCGCACGGCCCAGGTGTGGTCGCGGAAGTGGCGCTTGACCTCTCCGGTGACCGTGGGCAGCAGGTAGGAGATGAACGGTTTGCCGCGGTCGGGGTCGTAGCCGTGGATGGCTTTGACCAGCCCCACCATAGCGGTCTGTTTCAGATCGTCCAGCTGCTCTCCTCGCCCCCCATAGCGGCGCGCGATCTTGTTGACCAGTGGTTGGTAGAGGACCACAACCCGCTCACGAAGTCTGGTCGCTTGGGGATCTCCTGCCTTCAGGCGTCCGAGTGCGGACAGGAGGTCCTCGGCCGAGGAGTCCTCGTTTAGGACCGGTCTGTGTGGTCTGGGGATGACGGGTGTGTGGTCGGTGGCCTTGTGTGACGTGTGGGAAGCGATGGTGGACAAGAGGAACCCCCTGGTGCTCTGTCCTGCTGTTGCCTGATGTCTGCCTGGGCGGCAGCGGTCCGACGGCACGGCCCCGCCCTTGGCCGAGGTAAGAAGCTGCGGTCCGGCGGGATGATCGCGGTGCGAGGGTTACGTTCCCTCAGAAATGGCCTCGAAATCCATGGAGCGAAATTTTTCTGTCATATAGAAAGTATCCTGCCAAGGGAAGGCATAGTTGACCCAACTAGGCAAGCGAAAGGCCGCTGTGTCCGTGGATATTCCCCTCGTTCCCACGGGCGCAGCGACCGCATTCTTCCGCTCAGATGGCGCCTTGTGCAGGTATTTGATAATCTACCCCACACGAACAAATCCAAACCCTATTGCCACACTTTTCTATTTATCGAACGTGTGTTCGGTATATTTTTGCTGGGCATGAAAGTATTGGCTCATAATAAATTTCCCTGGGTGCCGGTGCAAGGCCCTCGTTTTGCCTGTGAGGTCGGCATGTTAGGGCTTGTCGCAGTGGGGATCTGCGGGGCGGTGCCTGCGGGGTCCTTGGGAGCGCGCCACGGGGATGTCTTGAACCAGTAGCTTGAGCGCGGTGATGCCACCTGGGCTGACCGCCGAGACCGTGCAGAGCAGGGGGGAGGCTCTGGTGGCCGCACAATAAGTGGAATTGGGGTCCGGGCTTACCGTGATCAGTCGAGTTTGTCCCCGTGGCCCGCGACCAGTCCAACAGGGCACGTCGGCCCATCTCGTTCAGGACCGCCTGGTGGATCCGGGGGCCCAGGCCGTTCTCGACCCAGGTCTGAAACCAGCGGTGAGCGGTGGCGTGCTTGGCGCCGGATAAGCCATCCGCAGGTTTCCATGAGTATCCCGATATCTGGACGGACAGCACTGTGGTCAGTACAGAACGCTGGTCCAAGCGGAGATATCCGGTCTTCGAAGGTAGTGGCAGCAGCGGCTTCATGGCCTCCAGAGCTAATTTGTCAGTATATCACTCATGTGCGGTGATCGTGCTAACTCTATGGTCCTGCCGCTGGCATTTTGAGATGAGTTCTTAGGGTGCTCCGGCGTTCTGCCCCTCGGGGCGAAATGCGGGATCTCTGATTTTCGCGGAGGAGGTCTGGCTCCGTTCGCATCGGGAGGCGCTGGGACGCAAGTACGCCCTCCACCAGCACCCCGAAGACGGGTTTCCCTCGCTCAGCGTTCGCCAGGGACTCGCCGCTGGCCTGTACAGGGAACTCGTCGGCGCACGCCCCAACGCCCTGCCCGCAGGCAGAGTCGTAGTAGGTCTGCTCATCGAAGCCCTTACCCGCAGGAGGAGGGCTGAGGAGCCCACGAAGGCTGCGGAACCAGCAGACGATGAGTGAGTACGATCCTGAGTCTTCCTTTGCCCCGGGCCGGAGCGGATTCGTTGATGAACGCCCAGTAGCGGGGTGGGTCGAAACGGTTGAGGATGCTCTGGCGCTGGATCCGCGCGTCCACGTGGCGTCGACGGCGTCGACCTGCCGCCAAGTCGACAACGTGCCGAACCACCATGTCGACCCGTCTGGACCGCCGCCTCCCCCTCCGGAGGGACACGCGGCCCGCCCGGCCGGGCGGGCCGTCCAGGCGGGCCGTGCAGTTCTCCTCCGCGACGGCAGCGGACGTAAAGTCAGCCACCGCGCTTTCGATGGTGTCGATGCCTCGTCCCGTCCGGCGCCGATCCGAGCCAGGCGGTTGACGTCTTTCGTGCGGTGGCCGCTGCCGCCCCTCGGAGCCGTGGACGTACGGTCCTCCCCGATGTGTTGAGGGGCTGGGCGCGGATCACTTTCGGACGGACGAGAGGGCGACCCCCGCCAGGATCAGGGCCGTGCAGGCGACCTGGGCGCCCGTGATGGGTTCGGCGATGGTGAAGTAGGCGAGGACGGCGACGCAGACCGGCTGTAGGTAGTAGACGACCCCGGCGCGGGTGGCGCCGACCAGCTCCACGGCCTTGTTCCACAGGAAGAACGCCAGCGCCGAGGACACGGCTCCGATATAGGCCAGGGCGGACAGGGTGCCGGTGGTGGGAACGAAGCCGCCTTCCACGACCAGGGAGACGATCTGTGCGGGCAGCAGCATGACCAGTCCGAACAGGACGGTCGCGGCGAGGAACACCACGGCGGGGATCTGCTGGGGCTTGCGCTTGAGGAGGGCGGAGTACGCGGCGAAGGTGAGCATGGCCGCGAGCATCCACAGGTCCCCGGAGGCGAATTCCATGTGGATCAGCGCGCCGACATCCCCCTTGGTGATCAGGGCGACCACACCGGCGAGGGCGATGAGCATGCCGGTGATGCGCAGGGGCGAGAGGCGTTCTCCGCCGACGACGGCGAACACGGCGATCGCGACGGGGGAGGCCGCGGCGATGAGGGCGAGATTGGTCGCCGAGGTGGTGTGCCCGGCGATGTAGACGAGGGTGTTGAAAAGCGTGACGCCGAGCAGGCTGACGAGCGCGATATAGCGAACGTGTCGGCGGATGGTGCGGCGGTGCTCCCACAGGCCCCTGGCCGCGAACGGCGCCAGGACGGCCAGGGCGATCGCCCACCGCCAGAAAGCTGTTTGGACGGGAGGGATCTCGCCTGAGACGGCACGGGCGATGACGAAGTTGCCCGACCAGATGAGCGTTGCCGCCCCCGCTAGCACAGGGCCCGCCCATGCCGCCGACCACAGGGCGCGGGAGGCCGCTGATCCAGAGGGCCGTCGGGCGGAGGGAGGTTCGGTTGCGGTCAAGAGGGGGTGTTCTCCTTCGGGTCAGTGGTGGGGGCCGTGTGTCTGTCAGCTCCACCCGGCACTGTCGGCTGGGGCCGTGGCCCCGAACGGATCCGCCTGCGCCGGACAGTGGCCTGTGGGCTTGCCGGGGCTGAGACGCCGGGCGGCGTGATCACGGGGTGGAAGGTGCCGCCGGGCTGTCGCCCTCGGAGGCCCCGGCGGACACCACCTCCGCGATCCGGCGGTTGTTGAGCCAGGGCAGGACAGCCGGGGCCAGGAGGACGACGACCGCTCCCGCCACCGCGAAGGGCCACGACAGGCCGAGCGTCCTGGCCAGGAGACCGCCGAGGAGGGCGCCGATGGCGGCCGCACCCATGGAGAGGGTGCGAAATACAGCAGTAACCCGGCCCAGCATACGGTTCGGGATCAGACGTGCCCGCAGGCTGACGGTGGTGACCGACTGCGCCGTCACGACGAATCCGTCGACCGCCATCAGGGCGGTGAGCGCCACCACGTCGTCGACGAGACCAAGGCCCATGGTCGCGAGTCCGGAGGCGAGTGTCGTCCACAGGACGGCCGTGTCAGTGCGCCGATCCTCGCACCGAACGCGCCGCCGAGGACGGCGCCGACCGCTCCGCCCGCCAGCACGAAGCCGTAGGCCGCGGCGGTCGAGCCGAGCCGCTCCACGACGGTGAGGGCGAGCAGGCCGTAGACGGCCGCGCTGGCCAGGTTGCCGATGGTGAACAGGGCGCACAGGGCGATCAGCATCGGCGCATGAGCGAACCCTCTGATGCCCTCCCGTAGGTCGGCGGAGAAGGAGGAGGCCGGGGTGGCCGCCCGCCTGCGGTACATGGCGGGTAGCAGGAGCGTCAGCGCCAGGGCGACGGCGTAGCCGGCCGAGCCGAGGACGAAGGGCGCGGCTATGGCCATCCCCGTGAGCACGCTGCCCAGAGGCGGTCCGACGAAGCTGTTGGCGAGGGTGTAGGTGGCCTGTAGACGTCCGTTGGCCCGTTCCAGGTCGCGGTCGTGGACCATGCTCGGCACCAGGGCCGAGGAGGTGTTGTCGTAAAGCGTCTCGGCGAGGCCGAACAGGAACGCCAGCCCGTAGAGCATGGCTATGTGGAGATGGCCGGTGGCCAGGGCCGCTGCCAGCAGCCCGACTCCGACGGCTCTGAGAAGGCTCGCCGCGCGGAGCAGGAGCACGCGGTCGACGCGGTCCGCCAGCGTTCCCATCGGCACGGACAACAGGAGCCAGGGCAGGTACTGAACAGCGGTGATCGCGGTGATCGCGACCGGGTCCCGGGTGAGTGTCAGCGCCACCAGGGGGACGGCGGTCAGCAGGAGGCCGTCCGCGAGATTCGAGGTCGCGGTCGCCGCCCACAACCTCCGGAAGCGCTGCCACGCGCCGTGGTCCTGTTCCTGGCCGGACATGGTGGCCTTCCGGAGTCGACGACGGGGTGACAGCGGATCCGACAACGCACGGCCTCAGGAGCCAATGGGGGCAAAGAGCACAGCCGACCAGCGTTTTCGTGTGCTTTTCACTCCCCTGGCCGGGCGCGTTTCGCGGCCTTCCCCGGTTTCCCTCCGGATCCGCCTGAGCAGAGAACGCTAAAGACGGTGCGTGTGACGCGCAAACCGTTTTCTGGGGACATGCGGCCACCCGGGCGCAGAACGCGGACCGCCTCCACCACGGAATCTCCCGAACGGGGGCTGATCGCTGTCCGTCCCGAAGCGAAGGCCGGAAACAGTGTTATTCGCTCCCATGAAGGTGCTGTTCCGGGACTGGGGCGAGACCGTTCCGGCGGGGACCGTCCGCTTGTGTCGTCCGCGTGCGTCGTCGGCGTCGACCTGCCGCCAAGTCGACAACGTGCCGAATCACCATGTCGACTCGTCTGGACCGCCGCCCCGCCCTGGCAGAGGCTCCGGGAGCTCCGCGGCCTTCCGGCGGGCGGGAGCCGGGCCTCGGCGATGACCGGTCAGCCTTCGTGCGCCGTGATGGCGTAGCCCTCGGGGCCGGCGAAGGTGAACGCCCGGCCGAAGGGGTCTCCCCGGGCGGGCTGATGACGGAGACCCCCGCGGCGGCGATCCGGTCGTGCAGCTCCTGGGCGTCCGTGGTGCGCATCCGCAGGGCCACCCCGAGGCCTGGCCGAGCGACGCTGTCGAGGTCCACGCCCGGGAGCGGCTCGCGGACGGCGGACGGGACCGGCTCGGTGGTGAAAACCACCGCACCGGGAGGTGGGGCCGGTGCCCGCCGCAGTCCGAGGCGCTCTTCGCGGAAGGCGGCCGCGACGCGGACCTGATATCCCGGCCCGCCACCACCGACCACGGCCGTGCCCTTCCCGCGCATCTCACCGAGGAGGGCCGCAGCCGTCTCGCCGCGGCCCGGTCCACCGTCTACGCCATCGAACGGCGCATGGTCGACGCGATCCCGCAGCGGCGCCTGGACGCTCTCATCTGTGATCTTGACCGCATGGCGGCGGCCCTTGGTGATTGATCAGGGGCGGATGAGGCCTGGGCGGCGACGGTTTCCGTCGGGTGGGGCGGGTCGCGAGACCGAACCGCTCACGGCTCCGTCCGAGAAAGGTCCGTGTCGGCGAAACGGGCGGGCGGCCGCGCCCTCCGAGAAGCAATCCTGTGATATGTTCAAACGAGTTGCAGTTGTGGTTCCCGCTTGACTTTTGTGTCGGTCGGCCCCGTGGTCGGACCTTCTCCATCGTTAGCACCACTCGGGAAATCATCGCAGTGGCGTTGGGAAACCCGCACGGGGCGGAGTTTCCCATACTGATGTGAGGAAAGTCATAATGACTACTGGCACCGTCAAGTGGTTCAACAGCGAAAAGGGCTTCGGCTTCATCGAGCAGGATGGCGGCGGTGACGACGTCTTCGCCCACTACTCCAACATCGATTCTTCCGGTTACCGGGAGCTCTCCGAAGGCCAGTCCGTGCAGTTCCGGGCGACGCAGGGGCCCAAGGGCCTCCAGGCCGAGAGCATCACCGTGATCTAAGGAGCTCCGCTCCGTCCGACGGGGGCCCGCTCTTCGCGAGCCGGCCCCCGTCCGGTTCTTTGTTTCGGCTTGGTTTCTGGCCGTCGTCTGTCTCGACTGGCACCAGCCTTCCGCGCCCCGCCGCGTTTTCTGCATGGGTCGTGGACCACCGTCTTCTTGGCGCGCCACGCGCGCCTTTTCAGAGTCTGGCAGGGCCCATCACGCGTCGGGCACTGCTCGCGAAAGGTTTTACATGCGTGCACCGAACGGTTCCCGAACAGGGCACAGCCGTGGAACGCAAACCAGTCGCCCCGGCAATCGTCGTGGCCCCTCCTCCCGGTCCCCCCGGCAGGCTTCCTCCTCCCATGAGTTCGCTCCCCCGGTTTCCACGACCCCCGGGCTGCCGCCGGCCAGCAGTTTCGCCGATCTGGACCTGCCCGCGCAGCTGCTCGGAGTGCTGGAGCGCCAGGGACTGAGCTCACCCTCCGCCATTCAGGCCGAGACCCTTCCGAACTCGCTCGCGGGGCGTGACGTCCTGGGGCGCAGCCAGACCGGCTCGGGCAAGACGCTGGCCTTCGGCCTGCCCCTGCTCGCCAAGCTGGAGGGGCGGACCGCCCAGCCGGGTCGGCCGCTCGCTCTGGTGCTCGCGCCGACACGCGAGCTCGCCCAGCAGGTCACCGAGGCCCTCGCCCCCTACGCGCGCTCGGTCCGGGTCCGGTCGACGACCGTGGTCGGGGGCATGTCCCTGTCCCGTCAGGCCCAGGCCCTGCGACGGGGTACGGAGCTGGTCGTGGCCACTCCGGGGCGTCTGCGCGACCTGGTGGAGCGGGGCGACTGCCATCTGGACCAGGTGGGCACCACCGTGCTGGACGAAGCCGACCAGATGACCGACATGGGGTTCATGCCCCAGGTCACCGCGATCCTCCAGCAGATCCCCGCCGACGGGCAGCGCATGCTCTTCTCCGCGACGCTGGACCGCAACGTCGACACCCTGGTCAGGCGCTTCCTCCACGATCCGGTCGTCCACTCCGTGGACCCGTCGGAGGGCGCGGTCTCCACCATGGAGCACCACCTCCTCCAGGTGACCCCCGCCGACAAGCGCAACACCGCGACGCACATCGCGGCACGGGACGGCCAGGTGCTCATGTTCCTGGACACCAAACGCGCGGTGGACTCCATGGCCAAGCACCTGCTCGCCAACGGCGTGAGGGCCGCCATCCTGCACGGCGGGCGGTCGCAGCCGCAGCGCACGCGCACCCTCAAGCAGTTCAAGGACGGCACGGTTACCGCGCTGATCGCGACCAACGTGGCCGCCCGCGGTATCCACGTGGACGGTCTCGACCTGGTGGTCAACATCGATCCCCCGGCCGACCACAAGGACTACTTGCACCGGGGCGGGCGCACGGCCCGAGCGGGTGCCTCGGGCAACGTGGTCACGCTCGTCCTGCCCCACGAGCGGCGGGAGATGACGCGGATGATGGACCGCGCCCGCATCGACGCGCACACCGTGCGTGTCAGCGCGGAGGACCCCGAGCTGGCTCGGGTGACCGGCGCACGTACGCCCTCGGGCGTCCCGGTCATCCTCCCCGCGGAGCCCAAGGCACGTACCCGTGCCCCCGGCTCGGCCACACGGGGCCGCCGCCGCCCGCGGCGCTAGAACTGATCCGCGAGGTGCCGCGAACGACGGGACCCGTAGGTGTATGGGGCCAGGACACGATCGTGTCCTGGCCCCTTCGTCGTCAGAGGGGCGGCGACCTCGATGACCGGGGAACATGTCGAAACCACAGCGTCCGCGAACCGATTCGGCCGCATGTCGACTCGTCGACGCGCGGACATGTCGTCCGCCCAGGTTCCGGTTATGGCTGGTCAGCGGGCTCGCTGAACACCGACAGTGCCCTATATCCAACCGACCGTTCGGTCAGGACATAGCCTCCGAGCTGCGAAAAGCGGGACCCACTGTAGAAAGTGGACTGAGTCACATGGCATTGTGTCCTGAGGCTCAGGCCGATGTCCTGTATCTCCCTTCTGTCGTATGGAGGGGGTGGGTGGCCCCGCCATCGCGGTCACCACGGCCAGGAGTCTGTGAGCGGACCCGACCCCCGGTCGGCAGAGAAATACGGAGCACCAATGGCAACTTCCGACCCAGCGGCCCCAGGGCCGGACGGCGCTATCACGACCAAGGAGCGGCGCCGCGTCCTCGCGGGCACCATGGTCGGCACCACCATCGAGTGGTACGACTTCTTCATCTACGCCCAGGCTGCGGGCCTGGTGCTCGCCCCCCTCTTCATGGCGCCCCTGTCCGAAGCCAGTCCGGCGCTGGCTCAGGTGTTGTCCTTCGCGACCATCGGCATCTCCTTCCTCTTCCGGCCGCTCGGCGCTATCGTCGCCGGTGCCCTCGGGGACAAGTTCGGCCGCAAGCGGGTGCTCGTCGCGACCCTCGTCATGATGGGCCTCGCCACCTGCCTGATCGGTGTGCTGCCCACCTACGCCCAGATCGGCGTGGCGGCACCCACCATCCTGATCCTCCTGCGCATCATCCAGGGCTTCTCCGCGGGTGGTGAGTGGGGCGGCGCCGCACTGATGTCGGTGGAGCACGCGCCGGTCGGCAAGCGCGGTTTCTTCGGCGCCTACCCGCAGATCGGCGTTCCCTGCGGCATGATCATCGCGACCTTCGTCGTCTGGGTGATCACCGCGGCCATCGGCACGGAGGCGTTCTTGGAGTGGGGCTGGCGCATCCCCTTCCTCCTGTCCTTCCTGCTGATCATCATCGGCCACCTGATCCGCCAGTCCGTGGAGGAGTCCCCGGTCTTCAAGCTCATGCAGGAGCGCAAGGCCAAGGCCTCCGCACCTCTGGGCCGGCTCTTCAGGAAGAACAGCCGGGAGGTCGTCCTCTCCGCGCTGATCTTCATCGCCAACAACGCGGCCGGCTACCTCGTCATCGCCTACCTGGCGACCTACGCCTCCCGACCGGTCGAGGACTTCGGCCTCGGTATGGAACGGGGCCCCGTGCTCCTGGCGACCACCCTCGCCTCGTTCGGATGGCTCATCTCCACGCTGTACGGCGGCATCCTGAGCGACAAGCTCGGCCGGGTGAAGACCTTCCAGATCGGCTACGTGCTGTTGGCCGCCTGGTCCGTGCCGATGTGGTTCATGGTCGACACCGGCAACATCTACATGTACTTCGCGGGAGTCTTCGTCTTCACGCTGACCCTCGGACTGAGCTACGGTCCCCAGTCGGCTCTGTACGCGGAGATGTTCCCCGCCGAGGTCCGCTACTCCGGCGTGTCCATCGGCTACGCCATCGGCGCGATTCTCGGCGGTGCCTTCGCGCCCATGATCGCCGAACTCCTGCTTACCGAGACCGGCTCCTCCTGGACGATCGGCGTCTACATCATCGTGGCCGCCGCGGTCTCCTTCGTCGGTGTCTCGCTGGTCAAGGAGCCCAAGGGCGTTGACCTGAACGTGGAGGACACCGAGCCCACGCCCACGCGGTAGGGCGCGTCCCCGCCGGGGCGACAGGTCGGGAAACCGGCTTGTCGCCCCCGCGCTTTGTCACCCTGTCGACATGCCGGTCGCGGCGGACGCGGACGCGCGTCCGGGCGCGGTCACCCGCCCCCGGACCCCGCCCGCTGCTGTGCCGGGCCCCTGCGGTTCCGGTCCAGCTCGTAGGCGGTGTTGACCAGGGCGATGTGGGACAGCGCCTGGGGGAAGTTGCCGATCAGCCGACCGGTGTCCGTGTCGTACTCCTCCGACAGCAGCCCCACGTCGTTGCGCAGGGACAGCAGGTGCTCGAAGATCTCCCTGCCCTCCTCGACGCGGCCCTGCATGATGAGGTTGTCGGCGAGCCAGAACGTGCAGGGCAGGAACACGCCCTCGCCCGGGGGAAGGGCGTCCACCCTCTTGCTCGTCTCGTCCATGGAGTAGCGCTGGACCAGGCCGTCGCGGCACAGCTCCCGCTGGACGGCGTCCACGGTTCCCCGCATGCGTTCGTCGTCGGCGGGGAGGAAGCCGACGGTGCTGGCCATCAGGAGCGACGCGTCCAGGGTCGAGGAGCCGTAGTACTGGGTCAGGGTCCGGCGTTCGGGGTCGTACCCGTTCTCGCACACGTCCTGGAAGATCTCGTGGCGCAGGCGCTTCCAGTCGTCCAGCGGCCCCTCCAGGCCGAACCTCTCGACTCCACTGACGGCACGGTCCGCGGCGGTCCACGCCATGATCTTGGAGTGGGTGAAGTGCCGCCGGGGCCCGCGCATCTCCCAGATCCCGTTGTCGGGCTCACGCCAGTTCGATTCCAGGAAGTCCATCAGGGAGCGCTGGAGATCCCAGGCCGGCTCCTGCGGCGGGATCCCGTGGGACCTGGCCTGGTGGAAGACGTCCATCACCTCGCCGTAGACGTCGAGCTGCCACTGCTGAGCGGCCTCGTTGCCCGTTCGCACGGGGCGTGAGCCCTCGTAGCCGGACAGCCAGCCCAGCTCCAGCTCGGGAAGCCTGCGCTCCCCCTCGATCCCGTACATGATCCGCATCTGCCCGGGTTCCCCGGCGACCGCGCGCAGCAGCCACTCGCGCCAGTTGGCCGCCTCCCTCTTGTACCCCGACTCCAGGAGCGCGAGCAGCGTCAGAGTCGCGTCGCGGATCCAGCAGTAGCGGTAGTCCCAGTTGCGCACGCCGCCGAGGTACTCCGGAAGCGAGGTGGTGGCGGCGGCGACCATGCCCCCGCCGGGCGAGTGCGTCAGGGCCTTGAGGGTGATCAGCGACCGGACGACCGCGTCACGGTACACGCCGTCGTAGCTGCACCTGGACGCCCACTCCCGCCAGATGCGGTCCGTGTGCGCGATGAGCGCGTCGGCGTCGACCGGTTCCGGTTCCGGGGCACGGGCCGGCGTCCAGGCGAGGCTGAAGTCCACGCTGTCCCCCGCGGCGACCGTGAACTCGGTGACGGGCCGGGCCGGGGCCAGGACATCGAACTCCACTCCGGAGTCCAGATAACAGCTGTCCGGGCCCGCGATGAGGTGCAGTCGCCGTCCGTCCTTGCGCACCCACGGGACGATCGATCCGTAGTCGAAGCGCAACACGGCCTCGGACCGCATGCGCACACGGCCCTCCACACCCTCGACCCGGCGTACCAGGCTGGTGTGGTCCGAGCCGAAGGGCATGCAGTCGACCACCCGGACCACCCCGTCCGCGCACCGGAACTCGGTCTCCAGCACCAGGCTGTCGGCGCGGTACCGCCGCGCTGACAGCCTGTGCTCCCCCGCGGGGGCCATGGTCCAGTGGCCGTTGCCGGAGTCGCCGAGCAGGGCGGCGAAGCAGGCGCTGGAGTCGAAGCGGGGCAGGCACAGCCAGTCGACGCTGCCGTCGGTACCGACCAGGGCGGTCGTCTCCAGGTCGCCCAGCAACGCGTAGCCCTCGATGGGGAGAGCCAACCCGTCACCCCCCTCCCGGCAGGAAGTCCTGCGCCTTGGACTTGACCCCCTGCTGGACCACCTCCCATGCCTCGGGGTCGCCCTTGGCCAGGGCCTTGGCCATGCTCTCCATCTGGTCCAGCGTCGCGTGCGGCGGGATCGGCGGGATGGTCGGGTCGGTGACGAACTCGACCACGCAGGGCCGGTCCGCGGCCAGCGCCCGCTCCCAGGCGCCCCGCACGTCCTCCGGGTCGTCGACCTTGATCCCCGCCAGACCGATGCTCTCCGCGAACCCCGCGTAGGGGAAGTCGGGGATGCGCTGCGAGGGCACGAACTGCGGCGAGTCGCCCATCGCGCGCAGCTCCCAGGTCACCTGGTTGAGGTCGCCGTTGTTGAGCACGGCGATGATGACCCGTGGGTCGGACCAGTCCTTCCAGTAGTGGCCCATGGTGATCAGCTCGTTGATGCCGTTCATCTGCATGGCGCCGTCGCCGACGAGCGCGATCACCGGCTTGTCGGGGTGGGCGAACTTCGCTCCCGTGGCGTAGGGCGCGCCCGGGCACATCGTGGCCAGGGTCCCCGACAGGGACCCGCGCATACCCTTGCGGAACTTCAGGTGCCGCGCGTACCAGTTGGCCGCCGAACCGGAGTCGGACGTCACCATCACGTCGTCGGGCAGCAGAGGCGACAGCTCGTGGAAGACGCGCTCGGGGTTGACCGGTGTGGCGTCGACGTGGGCGTGCCGTTCGAGGACCTGGTTCCAGCGCTGGACGTTGTCCTCGATCTTCTCCCGCCACGAGCGATCGGTCTTGCGCTCGACGAGCGACGACAGCATCCGCAGCGTCTCCGCGGCGTCGCCGACCAGGTTGCACTCGAACGGGTACCGCATGCCGACCATGCCCGGATCGATGTCGATCTGGACCGCGCGGGCCTGGTCGAACTCGGGCAGGAACTGGCTGTAGGGGAAGCTGGAGCCCACGACGAGCAGGGTGTCGCAGTCCCGCATCAGCTCGTAGGAGGGCCGGGTGCCCAGCAGCCCGATGGCACCGGTCCCGAAGGGCAGGTCGTCGGGAAGGACGTCCTTGCCCAGCAGCGCCTTGGCCACCCCGGCACCGAGCTTCTCGGCCATCTCGACGACCTCGTCCGCCGCTCCCCTGGCGCCCTGGCCCACCAGCATGGCGACGCGCTCACCCGAGTTGAGGATCTCGGCGGCCTGCGCCAGCCCCTCGGCGGACGGAGTGGACCGCGATTCGGGAATCCCGAGGCTGGAGGGCACCATCTTGAACTCGTGCTCGGGCGCCGAGTACGGCAGTTCCTGCACGTCCGCCGGGATGATGACCGCCGTGACCGTGTGCTTGCTCGCGGCGATCCGGAAGGCCCGGTCCAGCACGTTGGGCAGCTGTTCCGGAACGGTGACCATCTGGATGTACTCGCTGGCCACGTCCTTGTAGAGGGACATCAGGTCGATCTCCTGCTGGTAGGAGCCGCCCATCGCGCTGCGCGCGGTCTGACCGATGATCGCCACCACCGGGACGTGGTCGAGCTTGGCGTCGTAGAGGCCGTTCAGCAGGTGGACGGCGCCAGGTCCCGAGGTGGCCGCGCATACGCCCACCTTGCCGGAGAACTTGGCGTACCCGGTGGCCTCGAAGGCCGACAGCTCCTCGTGCCGTGACTGGATGAAGCGCGGCTTGTTGTCAGCTCGTTCCCACGCCGCTAGCAGGCCGTTGATGCCGTCGCCCGCGTAGGAGAAGACGTTATCGACCTCCCATTCCCTCAGACGCTTCAGTACGTAGTCGGACACCAGTTCCGCCATGGCCGCTTCCCTCCCGAGATCGACACCGTGTTCGGCACCGCGCTCGCGGCGCCCCCCGCCCGCTTCCGCGCAGGCGCGCTTTCGTCCCTCGTCCTTCGAACGCGGGGGTGCTTCGCTGGCGCGACTACCCCGCCCGCCGAGTTCGCATTCACCTCGGAGGTCATCAGCCGGTAATTCCTCCGCCACGTGTGGCGACGGCGGCGTTTGTCCGGCTTCCCGGTCGGTTAGTGGCGGTGTACGGTCCGCGGCCTCCGTGGCCACGGACCGCTCCTCTCGCGCTCCCACGTGCGACGGACCCGCACCACGTCGACGGAACGGACGACTGACATGGCCGTGGACCTGCCCGCACCCTCTCCCCGGCGGGGGATCGCGCCGACGGATGTCGACACCGAAGCGCTGTTTCGGGACCTCACCGCGCGGGTGGACGGAGAGATCCGCTTCGACCGGGGATCGCTCGCCACCTACTCGACCGCCGCCTCCAACTACCGGCAGGTCCCCATCGGGGTCGTCGTACCGCGGACGGTCGAGGCCGGAGCCGAGGCGGTGGCGGTGTGCCGTGAGTACGGCGCGCCCGTGCTGTCCAGGGGCGGCGGCACGAGCCTGGCCGGCCAGTGCAGCAACGTCGCGGTCGTGATCGACTGGTCCAAGTACTGCACGCGCGTACTCAGCGTCGATCCGGGCGCGGGCACCGCCGTCGTGGAACCGGGCATCGTGCTGGACGCCCTGGACTCCTATACGAGCGGGGTGCGGGACAGGATGGTCTTCGGACCGCGGCCCTCCACCCACAGCCACTGCACGATCGGCGGGATGATCGGCAACAACTCCTGCGGATCCAGTGCCCAGGCCTACGGCAAGACCGTGGACAACGTGATCCGGCTGGAGGTGCTGACCTACGACGGGTGCCGGATGTGGGTGGGGGCCACATCGGACGAGGAGTACGAGCGGGTCGTCGCCGAGGGAGGACGCCGCGCCGAGATCTACCAGGGCCTGAGGCAGGTGCGGGACCGCTACGCCATGGCCGTCCGGCGCAGGTTCCCCGACATCCCCCGCCGTGTCTCGGGATACAACCTCGACTCCCTGCTGCCCGAGAACGGGTTCGACCTGGCCGCGGCGCTCGTCGGCTCCGAGGGCACCCTGGCGACGGTCCTGCGTGCGGAGGTGCGCCTGGTCACCGAGCCCGCGGCCATGGCGATGGCAATGTGCGGATACTCCGACATCTTCGCCGCCGCCGACGCCGTCCCAGAGGTTCTGGAGCACGAGCCCTACGCCCTGGAGGGGCTGGACGACAAGCTGATCGGCTACGAGAGGCGCAAGCACCTGCACCCCTCGGCGGTGGCGCAGATGCCCGAGGGCTCGGGATGGCTGATGGTGCAGTTCGGCGGCGCCGACCAGGAGGAGGCGGCCTCACGGACCAGGGACTTCGTCGACGCCATGCGCGCCTCCGGCAGTGTGCTGGGGAGCCGTGTCTTCGACAGCCCCGACCGCCTGGCGGAGATGTGGAAGGTGCGGGAGGCCGGGCTGGGCGCCACGGCCCGGGTCCCGGACGAGCCCGACACCTGGGAGGGGTGGGAGGACTCCGCGGTGCCGCCGGACCGTTTCGGCGACTACCTGCGCGACCTGTACGCACTGATGGAGGCGTTCGGTTTCGCGGACCGCTCCTCGATGTACGGGCACTTCGGACACGGGTGCCTGCACACGCGCATCCCCTTCAACCTGCGCTCACGTGTGGGCATCGACGGCTTCCGACGGTTCGTCGAGCGCGCGGCCGACCTGGTGGTCTCCTACGGCGGATCGCTCTCGGGCGAGCACGGCGACGGCCAGTCCCGCGCCGAACTGTGGCCGAAGATGTTCGGCCCGGAGCTGATGCCCGCCTTCACCGAGGTCAAGCGGATCTTCGACCCGGACGACCGGATGAATCCCGGAAAGCTCGTCTCCCCGGGCGCAGGCGGTCCGGAGCGGCTCGACGAGAACCTGCGCCTGGGTACCGACTACCAGCCCGCGCGGACCGACACCTACTTCGGGTATCCGCACGACGACGCCGACTTCGGCAGGGCCGTGCTGCGCTGCGTGGGGGTGGGCCAGTGCCGCAAGGACAGCGGCGGCGTCATGTGTCCCAGCTACCGCGTGACACGGGAGGAGGAGCACTCCACCCGCGGACGCGCCCGGCTCCTCTTCGAGATGCTCGAAGGGGACGTGATCCAGGAGGGCTGGCGCTCGGAGGAGGTCAACGACTCCCTGGACCTGTGCCTGGCCTGCAAGGGGTGCAAGACCGACTGCCCCGTCAACGTCGACATGGCCACCTACAAGGCCGAGTTCCTCGCACACCACCACGCGGGCCGGCTGCGGCCCGCCGCGCACTACAGCCTGGGATGGCTGCCCGTGTGGGCCCGGGCCGCGTCCCTCGCCCCCGATCTGGTGAACGCGCTGAGCGCGGTCCCGTCCCTCACCCGCCCGGGCAAGCGGCTCGGCGGGGTGGCCGAGGAGCGGCCGGTGCCCGCGTTCGCCCCGGTCCGCTTCAGCGACTCCCTGCGTCGACGCGGTTCGAAGGACGGCGAGCGCGGTGAGGTGATCCTGTGGCCGGACACCTTCACCGACAACTTCCACCCGGCGGTCGGGGCGGCGGCCGTCCGCGTACTGGAGGCCGCCGGCTTCCACGTCAGGGTGCCGCAGCGGACCCTGTGCTGCGGGCTGACCTGGATCTCCACCGGCCAGCTGGGCGTGGCGCGCCGGGTGCTGAAGCGCACCGTCGCGGCGCTGCGCGACGACATCCGGGCGGGCACCCCCGTCGTCGGCCTGGAGCCCTCGTGCGCGGCCGTCTTCCGCGCGGACGCCCCCGAGCTGTTCCCGCACGACCAGGACGTCGAGAGACTGAGATCCCAGTTCTTCACGCTCTCGGAGTTCCTCCTCCGGTACGCGCCCGACTGGGAGCCTCCCCGACTGGGCCGCATGGCCGTCGTCCAGCGGCACTGCCACCAGCACGCGGTCCTGGGGACGGAGGAGGACAGGCGGCTGCTGGGACGTGCGGGCGCCGAGGTGGACCTCCTCGACGTCGGCTGCTGCGGCATGGCGGGCAACTTCGGTTTCGAGGAGGGGCACTACGAGGTGTCCATGGCCATCGCCGAAGCAGGGCTGCTGCCCGCGGTGCGCCGCGCCGACCCCGGCGCCCTCCTGCTGGCCGACGGGTTCAGCTGCCGTACCCAGATCGAACACGCCGACACCGGGCGCGGGGCAGTCCACCTCGCCGAGGCGCTGGACCTTTCCATGCGGGACGCGCTGCCGTCCCACCACCCGGAGCGGGCCGCGACCCGCTTCGCGTCCCCGCGCCGGGTTCCCGCCTATGACGCGGGCGAGATCCAGGAGGCGGCGGAGCGCGCGGGACAGCGCTCCAGCGGCGGGGGCCCCGGGGGGCGGGGACGCTCATGACCAGGGCACCCGACCCGGCCGTCACGGCGGTGGACACGGCCGTCTACACCGTTCCCACCGACCGGCCCGCGGCGGACGGCACCCTCACCTGGGACTCCACCACGATGGTGCTCGTCCACGTGAGCGGTGGCGGCCGCGAGGGGCTGGGATGGACCTACGGCCCCGCCGCCTGCGCCGCCGTCGTCCGCGACCTGCTCGCGGAGCACGTCAGGGGCCGTCCCGCGCTGGACGTGCCCGCTGCCCTGGAGGCCATGGTCCGCGCCGTGCGCAACGCGGGCAGGCCCGGAGCGGTCGGCTACGCCGTCTCAGCGGTCGAGACCGCGCTGTGGGACCTCAAGGCGCGCCTGCTCGACCTCCCCCTGTACCGGCTGCTCGGCGCCGTGCACCAGAGCGCGCCGCTGTACGGCAGCGGCGGGCTGACCAGCTACACCGACGACGTGTTGCGAGGACAGCTGGCGCACTGGGTGCACGAGCGGGGCTTCGACCGGGTCAAGGTCAAGATCGGGGAGTCATGGGGCAGCCGCGAGGGACGCGACCTGGAGCGGCTCCGCCTGGCCCGCGAGGTGGTCGGCCCCGAGACCGCGCTCTTCGCCGACGCCAACGGGGGATACACGGCCAAGCAGGCGATCCGGTTGGCCGCACCGATGGGCGATCTGGACGTGCGCTGGCTGGAGGAACCGGTCTCCTCCGACGACCTCGACGGGCTCCGGAGGGTCCGGGACGCCGTCCCGGCCGATGTGGCCGCCGGGGAGTACGGCTTCGACCTGGCCTACTTCCAGAGGATGTGCGCGGCCGGGGCGGTGGACTGCCTCCAGGCCGACGTCACCCGGTGCGGCGGCGTCCTGGAACTGCAACGCGCGGCCGCCGTGGCCGCCGCGCACGGCCTTGAGGTGTCCGGGCACTGCGCGCCCTACCTGCACCGACACGTGGCACTGACCCTGCCGAACCTGCGCCACCTGGAATGGTTCCACGACCATGTGCGCATCGAGACCCTCTTCTTCGACGGCACCGACCCGCCGTACGAGGGGACCCTGCGACCTGATCCCGACCGCCCGGGCCACGGCCTCATCCTTCGGGAGGCCGATGCCGAGCGCTACCGCACCGGCTGATCCCCTTCTCCGAGAGTGAGGGAAGGAGTGATAGATGTAACTCAGAGTGATTGTTTGATGGCGCCTCTGTCACCGCTGGGTGAAAGAGGCGGACGCGACCACGGTGGAGGAAACCATGTCCGAACAGATGCCATCCCAGGGCGAGACCAGCCTGTCCAGGCGGCCGGTCCGCCTCGCCGCGCTCATCGTCGGCATCGTCTTCCTGTTGGTGGGCCTGATGGGGTTCATCCCCGGCGTGACCACGAACTACGGCCAGATGCAGTTCGCCGGCCACGGCTCCGAGGCCCACCTGCTCGGGCTCTTCCAGGTGTCGATCCTGCACAACCTGGTCCACCTGGCCTTCGGCGTGGCCGGGGTGGCGATGGCGCGTACCGCGGCCATGGCGAAGCTCTTCCTCGTCGGCGGCGGTGTCGTCTACCTGGTGCTGTGGCTGTACGGCCTGGTGGTCGACCTCGACAGCGCGGCGAACTTCGTGCCGCTCAACAACGCCGACAACTGGCTGCACCTGGGACTGGGCGTGGGCATGATAGCGCTCGGGTTCGTCCTGGCACCCGTCGGCGGGGCCGCTAGGCGCTAACGCCGCCAGCGACACGCAGAACGGGCCCCGGGAGTCTCCCGGGGCCCGTTCGCGTTCTCACCTCGTGTCAGTGCCGGTCCAGCCATTCGTAGGCGGCACTGGCGGCGCAGGCGTAGACCGAATGGTGCAGCAGGTCCACCGCGATCTCCCCCGGCCCCCAGCGCCAGGCCGGGGGCGCGGTACCGGTGGTCGGAAGGACGACCTGCTCGCCGCCCCACACCAGTGCCAGGTGCGCCGCCGCCGCGGCGGGCCCGTGCAGCCCGGCGGCGCCGATCAGTCCTCGGACCGCTCCCCACGAGGTTCCGTAGCCCCAGTGGACCACGGTGTTGAACCTCTGCTCGCCCGAGGAGTCCCTGGGCCGCACGCCGAGCACCTTCCCCGCGGCGTCGGCGGGGGAGGAACTGCCTCCCCTGCCGCGCAGCCTCGCCTCGGCTGTGCTGGAGACCGTCATGGCGGCGGTGCCGACCAGACCGGCCAGCAGTCCCCTGCCCACGGCGGACGAGGTTCCCGCGAGCGCTCTCGTCGGTTTCACGCCGCCCACCTCAGCGCTCGACCCTGTGGCGCTGGTTGGGTACACAGTGGGTCATCGTCAGCCCCGACACGTCCCGGGTGCCGTTTCGGCCCAGGTTGGCCAGGCGCTGGCGGTCCTCGTCGGTCAGGGTCTGGCTCTGGAGCGGGTCCAGGTGCGCCACGTCCTCGGGTCCGATGCCCAGCCTCTTGCCGACGCGCAGTCCCAGGTCGTCCTCGACCAGGAGGAGGTGCCAGACCATCCGCTCCTGGATCGGCCGGTCGCACTGGGAGAACAGCGTCGCGAAGTTGTGCACGAGGTCGTCGCGCTCCCACTGTTCCATCAGCAGGTAGCGCTGCCCGGCCTGCTTGTAGTCGTTGGTGCGCACGATGCGCTTGCGGGTGAGCCTCCCCCGGATCTCCGGCCCCTGCTCGTCATGTGTGGGGTACTGCCCCTCGCGCAGACCGCCGGTGATGGACGGCTCGTAGTTGACGTGCGGGCTCTCCCCGTCCGTGTCCTGGTAGAAGGCCATCAGGCCGTCGCGCTGGTTGGTGTGCACGCTCGTGTTCTTGGCCTGGTTCACCGGCAGTTGCAGGTAGTTGGGACCCACCCGGTAGCGCTGTGTGTCGCTGTAGGAGAAGGTGCGGCCGACCAGCATCTTGTCGTCGGAGAAGTCCAGGCCGTCCACGAGCACGCCGGTGCCGAAGGAGATCTGCTCGTTCTCGGTGAAGTTGTTCGACACGTTGCGGTTGAGCACGATCCGGCCCACGGGCTTGGGCGGGAAGTCCTGCTCCGGCCAGGTCTTGGTGTCGTCCAGCGGGTCGAAGTCGAGCTCGGTGTGTTCCTCGTCGCTCATCATCTGTACGAGTAGCTCCCACTCGGGGTAGTCGCCCCGGTCGATGGCCTCGTGCAGGTCCTTGGTCGCGTGCCCGGTCTCGTCCGCCTGGACGTTGGCGGCGTCGGCCTCGGTCATGCTCCGTACGCCCTGCTTGGGCATCCACGTGTACTTGACCAGGACCGTCTCGCCCACGTCGTTGACCCACTTGTAGGTGTTGACGCCGAAGCCCTGCTGGTGCCGGTAGTCCGCCGGGATGCCGCGCGGGCTGAACAGGTTGACCAGCATGTGCATGCACTCGGGTGTCTGCGACATGAAGTCGAAGATGCGGTTCGGCTCCTGCCGGAAGGTCACCGGGTCCGGCTTGAGGGCGTGGATCACGTCGGGGAACTTGATGGCGTCGCGGATGAAGAACACCGCGAGGTTGTTGCCCACCAGGTCCCAGTTGCCCTCCTCGGTGTAGAACTTGATGGCGAATCCGCGCGGGTCGCGGTTGGCCTCGGAGGAGTCGCGGCCGCCGATGACGGTGGAGAAGCGCAGCGCGATGTCGGTGCGCTTGCCCTGGTCCTGGAGGAGCTTGGCCCGCGTGTAGCGGCTGATCGGCTCCTCGCCCCACTTGCCGTAGGCCTCGAAGTAGCCGAACGCGGTCACGCCACGCGCGTGCACCACCCGCTCAGGGATGCGCTCCCGGTCGAAGTGGCTGATCTTCTCCAGGAACTGGTAGTTCTCCAGAGTGGCGGGTCCCCGCTCACCGACCGTGCGCTGGTTCTGGTTGTCGTAGACGGGATGGCCCTGGCGGTTCGTGAGCACCTCGCGGTCGTCTCCCGGCGCCGACCCCTGGCTGGATACGTCGGTCATGTGACTGGTCCCCCCACCAAGTCGTCACGTTCGCTCTTCAGGCTTCCCCTGCCCACCGCCGTGTCCGGAAACCCACGGCAGAAGAAGTTCTTACCAAGTGCGGGCCGCGCGGAACCCTTTCTGACCAGGAGCTACGCGGAAGGGCCCGTCCAGGTGTTCCGACTGCGGTGTTTCACGTGAAACACCGCCACGCCGCACCTTCCCGCCGCCATGGGATCCCCACGGGTCCGCCACGGGCGGCGTGTCCTCGCCGACCGGCGAGGCTCCTCGCCGCACTGTGGAAACCCGTACTCATGGTCCTCGTGCCCGTGGGTAGCGGGATACCTGGAGACATCGACGGGCCCGGGGGCCGATGCGGAGGCGAGCATGGGGATACGCACGTGGATCGAGTCGTGGCCGGTCTACCGGCAGCTCACCGGCGAGGACCGGATGGGACTCGGAGCCGCCGCGAAGTCCGAACGGTCGGAGAACCTGGGGGCCCGCACCGAGAGCGCCGACAGGGTCGTGCAGTCGGTCTGCCCCTACTGCGCGGTGGGCTGCTCCCAGAACGTCTACGTCAAGGACGAGAAGGTCGTCCAGATCGAAGGGGACCCGGACTCACCGGTCAGTCGGGGGCGCCTGTGCCCCAAGGGGTCGGCCAGCCTCCAGCTCACCACCGGCTCCTCCCGCGTGGACAAGGTCCTCTACCGCCGTCCGTACGGGACCGACTGGGAGGAGCTCGACCTCGACACCGCCATGCGCATGGTGGCCGAACGGGTCGTCCGCACCCGGGACGAGACCTGGGAGCAGGAGCATGACGGACGCCGGGTGGCCCGCACCCTGGGGATCGCCAGCCTCGGCGGAGCCACACTGGACAACGAGGAGAACTACCTCATCAAGAAGCTCCTGACCGCGCTCGGCGTCATCCAGGTGGAGAACCAGGCCCGGGTCTGCCACAGCTCCACCGTCGCCGGGCTGGGCACGAGCTTCGGCCGCGGCGGGGCGACCATGTTCCTCCAGGACCTGCAGAACTCCGACTGCATCGTCATCGAGGGCTCCAACTTCGCCGAGGCCCACCCGGTCGGCTTCCAGTGGGTCATGGAGGCCAAGGCGCGCGGCGCGGTGGTCATCCACGTCGATCCCCGCTTCAGCCGCACAAGCGCCCTCGCCGACCTACACGTCCCCATCCGCGCGGGCACCGACATCGCCTTCCTCGGCGCGATCATCAACCACGTCCTCACCGAGGAGAAGTACTTCCGCGACTACATGCTCGCCTTCACCAACGCCGCGACGATCGTCGGCGAGGAGTTCCAGGACACCGAGGACCTGGACGGCCTGTTCTCCGGATTCTCGGAGGAGGACAAGAGCTACGACGCCAGCACCTGGAGCTACGAGGGGGCGGAGGTGGCCGCCGCCTCCGGCAACCGCAACCAGCTGTTCAAGGAACGGCTGGAGGAGTCCCTCGACACCAGCCGTGCCGGGCGTCCCGAACAGCAGGGCTCCGGCGGCGCGGTGATCCGGGAGGTTCCCCAGGAGGACCCGACGCTCACCGACCCCCGCTGCGTGTTCCAGGTCCTCAAGCGTCACTACTCGCGCTACACGCCGGAGATGGTCGAGGAGATCTGCGGTATCCCGCAGGAGACCTTCCGCAGGGTGTGCGACCACCTCACCAGCAACTCGGGTCGGGACCGCACCAGCGCGTTCTGCTATGCCGTGGGCTGGACCCAGCACACCGTCGGCTCCCAGTACATCCGTGCCGCCTCCGTCCTCCAGTTGCTGCTGGGCAATATCGGGCGCCCGGGCGGCGGTATCCAGGCGCTACGCGGACACGCCAGCATCCAGGGGTCCAGCGACGTGCCGACCCTGTTCGACCTGCTGCCGGGCTACCTGCCGATGCCGCACGCCCACGAGGAGCAGTCCCTGGACACCTACATTCTGGCCGCGGGTAACCCGCGCAAGGGGTTCTGGGACGGGATGCGGTCCTACACCGTCAGTCTGCTCAAGGCCTGGTGGGGAGAGAGCGCGACGGCTGACAACGACTACTGCTTCGACCACGTCCCCCGACTCACGGGGTCCCACAGCCACTACGACACCGTGATGGCCCAGATCGCCGGGGACTGCAAGGGCTACTTCCTCATGGGGGAGAACCCCGCCGTGGGGTCGGCCAACAGCCGGGCCCAGCGCATGGGCATGGCCGAACTGGACTGGTTGGTCGTACGCGACTTCTCACTGATCGAGAGCGCCACCTGGTGGAAGGACGGTCCGGAGATCGAGTCCGGGGAGAAGCGGCCCGAGGACATCGGTACCGAGGTGTTCTTCTTCCCCGCGGCGGCGCACACCGAGAAGTCGGGCACCTTCACCAACACCAACCGGCTGCTCCAGTGGCACGACCGGGCCGTGCTGCCCAGCGGGGACCAGCGCAGCGACCTCTGGTTCATGTACCACCTGGGCCGGATCACCCGCGAGATCCTCGCCGACTCCGACGACCCCAAGGACCGTCCGATCCTCGACCTGACCTGGGATTACCCGCTGGAGGAGGACGGTGAGCCCGACGCGGCCGCGGTCCTGCGGGAGATCAACGGCCACGACGCCGAGGGCCGCCCGCTCACCGTCTACACCGAGTTGCGAGACGACGGGTCGACGTCCTGCGGCTGCTGGATCTACTGCGGCGTCTTCAAGGACGGGGTGAACCAGGCGGCACGCAAGAAGCCCCACACCGAGCAGGACTGGATCGCCGCCGAGTGGGCGTGGGCCTGGCCGGACAACCGGCGCGTCCTCTACAACCGCGCGTCCGCGGACGAGAACGGCGAACCCTGGAGCCCCCGGAAGAGCCTCATCTGGTGGGACGCGGAACAGGGCAGCTGGGTCGGGCACGACACGCCCGACTTCGAGAACCGCAAGGCGCCCGACTACCGTCCGCCGGAGGGCGTCGAGGGGGTGGCGGCGCTGAGCGGCAGGGACGCCTTCATCATGCAGGCGGACGGCAAGGGGTGGCTGTACGCGCCCGCCGGACTGAACGACGGTCCGATGCCCACCCACTACGAACCGCAGGACACGCCGTTCGCGAACCCGCTGTACGGCCACCAGCGCAACCCGACCCGGCTGACGTACCCGCACGAGTACAACCGGTACCACCCCGCTCCCGGCACCCCGGGCGCGGACGTCTTCCCGTACGTGGTGACCACCTACCGGCTCACCGAGCACTTCACCGCGGGCGGGATGAGCCGGTGGACGCCCTACCTCTCCGAGCTGCAACCCGAGTTCTTCTGCGAGGTCGGCCCCGAGCTGGCCGAGGAGCGCGGCCTGGAACACGGCGGCTGGGCCACCATCGTCACAGCGCGAAACGCCATCGAGGCCCGGGTGATGGTCACGGACCGGATGGCCCCCCTGCGGGTGCAGGGGCGGGTGGTCCACCAGATCGGGATGCCCTACCACTGGGGGCCCAACGGGTACTCGACGGGTGACGCGGCCAACGAGCTGATGTCGATGTCCCTGGACCCCAACGTGCACATTCAGGAGGTCAAGGCGATCACGGCCGACATCCGGCCGGGCCGCCGCCCCAGAGGGCCCGAGCGCCTCGACCTGGTGCGGGAGTACCAGGAGCGGGCCGGAATCACGGAACAGACGGGACTGGAGGTGTGAGCGTGTCCTCAGAGAACGGCGGAGGCGAGAACCCCGAACGGGTCGGCTTCTTCACCGACACGAGTGTGTGTATCGGCTGCAAGGCGTGTGAGGTCGCCTGCAAGGAATGGAACATGGTCCCCGAGGACGGCCTGGACTTCACGGCCATGTCCTTCGACAACAGCGGAGGGCTCAGCGCCGACACGTGGCGCCACGTGGCCTTCATCGAGCAGCGCGAGCCCCTCGGCTTCCAGGACCCCGGCGGCGTCGGCCGTCCCGGCGCCGTAGACCTGGGCATGCCGTCCTTCGAGCTGCCCGGCGCCGCCACCGGAGCCGACGAACGGGGTGAGTTCCGCTGGCTGATGTCCTCGGACGTGTGCAAGCACTGCACCAGCGCCGCCTGCCTGGACGTGTGCCCGACCGGCGCCCTGTTCCGCACCGAGTTCGACACGGTGGTGGTGCAGGAGGACATCTGCAACGGTTGTGGGTACTGCGTCCCCGCCTGCCCCTACGGAGTCATCGACAAGCGTGAGGACGACGGTCGGGTCTGGAAGTGCACCCTGTGCTACGACCGGCTCGGCGACGGCATGGAACCGGCCTGCGCCAAGGCGTGCCCCACGGACTCGATCCAGTACGGCAACCTCGACGAGTTGCGCGAGCGCGCCGAGAAGCGCCTGGGTGACCTGCAGGAGGCCGGGGTGTCCTCCGCCCGCCTGTACGGCGAGGACCCGTCGAACGGGGTGGACGGCGCGGGCGCGTTCTTCCTGCTGTTGGACGAGCCCGAAGTCTACGGGCTGCCGCCGGACCCGGTGGTGACCACGCGGGACCTTCCGTCGATGTGGGCACACGCCGGTGTCGCGGCCGCCGCGTTGCTGGTCGGAGCGGCCGCGGCGTTTACGGGGAGGCGCTGATGAACACGTCGGACGTGACCAAGCAGGGCATGCGCGGGCAGCGCCCGGGCCGGGAGGCGATCACGGGGGCCGCGGACGTCGTCGGGGAGGAGCAGCGCCGCCAGCGCGGCGGCGGACGCCGCCGGAGGAGGGGCCGCGGTGAGCCCACCCGGGTGCCCGACGCCGAGTTCCGGTCCTACTACGGCAAGCCCGTCCTCAACCAGATCGTGTGGGAGGCCCCCGACATCGGCGGGTACCTGTTCCTGGGCGGGTTGGCCGGCGCCTCCTCGGTGCTCGCCGCGGGTGCCGAGATGACCGGACGTCCGGACCTGGCCCGGCCGCTGAAGTACACCGCCCTGGGTGCGATCTCCGGTTCCACGGCCGCGCTCATCCACGACCTGGGGCGGCCGGATCGCTTCCTCAACATGCTGCGGGTGTTCAAGCCGACCTCGCCGATGAGCGTCGGGTCGTGGATCCTCATGGCCTACGGTCCCCTCGCCGGGGTCGCCGCCGTGACCTCGGCCACCGGCTGGTTTCCGCGGACCGGCCGTGCCGCCACCCTCGGTGCCGGGGCGGTGGGTCCGCTGGTGGCCACCTACACGGCGCCGCTCGTCTGCGACACCGCCGTGCCCTCCTGGCACGACGGCTACCGGTACATGCCGTTCGTGTTCGCCTCCTCCGCCGCCGCGGCGGCGGGCGGGGCGGGCCTGCTCACCGCTCCCCTGGCGCAGAGCGGGCCCGCGCGCCGAGCGGCCGTGGGCGGTGCCCTGCTGGAGACGGCGCTCTCCAGCACCATGGAGCACCGGATGGGGCTGTCCGGCGAGCCCTACCGCGAGGGGAGGGCGGGTGCCCTCGTCCGCACCTCCAAGGCGCTCACCCTGGCCGGGGCCGCCGGCGCGGTCCTCGGCCGCCGCAGCCGCCTGGCCTCCGCGCTGAGCGGTGCGGCCCTGCTCGCGGGGTCGGCCTGCACCCGCCTGGGGGTCTTCTACGCCGGGAAGCAGTCCGCCGCCGACCCCAAGTACACGGTGGTGCCGCAGCGCCGCCGGATGGCCGAGCGGGAGGCCGCACGGGAGGGCGGAGGCGGAGCCGACGCCGTTCCCCCGGCGAGGGAGCCCGGGGACTGACGGGTCAGGCGTCGCGGACCTGGTCCGGACGGGAGACCACCGGGGGCTCCACCGACCAGGGGAAGTTGATCCACTGGTCGGTGTGCTTCCAGACGTACTCGCACTTGACCAGTGACTGCGGCTTCTCGTAGATCACGGCGCTGCGGACCTCGGCGACGTGCTCGGCGCAGAAGTCGTGGACGAGCTTGAGGGTTTTACCGGTGTCGGCCACGTCGTCGGCGACGAGGACCTTCTTGCTGCCGAGGTCGACCAGGTTGGGCACCGGAGGGAGCATGACGGGCATGTCGAGCGTGGTGCCCACTCCGGTGTAGAACTCCACGTTCATGACGTGCAGGTTCTTGACGTCGAGCGCGTACCCCAGGCCCCCGGCGACGAAGAGGCCGCCGCGAGCGATGGAGAGGATCATGTCGGGCTCGAACCCGTCGTCGGCGATCGTGTGGGCCAGGTCGCGGATCGCGGTGCCGAAGAGCTCATAGCTCAGGTTCTCGCGCTCGTCGCTCACGGAGTTCCCCCTCTTTTTCCCGGTGGTGTGGTGTGCGCTCCCGTCGGATTCCGCGCAGGTGGGGGAACCCGGGGCACCGCTTCATGCTAGTGCGGTGACCGCCTGGGTCGGGGCGCTCCCCGTCCAGGCGCCCGACAGCGATGACCTTGCCCGTACTGGCGACCTCGGCCGCCGACACTGCCAGTAGGGGCAAGATCATCCGGTGAACGCCCCACCCCGTCCGACGCGGCGCTCTGGCGACGTGTCACCCGGTACCAGAGGTACACCGCCGACACGGCCTCCTCGTGCGGTGGGTCGACGAGGACGGCGTCCTTCGACCACCTGTCCACGGTGTGCGGTGTTCTGGGTCACATGGTTGGACGAATTGCTCGAAAATCCCCGATTATGTGCGACGTTTTCTTGAACTTTTCGCCCATGTAGCGAACATATGGCAACAAACACCACCATGTGTCTGTACATATATTTCTGACACAGGAGGTTGGAAGCCATGGCTGATGACCGGGACCTTCTCCCCTCCGAGCAGCCGGTACGGCTGCTCGACGAGACCGGGAGCCCGGTGTCCGGGGCCGCCCTGCCGTTCCCGGGCCCGGAGCGGCTGCTGGCCGCGTACGCCTCCCTGGTGATCGGCCGCCGCGTCAATGACCAGGCCGGCGCCCTCGTGCGACAGGGCCGCCTGGCCGTCTACCCCTCCTCGCACGGACAGGAAGCCTGCCAGACGGGCGCGTCCCTGGCCCTGGCGGAGAGCGACTGGCTGTTTCCGACCTACCGAGACACCGCGGCCGTGATCGCGCGCGGGGTGGACCCGGTGGAGGTCCTCACCCTGCTCAAGGGCGACTGGCACGCGGGTTACGACCCCCACGCCCACAAGGTGGCGCCGCAGGCGACGCCGCTGGCCACCCAGCTGCTGCACGCGGTGGGCGTCGCGCACGCCGCGCGCCTGCGGGGTGAGGACACGGTGGCCATGGCGCTGTGCGGCGACGGGGCCACCAGCGAGGGCGACTTCCACGAGGCGATGAACTTCGCGGCCGTGTTCAAGGCCCCGGTGGTGTTCTTCGTGCAGAACAACGAGTACGCCATCTCCGTGCCCCTGGCACGGCAGAGCGCGGCCCCGTCACTGGCCCACAAGGGCGTCGGCTACGGGGTGAACGCCGAGCGGGTGGACGGCAACGACACCCCCGCCGTGCTCGCCGTGCTGGACCGTGCCGTGGCCGCCGCCCGGTCCGGAGGGGGACCCCAGCTGGTGGAGGCGCACACCTACCGGATGCAGGCCCACACCAACGCCGACGACGCGAGCCGGTACCGCAGCCAGGAGGAGGTCGACCCCTGGGAGGCCAGGGACCCGCTGCTGCGCATGGAGAGCTACCTCAGGAGGAAGCGACTGCTCACCAAGGCCCGCAAGGCCGAGATCACCGGGAAGGCGGAGGACGTGGCCACCGCCATGCGCGAGGGCGTATCGAAGGACACCGACCCCGAGCCCGCCGAACTGTTCGCGCACGTGTTCTCCACCCCCACGCCGCAGCTGGACGAACAGGCCGCCTTCCTGGCCGACGAACTGAGCAGAGAGGGCAACTGACATGGCGACCGACCCCACCAAGCTCTCCATGGCCCAGGCCCTCAACCAGGCCCTGCGCGACGCCATGACCGAGGATGAGACGGTGTACGTCTTCGGCGAGGACGTCGGCCCCCTCGGCGGGGTCTTCCGCATCACCGACGGACTCACCGCCGAGTTCGGCGAGGACCGCTGCTTCGACACACCGCTCGCCGAGGCCGGCATCGTGGGCATGGCCACGGGCATGGCGATGAACGGCATGCGCCCGGTGGTGGAGATGCAGTTCGACGCGTTCGCCTACCCGGCCTTCGAGCAGATCGCCAGCCACGTGGCCAAGACACGCAACCGCACCCGTGGCCGGGTCAGCCTGCCCATGGTCATCCGTGTCCCCTACGCGGGCGGTATCGGCGGTGTCGAGCACCACTGCGACTCCTCCGAGGCCTACTACGCGCACACGCCCGGCCTGACCGTGCTCACCCCGTCCACACCCGCTGACGCCTACTTCCTGATGCGCGAGGCGATCGCCTCCGACGACCCGGTCGTGTTCATGGAGCCCAAGAAGCTGTACTGGGGCAAGGGCGAGGTCGACCTGTCGACCCCCGAACCGCCCATCGGCAGGGCCGTGGTGCGCCGCCCCGGCACCGACGCCACCCTCATCGCCTACGGGCCGTCGGTGCCCACCGCGTTGGAGGCCGCCGAGGCCGCCGCCCAGGAGGGCCGCAGCCTACAGGTGGTGGACGCGCGCTCCCTGGTGCCCTTCGACGACGCCACCGTGTGCGAGGCGGTGCGCTCCACCGGACGTGCCGTCGTGGTCGCCGAGGCCAGCGGGTACGCCAGCGTCGCCTCGGAGATCACCGCGCGTGTGACCGAGCGCTGCTTCCACTCCCTGGCCGCACCGGTGCGCCGCGTCACCGGTTTCGACATCCCGTTCCCGCCACCGAAGCTGGAGCGCTTCCAGCTGCCGAGCGTGGACCGGATCCTGGATGCCGTCGACGACCTTCAGTGGGAGGACCAGTGACGACGCAGACCTTCGACCTTCCCGACCTGGGAGAGGGACTCACCGAAGCCGAGGTGGTGCGGTGGCTCGTCGCCGTCGGCGACACCGTGGCCGTCGACCAGCCGATCGTGGAGGTGGAGACCGCCAAGTCGATCGTGGAGGTCCCCTCGCCCTTCAAGGGCACGGTCAGTGCGCTGCACGGCGAGGAGGGCCGTGTCATGGAGGTCGGCAAGCCGCTGATCAGCGTGGCCGACGGCTCCGACGCCGCCGGGGGCGGACCCGCCGCCGCGCCGGCGTCGGCGGAGGGCGAGCGGTACCGCGAGGAGGAGCGCGCCGGAGCGGGATCGGGCAACGTGCTGATCGGCTACGGCACGCCGGAGACACAGGGCTCCGGGCGCCGCCGCCGTCCGCGCGGCCGCCCGCCAGCGGTCCCGGCTCAGCCCGCCGTGCCCGCCGCCGCCCCCGGGGACGGCGCGCCGTCCCCGAGCGTCACGCGTCCCCCGCTGGTGACCTCGCCGCTGGTGCGGCAGATGGCACGCGAGGCCGGACTGCGCATCTCCGAGGTCGACGGGAGCGGACCGGGCGGGCTCATCACCCGGCGCGACGTGCGCGCCGCCATCGAGGCGGCCCGGGCTCCGGCCGGACCCGCCGCGGAGCGCACGCGGGACGAGCCCGCCTCCGCCACGCGGCCCGAGCCCGTCCCGGCTGGTGCCGTGGACACGCGCACGGGGCTGGTCGAATCCCAGCGCGTACCCATGAGCGGGTTCCGCAAGAGCGTCGCCGCGTCGCTGTCCCGCAGCCGCAGCGAGATCCCCGAGGCGACCGTCTGGGTGGACGTGGACGCGACCGAGCTGGTCCGTCTGCGCCAGTCCGACCCGTCCGGACCCGGCTTGCTGTCCTACGTGGCGAGGTTCGTGCTCGCCGGTCTGCGCGCCTACCCCGAACTCAACGGGTTGGTGGACACCGAACGCGGTGAACTCGTGCAGTACGACGGCGTGAACCTGGGCCTGGCCGTGCAGAGCGACCGGGGCCTGGTCGCTCCGGCGGTCATGGGCGCGCACCGGCTCACCACCCTGGAGCTCGACGCGCGGATCAGGCGGCTCACCGCCGCCGCCCGGGAGGGGAAGGCATCCTCGGCCGAGATGACCGGCGGTACCTTCACCCTCAACAACTACGGGTCGCTGCGGGTGGACGGCAGCGCCGCCATCATCAACCACCCGCAGGTGGCGATCCTCGGCCTCGGCAGAATCCTGGACCGGCCGTGGGTCGTGGACGGCGAGCTGACCGCACGCAAGATCACACAGCTGTCGTTCGCCTTCGACCACCGCGTGTGCGACGGCGGGGCCGCCGCCGGCTTCATGCGCGTGGTCGCGGACGCCATGGAGAACCCGGCCGCGGCCATCGCCCGCCTGTAGGCGCGGGCCACCCAGAACGAGCGCCCCGGGGAGTCGGCACCCCGGGGCGCTTCCCGTTCGTTGACGCACCTGCGCACGTGGTGCGTCCGGGCAGTGTGTTCGCTGCCCCGGTACCCCGCCGCTCGTGAGCTTGACCGTGACGCGGGGACCGGTGGACACGGCGGTGCCCCCGGCCGTATCGCGACCGGGGGCACCGCCGTGTCGACTCGCCTACATGGACATTCGTCTACAAGGCCACCTGTCCACAGGTCCGTCTGCCTACTCCTCGCCCTTGGCGACCAGGGTGAGTACGTCGTAGGTGGCCACGGCCTCGCCGTCCTGGTCCGTGACCAGGGCGTCCCAGCGCACCTCGCCGTAGTCGGCGTTCGTGCGCGGCGTGATCTGCTTGGCGGTCAGCGTCACCCGGATGGTGGAGTCCTCCTTCACCGGGGTGAGGAAGCGCAGGTTGTCCACGCCGAAGTTGGCCAGCACCGGCCCCGGGGCCGGGTCCACGAACAGGCCCGCCGCCAGCGACACCACCAGGTAGCCGTGCGCCACGATCCCGCCGAACAGCGGGTTGGCTGCGGCGGCCTCCTCATCGGTGTGCGCGTAGAAGGTGTCGCCGGTGAACTCCGCGAAGTGGTCGATGTCGGCCCGGGTGACGGTGCGCTCCGCCGACCGGATCGTGTCGCCGATCCGCAGCTGCGACAGGTCCTTGCGGAACGGGTGCACGTCGCCCACGCTGCGCTCCGACCCCGTGGTCCAGTGGCCGGTGATCGCGGTGACCATGTCCGGGGAGGCCTGCACGGCGGTGCGCTGCATGTGGTGCTTGACGCCGCGCACGCCGCCCATCTCCTCGCCGCCGCCCGCGCGTCCGGGACCGCCGTGCACCAGGACGGGAAGCGGGGAGCCGTGGCCGGTGGACTCCTTGGCGCCGTCCCGGTTCAGCACCAGGATGCGCCCGTGCCAGGGCGCCACGCCCAGGACGACCTCGCGGGCCACGTCCGGGTCGTTGGTCACCAACGACCCCACCAGGCTGCCGCTGCCGCGGGCGGCGAGTTCCACGGCCTCGGCGACACCGCCGTAGGTGATCACGGTGCTGACCGGGCCGAAGGCCTCCACATCGTGGGGCTCCTGGGCACCGGGCTCGGCGCGCAGCAGGATCGGGGACATGAACGCGCCGGCCTCGGCGTCGGCACCGACGACCTCCACGTTCTCGGGGTCGCCGTAGACGATATCGCTGGAGGCGCGCAGCGCCTTGACGGCCTTGCGGACCTCCTCGCGCTGGTCGCGCGAGACCAGCGCGCCCAGGCGCGTGTCCGGGTCGTCCGCCGCGCCCACGACCACCTTGGACAGGCGGTCGGTCAGGGCTCCGGTGACGGCCTCGGCCATCGACTCGGGCACGATGACCCGGCGGATGGCGGTGCACTTCTGCCCGGCCTTGACGGTCATCTCGGCGACGACCTGCTTGACGAACAGGTCGAACTCGGGGTCCTGCTCGGACACGTCCGGGCCGAGGACCGAGCAGTTGAGGGAGTCGGCCTCGACGTTGAGCTGCACGCCGCCGCTGACCACGTTCGGGTGGTTGCGCAGGATGGCGCCGGTGGCGGCGGATCCGGTGAAGCCCACGATGTCCTGCGGGCCCAGGTTGTCGAGCAGCCCCTTGTGGGTGCCGACGAGGAGCTGGAGGGAGCCCTCCGGCAGCAGGCCGGACTCGATCATCCGCCGTACGACGGCGACGGTGAGGTAGGCGGTCTGGCCGGCGGGTTTGACGATGCTCGGCAGTCCGGCGAGGAACGCGGGGGCGAGCTTCTCCAGCATGCCCCACACGGGGAAGTTGAAGGCGTTGATCTGCACGGCCACGCCGGGACGGGACGTGTACACGTGCTGGCCGACGAACGTGCCCTGCTTGCCGAGCTGCTCCAGGGGGCCGTCCATGATGACGGTGGAGTTGGGCAGCTCGCGGCGGCCCTTGCTGGAGAAGCTGAAGAGCGTGCCGAAGCCGCCGTCCACGTCCACGGCGGTGTCGCGCCTGGTCGCGCCGGTCCGGTGCGAGAGCGCGTAGAACTCCTCCTTGTACTCCATCAGGTGCTTGGCGACCTCCTTGAGGAGGTTCGCGCGCTGGTGGAAGGTGAGCGCACGCAGCGCGGGACCGCCGACGCGGCGCGCGTGGTCCACCATCCCGGCGACGTCGGGTCCGTTCGCGGAGATACGGGCGACGGTCTCACCGGTGTTCGCGTCGGCCAGGGGCGTGCCCTCGTCCGTGGGGGTGAACCACGTCCCCTGCGCGTAGCTTTGCAGTGTTTCGGACACCTGACGGTCCTCTCCTCGGGCTGTGGGTCTCTTGCGAACAGTATTACAGACCGATCGGTCAGTAAATAGTGCCCGGGGGGTCGTACCGCTTCCCAGCTGGGGCTTTCGCCCCTGAAACGGGCCAGGGGCCCTCAGTCCGCCTCGGCGCGGATGTCACCTGCCGTCACACCGAACTCCGAGCGCAGCATCCGTCCCAGGTGCCCCGAGTCCAGCACCCCCCACCTCGCCGCGATCGCCGACGCGCTCCGGTCGGCCAGCAGCGGGTCCGCCAGGTCCCGCCGGATGCGCACCAGCCGCTCCGAGCGGATCCACCGTGCCAGGGTGAAGCCCTGATCGCGGCACAGCTTGTACAGGTATCGGGCCGACATCCGGTGCGCCGCCGCCACCGACTCCACCGACAGGCCCGGATCGGACAGGTTCGCCAGACAGTACGCCCGCACACGGGCCAGCGGGTCCGTGCCCTCGTCGCCGGGTGCGTCCGCGAACGCCGCGCACACCAGCGACACCAGCGCCGACGCCAGGTGGTGCCGCGCCGCGCCGCCCGCCTCCTCCTCCAGCCCGGACGCCACACCCTGGAACAGTGACGAGACGATCCCGCGCAACCCGCTGTCCGCGCGCACCGGTATCGCCACCCGGCGCCGCAGCAGGTCCGCGTGTGCCCCGAACAGGGCACTCGGCACCCCCGCCACCACGGTGTCGTACGGCTCCCAGAACGGCAGCTCGTAGGGGCGCCCCGTCTCGTACACCACCAGGTCGCCGGGGTCGAGCATGCACCGTCGCCCGGCCTGGCTCACGCCCGCACGGCCCGAGACGTGCCACGCCACCTTGATCAGGTCCGGATCCGACGAGCCGATCACCCCGGGGTCGCGCCGCACCACCACCGGATCGGCCCGGATGCGGGTCAGCACCAGCTGGTCGACCCTGGTGGAGGTGAACGCGCCGTGGAAGGGGTGGTCGCCGACGGCCCGCATGCGCAAAGGCGCGAAGGCCCGGGAGGCCTCGGCCTCGAAACGGTCGATCCAGTCGGCTGACTGCACGGTCTCCACGCCCTGCTCCCTTCCCCCACGCGTCTGACATGCGCGCGTCTCCGCGCCCGGGGCTGACCGGATGTTATCCCCGTCACTCTCGGGCGGACAAGGCGCCCGTGCCCCGTGCGGGAAACGGCGAGTGGCGGTGCGGGAAACGGCGGTCCGCGGAGGCGGCCCCGGCGTAACTTCTGCGCAGCCAGCAAAGAGCCCGGGAAGGGAACGCCATGGACACAGCCAGCCCCGCCGAACACGACTTCGTGGTCGTCGGCTCCGGCTCCTCCGGCAGTGTGGTCGTCCGACGCCTGCTGGACGCCGGGCACACGGTGCACGTCGTCGAGGCAGGCCCCGCCGACGGCGAACCGGGGATCCACGACCCGCGCGGCTGGCCGGGCCTGTGGCACTCCCCGCTGGACTGGGCCGTGATGACCGTGCCGCAGAAGCATGCGGCGGGCCGCTCCCTGCACTGGCCTCGTGGCCGGGTGCTTGGCGGGAGCAGCTCTCTCAACGGGATGATCTACGTCCGCGGACACCGGGCCGACTACGACTCCTGGGCCTACGCCGGGTGCACCGGATGGGACTGGGACTCGGTCCTGCCCCTGTTCAAGCGCTCGGAGGACCACGTCGACGGATCCGGTCCGTGGCACGGGTCCGGCGGGCCGCTCCCGGTCACGCGCATCGCCGACCCGCACCCCGCCTCCCGCGCGTTCGTGGAAGCGGCCGCCGCGCTGGGCCACCCCGTCACCGACGACTTCAACGGGGAGCGGATGCTCGGCGCGGGGTTCAACCACGCGACCATAGCGGGGGACGCGCGGATGAGCGCCTGGCGCAGCTTCGTGGAACCGGTCCGGTCCCACCCCGGCCTCACCGTCACCACCGGTGCCCCGGTCCACAGGGTGCTAATGGAGTCAGGCCGCGCGGTCGGCGTCGAGTACGAGGCCGACGGCCGCGTACGGCAGGCCAGGGCGACGCGCGAGGTCGTGCTCAGCGGAGGGACGATCGGCTCGCCCCAGGTCCTCATGCACAGCGGGATCGGACCCGCCGACCACCTCACCGAAGTGGGCGTGGACGTCGTCCTCGACCTGCCCGGCGTCGGTGGGAACCTGCACGACCACCTGCTGGTCAGCAACATCTACGAGGCCAGCCGCCCCCTTCCCCCCGGTAGCGGGAACCTGCTGGAGAGCCAGCTGTTCGCCAGCACCGACCCCGCACGCGCGGTCCCCGACCTCCAGCCCCTCTTCATCCACATGGTGCTGCCCGCCGACGGCTACCCGGTGCCCGAACACGGCTACACCATCGCGCCCGGCATCGTCCGTCCGCTCTCGCGGGGCACGCTGCGGCTGGCCTCCGACGACCCGTCCGCCCCTCCCCTGGTGGACCCGAACATCCTGTCCGAGCCGCACGACCTGGAGTGCCTGGTCGACGCGGTGGAGATCTGCCGGGAGATCGGCGCCTCGGCCGCCTTCGACGACTGGCGCGAGGCGGAGGTGGCCCCCGGGCCGGACGCCCGTACCCGGGACGACCTGCGCGACTACGTCCGGCGTGCGGTCACCACCTACCACCACCAGGTCGGCACCTGCCGCATGGGCCCGGACTCCCTCTCCGTGGTGGACCCGGCGCTGCGCGTCCACGGCGTCGGGGGGCTGCGGGTGGCGGACGCCTCGGTCATGCCCTCCGTTCCCTCGGGGAACACCAACGCACCGGCGATCATGGTCGGCGAGAAGGCGTCCGACCTCATTCTCGCCGACCACCCGTGACGGCCACCGCACACCCCGGGCCCACGCGTGGCCCGGGCACACACGGCCCGAAAGACCCACGAGCACCGCGAGCGACGCGGGCGAGAGACGAGGTGTTCCGATGAGGACCGACATGCTGATCGACGGAGAGTGGACCACCGGAACCGGCGGCGGCTCCCTCCCCACACTGGATCCGGCCACCGGCGAGACCATCGCCCACGTGCCGGAGGCCGCCGGGGCCGACGTGGACGCGGCGGTGGACGCCGCCTTCCGCGCGTTCGGGTCGGCCGCGTGGGCGGGCATGCTCCCCGCCGAGCGGGCCAGGCTCATGCTTCGCCTCGCCGACCTCCTGGAAGCCGACGCCGACGCGTTCGCCCGCATGGAGACGACCGACCAGGGGCAGCCCCTCGCCGTCAGCTCCGGGTTCGCCGTCCCCAACGCGGTGGAGCATCTGCGCTACTACGCGGGCTGGGTCACCAAGATCACCGGCGTCACCGCGCCACTGTCCGTCCCGGACGTGGACTACCGCACGCGTCGCGAACCGCTCGGTGTGTGCGCGCTCATCACCCCGTGGAACTTCCCGCTGATGATCCTGGTGTGGAAGCTCGCCCCCGCCCTGGCCACCGGCAACACCGTGGTGGTCAAGCCGGCGGAACAGACCCCGCTCACCACCCTGCGCCTGGCCGGACTGGTCAGGGAGGCGGGTATCCCCGACGGCGTCGTCAACGTGGTCACCGGAGGCCCCGAGGTCGGAAGGGCGCTGGTCCGCCACCCGAGGGTCGCCAAGGTATCGTTCACCGGTTCCACCGGGGTCGGCCGCGAGATCGCCGCCCAGGCCGGGCGCGAACTCAAGCACGCCTCCCTCGAACTGGGCGGCAAGGCCCCTTCGATCATCACCTCCGACGCCGACATCGACGCCGCCGTCGCGGGCAACCTCATGGGCGGCCTGCTCAACTCCGGCCAGGTGTGCGCCGCCTACACCCGCTTCTACGTCGACTCCGCCCGCCATGACGAGTTCGCCGAGAAGCTCGCCGCGGGTGCCGCCGCCATGAAGCTGGGCCACGGCCTGGCGGAGGACACCCAGATGGGCCCGCTGGTCTCCGCGGAGCAGCGCGACCAGGCCGAACGCTACGTGCGGATCGGCCAGGAGGAGGGCGGCCACCTGCACGAGCGCGCCCCGCTGGACGGCGACACCGGATACTTCGTCCGTCCCGCCGTTTTCTCCGGGGTCACCGACGACATGCGCATCGCGCGGGAGGAGGTCTTCGGCCCGGTCCTGTCGGTCCTGCCCTACGACGATCCCGACGAACTGGTCGCCCGGGCCAACGACACCGACTACGGGCTCGCCGCCGTCATCTGGTCCCGCGACATCGGCGTCGCCAACCGGCTCGCCGCACGGGTCCGGGCGGGAACCGTGTGGATCAACATGCCGCCGGCCCTGGACGCCGCCGCGGCCTGGGGAGGCATGAAGGCCTCCGGGCTCGGCAGGGAGATGGGATGGTCGGCGATCGAGGCATTCACCCAGGTCAAGAGTGTGTGGACCAATCTGGCCTGACCGGACTGGTGCGGCGCGCGGGGCGGGGACCGCGCGCCGAAACCGTATCCGTCCGCGGCCCGGGCCGCGGACGGATACGTCCTGGAGCGGCGGATCATGGGCGTGCCGCTCTACCACGAGACGGTCGCGGTGGAGTCGGACTCCGTCCCGGACGAGGACCTGCCGCAGGTGAACCAGTACACGGTCCTGACCGAGTCCGCGTGGGCGCCGGGGGTCGGGGACACCCTCTGACGGGGCGTCCGGGACCGTGACGACTCGTCGCCGTGTCGACATGCGCGCCGACATGGCGACGAGTCCGCAGGTCGACGTGTCGACAAGCGGTGGGAACCGCACGGCCGGGCACCGGCGCCTCCCGGCCGCCGCTATCTGGTGAGCGACAGGACCTGGGCGTTCGGGAGGTCGGCGAGCAGCTTGCCGGGCACCAGGAGCTTGGAGCGGCGCAGGCCGCTGCCCACGATCATCCCGGTCCCGTCGGCGACGGCCTCGTCCACCAGGACGGGCCATCCCCCCGGCAGGCCGAACGGCGTGATGCCGCCGTACTCCATGCCGGTCAGCCCGGTGGCCTCGTCCATGGGCGCGAACGAGGTCTTGCGTGCGCCCAGCCGGCGGCGGACGGTCCCGTTGACGTCGGCGCGCTGGGTCGCCAGCACCATGCACGCCGCGTAGGACACCTCGCCGCCGCGCTTGGCGGCGACCACCACGCAGTTCGCGCTGGTCTCCAGAGGCATCCCGTACCGCTCACAGAACTCCGCGGTGTCCGCGAGGTCCGGGTCGATCTCCGCCACCCGTGCGTCGTCGAGCCCTCGCACCGTGGCCAGGACCGGAGAGGCCAGCAGCTCCGGACGCTGGTCCGCCCTCACCCAGTGCAGTTCGTCGGACATGGCACACCTCAATGTCGTCGAGAAGATCGGAGACCGTCGGAACCCGCTCCCGCGGAAAGGCCGTCGAGGAGGATCCACGGCCAGGTTAGCGCTCCCCTGACCACTGCCCGGCGGAGCCGGTCAGGGCCCAGACCACGTGGTCGTCATTCGTTTCGAGAGGAAGGCCCGGCACCACTGGCCGTCCCTTGGCCGCAACCGGTCTGATAAAGGGCGATATGCGAGGAATCTGGGACATAGAATCCGTCGCATGGAGACCCCCGCTCCCGATCCTCTCTTCGGTATCACGCTGCACGAGCGCTACATCCTCGGCAAGCGCCTCCGCAGCTGTGCCTCAGGAACCGTCCATGTCGCGCACGACCTGGGCGCCGACCGGACCGTCATGGTCACGGTCCTGCACTCATGGCTGGTGCACGACCACGGCGCCGTGCACGCGTTCCTGGAGCGGGCCCAGACCCTGGAGGGAATCTCCCACCCGGGACTCGCGCGGACCCTCGGCCACGGGCGGGACGGCGACCACGTGTACGCCGTCACCGAGTACCTGTCGGGAGAGACCCTCGCCGACGCTCTGAGCGGCGGTGAGCTCCGCTACCCGCCCCACGCGGCCCTGACCATCGTGGCCGGTGTGCTCACCGTCCTTGACGTCACCCACGGGTCGGGCCTCGTGCACGGAGACCTGGGCCTGGACAAGGTCGTGGTGGACGGTGAGGGCGGGGCGCGTGTCACCGGCTTCCCCCTGCTCTTCGACGCCGAGGAGGACGCCGGACCGGAGACCCGCACCGACGTGCACGCCGTCGGGCGGCTCCTCCACACGCTGATGACCGGTGTGTCCGTCGGTCCGGACACCGACCAGCTGCGGCCCTCGTCCGTCATCCCCGGCCTGCCGTCCGACCTGGACATGCTGGTCGCCAACGCCACCGACCCCAACCCGCGCTACCGTCCCCGTGACGCGGGCCAGTACCTCACCGTCGTCGAACAGGTGCTGCGGTCGCTCCCCCACTCCCGCTCCGGCCCCGCCGCCGACGACACCCGGCCGATCCCGGTCGTCACCGACGCACCGGAGGAGGACCGGGAGGACCGAGGCGCGCCGGCCCCGTCGTGGCGGCGCGTTCCCGTGCTCGTCGGCGCGGGCGTGTTGGTCCTGGTGCTGTTCGCCGCCGGCTGGGCACTGGTCCCGGACAGCGGCGCCGAACTGCCCGACGTCGTGGGCACCACCACCGAGGAGGCCGAGGAGCGCTTGGCCGCGCTCGACCTGGATCTGCGGGTGCGGTTCGAGGAGACCTACAGCGACGCCGTCGACCCCGGATCGATCACCGACAGCACACCCTCCGCGGGCAGCACCGTGAAGCAGGGCGCCGAGGTCATGCTGTGGGTCTCCGCCGGTTCGCAGTTCGCCGAGGTCCCCGACGTGGTTGGCGAGACCGAGAACGACGCGCGCAACGTGCTGCGCGAGTCCGGTTTCACCGACATCGAAGTCGTCCAGGAGCACTCCGCCGACGAGCCGCCGGGCACCGTGCTGTCCACGGAACCCGCGACGGGCGCGCGCGGCGACCGCGAGGAGCCGGTGGTCCTTCACGTGAGCGAGGGCGTCATCGTCCCCGACCTGGTCGGAATGGCTCAGGAGGACGTCGTCGCCGCCCTGACCGGGCTCGGGCTCACGTGGGAGGTCGTCGAGGAACACCACGAGACCGTGTCCGTCGGCGAGGTGATCGGGCAGGCCCCCGAGCCCGGCACGATCCTGCCCGAGGAGGGCACCGTCGCCATCACCGTGTCCACCGGCCCGGACCCGGAGGAGGAAGAGGACGAGGAGGAGGAAGAAGAGGAGGAGCCGGACGAGGACACCGCCGACGCCGCCGACTCCTCCTCCGAGGACGAGGACGACGGCGACGACGGCCGGGGTGACAGGGGAGACCGCGGCAACGGCAACGGCGGTGGCCGCGGCGACCGGGGCGGGGAGTCCGACAGCCCCTGCGACGCGCCGGAGTGGGACCCGGTCACCACCTACGACCGGGGCGACCAGGTCCAGTACCGGGGCCGCGTGTACGAGGCGCGCTGGTGGCACCAGGGGGTGTCGCCGGTCGACAGCGGCGAGTGGGGAGTCTGGGAGGACAAGGGCTCCTGCTGACCCGCGGGGTCAGCGCCCGGTGAAGTCCCCGGAGCGCTCGCGCGCCCACTCGCGGAAGGTCAGCGCCGGCCGGCCGGTGACCTCCCGCACGTGGTCGAAGACCGGTTCCGGGGTGTCGACGAGGGAGGCCCAGTAGGCCATCCCGTCGGTCGCGTAGACGGCGCCCATGGTCTCGGCGATCTCGGCGCGCGCCTCCTCCTCGGGCTGTTCCTCCCAGTGCACCGGCAGGCCGGTCTCCTCACTGATGACGCGGATCTGGTCGGCCTGGGGCAGTGACTCGGGGCCGGTGACCGTGTAGATCCTGCCCGCGTGCGACCCGTCCAGCAGGGCCCGCACGGCGACCGCCGCGACGTCCCGCTCGTGGACCAGGGAACGCGAGGCCCCGCCGAACGGGGCGCGGACCGTGCCCGCGCGGACCTGGTCGGCCCAGACCAGCGTGTTCGTGGCCAGGCCGGTGATACGCAGGAAGGTCCACTCCCGGCCGGAGTCGCGCACCGCGGTCTCCACCTGTCCCCACACGCTTTCGGGGTCCTTCCCCGCCACCGCCGAGAAGTACACGACCCGCGGCACATGTCGGGTGAGGGCCGCCACGGTCTCCCTGATCCCGTCGGTACCGAAACCAGGCCAGAGCAGGTACGCCCCGGCGGTGCCCTCGGCGGCCGCCGCCACGGCCTCGGGGTCGGTGATGTCGCCTCTGACGACCTCCACCCCCTCGGGCAGCCGGGCCCTCTCCGGCTTCCGGGCGAGCGCCCGCACGGGGACCCCCTCGGCGAGCAGCCCCGCCACCACGTGGCGTCCGGTGTTCCCCGTGGCCCCGGTAACCAGGATCGGCTCTGTCATGGTTCTTCTCCTGTCGTAGTACGGGCCCGGCTCCCAACGTCCGGGCGGGCACCTCCCTGGTGCTCGGGAGCCATGCTCTTTCCTCAACTAATGTTGAGGTCAAGTCGGTGCGGGGGAGTCCTCGCCGCCACCGGAGGCAGTCGAACGGTCGCGGAGCTGGCGTCCGGACCGCTCACGCCACCAGAGCCAGGTCAGCGCCGCCCCCGCGAGTGCGCCGGAGCAGTTGAGGATCACGTCGTCCACCGAGGCGGTGCGTCCGAGGAAGTACTGGAGCACCTCCACGGTGACCGACACCGTTCCCGCCGTGGCCAGGACCCTGGGGAAACCTGCCAGTCTCCGCTCCAGGGCCAGTGGCAGCAGTGCTCCGAGCGGAACGAACAGGGCGATGTTGCCGAAGTTCTGGTAGAGCCCGGTCATGCCGAGTCCCGACTGCCCCATGTCGGAGAAGGGCACGAGCACGATGTCCTCCCCGCCGCCGCCCGGGTTCACCAGGGTGAGGACGACGACGGGCGCGAGCGCGCACAGGGCCAGGGTGTCGAACACGCTGTTGAGGACGGCCCTCCTCCACGGTCGGCCGCGGAGTATCCGGACCCCGGAGATGACGGCGGCCAAGGCCGCGGCCACGGGGGAGAGCGCGGCCGCGTCACTGATCAGGTTGGTCACCGTTGAGAACCACATGGGGGCAACCTACGGCCCGGGGGGCCGCTCCGTCAGGGCCGAGGACGCCTCCCTGTGCTCCTGGTGGAGACGGCCCGCGTAGGCGGCCCACGCCACCAGGACGACACCGGCCACGGCGTAGCCGGCGAGCCCGGACCAGGCGAGGGGGAGGTATACGCCCAGCAGGACGGAAGCGCTGACCAGGAACGCGAAACCGAGGTGGGCGAGCTTCTTCTTCTCTGGTTTTTCCATCAACTGTCCGAACCTCCATGAGGATTTGTCGACGCGGAAACCGGTCGCACTAGCCGTACCCGTGTCGGCGGCGGTGCAACGGCGCGGGCGACACCTGACGGTGCGCGGGAGCGGAGCCGCGACCGCGCGCGACGGACCTCTGGCTCGGCATCCCCGCGGACCCAGCGGAAGGCCACTGGTCACAGGCCTTTGACCACCGGATCCACTCCGAAACCGTGTGCTAGCTTCGTTGGTGTGGACAGGCAGGAACAGGCCCCGCGTTGGGATTTCGCCGTCGCCCCGCCGCACAGCGCACCGGGAGCCGTCTCGATGGTCGGCTACCGGGGCCTGGACGTGCCCGAGACTCCGCACCGAGGCCTTCCGTCGTCTTCGCTGACGTTCATCGTGGCCCTGGACGAGGGCGTCGAGGCCGCGGACACCGCCGAGGGACTGGCCCACGCTCGCCCGAACCCCCTGGTCCTGGGCGGCCTGCACGTGCGGGCAAGCCACGTCCGCCAGCGCCCCGGCCAGGCCGGTGTGCAGCTCGCGGTGCATCCCCTGGCCTCCCGCTCGCTCTTCGGGGCGCCCAGCGCCGAACTCAGCGTGAGCGACTTCGACGGCGCCGACCTGCTGGGAAACCGAGCCCTCGAACTACACGACCGCCTGACCCGCACCAGCGGCTGGCGTGAGGTGTTCACCCTGGTGTCCTCCTACCTGCTCCGGCGCTACCGCGACCACGACACCGCCGGTCCGCGCCCGGAGGTGGCGCACGCATGGCACCTGTTGGAGCGCAGCCGGGGCCGCGTTCCGGTGGATTCGCTCGCCCGCGCCGTCGGGGTGAGCCCGCGCCACCTGGGCACGCTCTTCCACCGGGAGGTCGGGCGCTCCCCCAAGACCGTGGCGATGCTGATGCGGTTCGAGCACGCCAAGACACGTGTCGTCGACGAGGCGCGGCTGAGCGGCCGTGCCGACCTGGCGGCCGTCGCCACGGAGACCGGATACAGCGACCAGGCCCACCTGAGCCACGAGTTCGCCCGCTTCACCGGGGTGCCGCCGGGAACATGGCTGGACGAGGAGTTCCGAAACATACAAGACGGCGGTCACGCGCACTCCCCAGACTGAGTTCATGGCTACTACGAATCCGACCGTCTGGGTGACTCTGCAAGCAACCGACGCCCCAGCGCTGATCGAGTACTACGTCGACACCTTCGGTCTCGTCCTCTCAGCGAGGTACGACGGTGACGGAACCGTCGACCACGCCCAGCTGAACTGGCCCGAGGGCTCGGGCGGCGTCATGCTCGGCAGCCACCGTCCCGGTCGCGACTGGTCGCGTGAGCCGGGCACGATGGGCTGCTACGCGGTGACCTCCGACCCGGACGCCCTGTACGAACGCGTCCTGGACCGGGGAGCCGACATTATCCGGCCACTCGCGGGAACCGACTACGGCGCCCGCGAGTTCGCGGTACGCGACCCGGAGGGCAACCTGTGGTCGTTCGGCGACTACCCGGGTGAGCCCTTCCGGGCGGACTGAACCTCCGCGGCGCCCGGCCCCGGCCCGCGCGGGCCGGGCGTCCCCGTTCCGACCCGACGACACATGTGGGTTCCCGGTACACCGATTCGGGACCGAATGTATGTGCTCGCTACATGTGAAACGGGTCACCCCGGTTCTACCTTCGGGTTGGCACCCATCCCCCAGCTCGGGCGGCTGTGTCGGACAGACGGGTGCCGACTGGAGGAGAGAAATGCGCAAGATCCCCCTGACCGCCGCCCCCTGCGCGGTCGTCCTCGCCATGACCGCCTGCGGAAGCCCCGGCGAGGCCGCCGGGGGAGGCGAGGACGAACCCGTCAAGGTAGGTATCGTCTACTCCGCCACCGGACCCCTCGCCAGCTACGGTGACCAGTACAAGCAGGGCTTCGAAGCCGGGATCGACCACGCCACCGACGGCACCATGGAGATCGACGGACGCCCCGTCGAGGTCGAGTACATGGACGATGCCGGCGATCCGACCAAGGCGGTCTCCGCCGCCCGCGAGCTCATCGGCACCGGCCACGACATCATCGCCGGGTCCACCGCCTCCGGTATCGCCGTCCAGGTCGCCCCGCTCGCCGAGCAGAACGAGATCCTCTTCATCTCAGGTCCCGCCGCCACCGACGCCGTCACAGGGATCAACGGCAACACCTTCCGTTCCGGCCGCCAGACCTACCAGGACATCCTCACCGCGGGCGCCTTCATGGACGACCCCGACGGCGCGGACGTTCTGGTGTTCGCCCAGCAGAACGCCTTCGGCCAGGACAACGTCGACGCCGTCACCGAGGTCCTCGAAGGGGAGGGCGCCGCCGTCGACAGCGTCCTGGCCCCGCCGGACACCACCGACCTCACCCCCTTCGCCGAGCAGGTCAGCCAGGCCGGCCCCGACCTGGTCTTCGTCGCATGGGCGGGCGAGACCGCCTCCGCCATGTGGCAGGCCCTGGACCAGCAAGGCATCCTCGACTCCACCGAGGTCGTCACGGGCCTGGACATCAAGCCGTCCTACCCGGTATTCGGCGAGGCGGGCGGGCGCATCTCCTTCCTCTCCCACTACTTCGACGGCGCCTCCGACACCGAGACCGCCCAGACCATGAAGGAGGCCGTCGAGGCCGGCGGCGGCACTGTCGACCTCTTCACCCCCGACGGCTTCACCGCCGCCCAGATGGTCGTGCACGCCGCCGCCTCCGGGGACGGCGTCCAGGACCGTGTCGAAGCTCTGGAGGGCTGGACCTTCGACGGCGTCAAGGGCGAACTCACCATCCGTGCCGAGGACCACGCCCTCATCCAGCCCATGTACCAGGTCAAGCTGGCCGGAGAGGGTGAGGACGCCCGGCCCGAGCTGGTGGCGGAGATCCCGGCCGCCGACGTCGAGCCCGCGGTCGCGGAGTAGGCATGGCCTCCGAAACCACGGAAACCACCGAAACCGCGGGGACCGCCGTACCCGGCTCCGACCCGCCCGGCACCGGTACCCCCGGTACCGTCCCGGGGCTGGCCCTGGAGCACCTGAGCTGGTCGGTCGGCGGCGCCGTCATCGTCGACGACGTCACCATGCGCGTGGACGAGGGCGAGTTCGTCGCCCTCATCGGACCCAACGGCGCGGGCAAGACCTCCCTGTTCAACCTGGTATCCGGACTGACCCGGCCCACCGGCGGCAGCGTCCGACTCGGCGGTGCCGACGTCACCCGGTACGCGCCGCACCGCCGCGCCCGGCTCGGCATGGGCCGCACCTTCCAGACCTCCAGTGTCTTCGGCGACCTCGCCGTGGGCGCCAACGTCGGCCTGGCCGTCCAGGCCCGCACCGGCGAGTCCCGCCGTTTCTGGCGCGGGGCCACCCCTGACGGCGGTGCCGAGGCCACCGCCGTCCTGGACCTGGTCCACCTCTCCCACCGGACGGACGCCCTAGCGGGCGACCTGTCCCACGGCGACAAGCGCAAGCTCGAACTCGCCCTCCTCCTGGCCCGCCGGCCCCGCCTGATCCTCCTGGACGAACCCATGGCCGGGGTCAGCGCGGGAGAGATCGGCGAGCTCACCACCGTCATCAGGGACGTGCACCGCGAACAGGGCTGCACCGTCCTCATGGTCGAACACCACATGGAGGTGCTCCTAGACATGGCCGAACGCCTGGCCGTGATGCACCACGGCGCGCTGCTGGCCTTCACCGACCCGGACTCGGCCATGGCCGCCCCCGAGGTGCAGGCCGCCTACCTCGGGGACGGGGCGTGAGCGCCGGGGAGCCGCTGCTGGACGCGGCCGACCTGCACGTGTGGATCGAGGGGTCGCACATCCTCCAGGGGGTGTCCTTCGCCATGCCGGACCGGGGCGTCACCGCTCTCCTGGGCCGCAACGGCGTCGGCAAGACCACCACCGTCAAAGCCCTGCTCGGACTGGTGCCGCGCACCGGACGGGTGGATTTCGACGGAGCGGACATCACCGCCCACCCCACACACGCCATCGTCACCAGAGGCATCGGTTACGTGCCCGAGGAACGCGGGATCTTCTCCGCCCTCACAGTCGCCGAGAACCTGCGCATCGCCGAGCGCCACCCCGGCAGGCCCCGCTACGACCTCGTCCACGAGCTGTTCCCCGAGATCAGGAAGCGGGCAGACCAGCCCGCGGGCACCCTGTCCGGCGGCCAGCAGCAGATGCTCGCCATCGGGCGGGCCCTGCTCAACGACAACAGGCTCCTCATCGTGGACGAGCCCACCAAGGGCCTCGCGCCCCGTATCGTCCGCGAGGTCGCCGACGCCGTCGCCCTCGCCGCGGAACAGGTGCCGGTGCTGCTCGTGGAGCAGAACCTGTCCCTGGTCCGCCGGGTCGCCGACCGGGCCGTGGTGCTCGACGCGGGCCACGTGGTCCACACCGGGCCCGCCCCGGAACTGCTCGACGACGCCGACCGAACCCGCGAACTCCTCGGCGTGGCCCGCGCGGCCGCCGGCCCCTCCGGAACCGAAGGGAGGCGGACCGCGTGAGCACCGTCATCCTCCTCACCGTCACCGGGCTCGGCCTGGGCGCCCTCTACTTCCTCATCGCCTCCGGGCTCTCCCTGATCTTCGGCCTGATGGACGTGCTCAACTTCGCGCACGGTGCCTTCCTGGCCATCGGCGCCTACGGAACCTGGTGGGCCGCCGGGTACCTGCCCGGGGCCGGGCCGGCCGGACCCGGCTTCCTGGTCGCCGTCGCCTTCGGCGTGGCCGCGGGCACCCTGGCCGCCACCCTGGTCGAGCTCTGCGTCATCCGCCCGCTCTACGGCAGGCACCGCGAGCAGATCCTCGCCACGGTCGGCCTGAGCCTGGCCGTCCCCGCGCTCATCCAGGCCGTCTGGGGCGCCGACCCGCTCACCTTCCCCAAGCCCGAACTGGTGAGCGGCACCGCCGCCGTCCTCGGCGTGAACATCCCCAAGGACCGCTTCCTGCTCGTTCTGGCCGCCGTCGCCGTTTTCGCCGCCCTGTGGCTGTTCAACTCGCGCACCCGCTACGGGCTCATCGTCCGCGCCGGAGTACAGGACCGCGCCATGGTCACCGCTCTCGGCATCGACGTGCGCAGGTCCTTCACCCTGGTGTTCGCCATCGGCGGCGCCGCCGCGGCCCTGGCCGGGGCGCTGGGCGGCCTGTACTTCGGCGTGGTCACCCCCACGCAGGGGATGTCCCTGCTGATCTTCGCGTTCATCGTCGTGGTGATCGGCGGGGCCGCCTCCCTCACCGGTTGCGCGGTCGCCTCCGTCGCGGTCGGCCTCATCCAGCAGTTCGCCAACTACTACACCGTCGCCGGGCTCGGCGACATCGCCGTGGTCATCGTCCTGGCCCTCGTGCTGCTCACCAGGCAGGGCGGTCTGACCGCGAAGAAGTCCGCGGAGAGGGTGGCATGATGACCGACACCGACGTGGCCGCCCAGGCCCCCGGTCCCAGCGCACGCGGCGGCGCCGCGCCGCCGGTCACGGGCGTCGTCCGCGGGCGCCGACGCCTGCCCGCGTGGGCGGTCCCGGCCGCCGTCCTGGCGGTGGCGCTGTCCCTGCCCTTCTCCACACTCCGGATACCGGGGCTGTTCGAAGGCGCCCTCAACAGTCCGCCCACCCTGCACCTGCTCGCGTTCTGCCTGGTCTTCGGCGGCCTGGCCACCAGCTACGACCTGCTCTACGGCCGGGTGGGGCTGCTCTCCTTCGGCCACGCCCTCTACTTCGCCTGTGGCGCCTACACCGCCGCGCTGCTCATGCGAGTGGTCGAACTCCCGCTCCTGTGGTCGGCGCTGATCGCGGTCGTCGGCGGAACCCTGCTGTCCCTGCTTCTCGGCGCAGTCTCACTGCGCGTCAACGGCATAGCCCTGGCCATGGTCACCCTCGCCTTCGCCCAGGCCGGGTCCATCCTCATCTCCCGGGACCCGGGCCGCCTGACCGGTGGTGAGGAGGGCCTGTCCCTCAACACCGCCATGGTCCCGGACGCGTTCGTGGGCGTGGCCAACACCGCCAACCTGTACTGGGCGGCGGTCGCCTACGCCGTGGCCGCCGTCGGCGTCGTCTGGTGGCTGACCGCCTCCCCGGTCGGCCGCGTCTGGCAGGGCATCCGCGCCAACGAGCAGCGTGTCGCCGTCCTCGGCGTCAACCCCTACCCCTACAAGCTCGCGGCGTTCACCGTCGGCGGCGGCCTGGCCTCCCTGGGCGGAGTCGCCTACCTGTTGGTCACCGGAGGCGCCACCCCCGCCATCACCACCGCCGAGTTCACCCTCACCCTGCTGGTGATGGTGGCCCTGGGCGGAGCGGGCACCCGCTGGGGCCCGCTGCTGGGCGCCGTCCTGTACACCTACGCCGACCACCGCCTCCTCCAGCTGGGCGGCTCCGACGCCTTCGCCGCGCTACCCGCGTGGATCGCCGCGCCGCTGTCCCAGCCCCTTTTCATCCTCGGCGCGCTGTTCGTGCTGATGGTGTTCTTCTTCCCCGGCGGACTCGTCGCCCTCCCCGGACGCGTCCGATCGGCCCTGCGCAACAGGAAGGACGCACGGACATGACCGACACCACCTCCTGGACGGACGGGGACGAGTACACCGTCCCCGTCCCCGGAGGCGAGCCGGGGCGTGCGGCACCCGTCGAACACGCCCTGGCCGTCACCCGCTGGGGCGACGGACCCGGGACCCCGGTCCTGGCCGTCCACGGCATCACCGCCAACGGTCACTCCTTCGCCCGAGTCGCCGCCGAACTGTCCGGGCTCGGCGGGCCGCCGCTGATCGCACCCGACCTGCGCGGACGCGGGCTCAGCGGGCATCTGGCCGGTCCGCGTGGCCTGGCCGCCCACGCCGACGACATGATCGCCGTACTCGACAGCCACGGAATCCACAGCACCGTCCTGGTCGGCCACTCCATGGGCGCGTTCGTCGCCTGCCTGGCCGCCGTACGCCACCCCGACCGGGTGTCCGGACTGCTGCTGGTGGACGGCGGGCACGGACTCCCCGTACCTCCCGGAACCGACATCGACGCCGTGCTCGGCCCGGCCATGGCACGCCTGCGCACGACCTTCGAGGGTCCCGACCACTACCGGGACTTCTGGCGGCGCCATCCCGCCTTCGAGGGGCGCTGGAACACCTGGACGGACCACTACGTCCTACGCGACCTAGCGGGAGAGCCGCCCGCCATGCGCTCGGCCTGCGACGAGGAGGCCGTGCGCGCGGACGGTGAACAGGTCCTCGCCGACCCCGACGCGCTCGGTGCCGTCCACCGCCTGCCCTGCCCCGCCCGCATGCTGTGGGCGGCACGCGGCCTCATGGACGAGAGCCCGGGGCTGTACACACCCGAGCGGCTGGCCGACCTCCCCGAGGGCCTGGTCACCGTCGAACTCACCGACGACAACCACTACAGCCCGCTGTTCTCCTCAACCGCCGTCCTGGTCGCCCGCCAGGTCCACACCCTTGTCCAGCAGTCCGTGCAGGTGCAGGGCGAGCTGTAGCTCCAGTGCCCGGCCGGGGCGCTGCCAGTCCGCCCCGATCAGCTGGCTGATCCGCTCCAGGCGCTGCGCCACCGTGTTCACGTGGATGTGCAGCTCCTCCTTGGCGCGCGACAGGTTGCCCCCGGCCGAGAAGTAGGCCCGCAGCGTCTCCACCAGGAGCGTGCCCCGCTTGGCGTCGTACTCCAGCAGCGGACCCAGGGCCGCCGACACGAACCCCGGCACGTCCCGGTCCTGGCTCAGCAGCAACCCCGAGAACCCCAGGTCCCCGGTGGCGGCCACGCCCCCCTCCCGGCCCAGCGCACGCAGCGTCTGGAGGCACCGGGACGCCTCGGCGAACGCGTCACGAAACGACGCCGGGCCGGACGTCGGACCGGCCAGCCCCGCCGTCACCGGGCCGTTCGCCGCGGCCGACAGTTCGTCGGCCACCCGGCGCCCCACCAGGGACGGGTCCGTTCCGGGCAGCGCCAACACCAGGCGGCCCGAGCGGCTCCCGGCCAGTCCCCCGGTGGTCTCGGCGACATGGGTCGCCGCCGAGCGCAACCGCCCCGGGTTCGCGCCCGGCGCCTCCGCGACCACCAGCACGTGCGGGCCGTCCAGGTCCGCGTGCAGCAGCGACGCCCGCTGCCGCAACGACACCGGGTCGCGCGCGGGCACCTCGAGCAGCTCGTCCAGCAGGTCTCCGCGCACCCGGTGCTCGGTCTCGCTCACCGAACGCCGGATGAGCAGCAGCAGCGCCGTCACCATCGCGGACCGCTCCAGTACCCGCTGGTCGGTGGAGTCCAGCTCCACCCCGCGCAGCACCAGCGTTCCCAGAGGCTCGGTCCCGGTCGAAGCCGACGCCACCCACGCCTGTCCCGCCCGTACGGCACGGCCGCTGACCAGCGACGAGCGCACCGCGTCGGTCAGAGCCCCGTCACCCGAATCCCACGGCGCACCTCCCCGAGCGGCCCCCTCCACCACGCCCCGCGGACTGGCGGTCACCGACTCGTCCGAGGTCGCGTCGTGGATCAGCACCGCGCCGCCCAGGACCTCGGCCACCGCCGCCGCGACCTCACGCACCCCGCCGCCGCGCAGCACCAGGTCGGTCAGCCTGTCGTGCGCCGCCGCCGACCGCTCCACCGACGCCGTGTGCCGCTGCAACCGCTCGTTGACGGTGTGCAGCTCGTCCAGGGCACGCCGCGTGTCGTCGATCAGGTTCGCGCTGTCGATCGCGATGGCCGCGTGTGCGGCCAGCGACGACAACAGCGCCACCTCCGAGTGCGCGAAGGGGCGTTCGCGCCGGTTCGCGGCGAACAGCACGCCCACGTCGCGCCCGTTCATCTTCAGCGGTACGCCCAGGATGGCCACCAGGCCCTCCTCGCGCACCGCGTGGTCGATGTTCTCCGCGTGCACGAACCTCGGGTCGGTGAAGTAGTTGGCCGTCACGTACGGCAGGGCCGTGGTGGCCACCAAGCCGCCCAGCCCTCTGCCCGACGCCAGCCGCAGCTGTTGGAACGACGCCGAGACCGATCCCGACGTCACCCGCATGTAGGTGCCGCCCGCCTCCGGGTCGCTCAGCGTCAGGTACGCGACGTCGGTGCTCAGCAGGTTGCGGGCCCGCTCCACGATCGCCTGCAACACCTGGTCCAGGCTGCGCATCCCCGCCAGGTCGTTGGCCGTCTCGAACAGCGCGCCCAGCTCCGACTCGCGGCGCTGCCGGTCGCGCATCACCGACCGGACCCGCAGCGCCGTCAGTTTCGCGGTCTCCAGGGCGGCCACCGCGTCCGGATCGTCGCCGCGCGCCCGCGCGCGCAGCACCGGACGCTCGTACTCCACGGCCGGGGCGTCGCGCAGCAGAAGGTCCAGGAAGAACGCCTGGCCGTCGGGGCCCGCCGGGCCGTTCTCGCCCGGAACGCCGTGGGCGGGGACCGCGGGTCCGGGGTCGGGGGTGCCGGAAGTGGTGGTGTTCAGCTTGCGCTCCATGCTCCGTCCACGGGCAGGGAGGCGCCGTTGACGAACGACGCGTCCTCACCGCACAGGTAGGCGACCAGTTCGGCGACCTCGGAGGGCTCGATCAGCCGCTTGAGCGGGGTCCTGGCCAACAGGACCTCCGAGACCACGCGCTCCTCCGGGATGCCGTGCGCCGCCGCCTGGTCGGCGATCTGCCTCTCCACCAGCGGCGTGCGCACGTATCCGGGGTTCACACAGTTGGAGGTCACCCCGTGTGCGGCGCCCTCCAGGGCGACCACCTTCGAGAAGCCCTCCAGGCCGTGCTTGGCGGTCACGTAGGCCGATTTGTAGGCCGAGGCGCGCAGTCCGTGCACCGAGGAGATGTTGACGACGCGGCCCCACCCCCGTTCGTACATGTGGGGCAGGGCGCCGCGCACCACGCGGAACGGCGACTCGACCATGAGACGAAGGATGAGGGAGAAACGCTCCGGAGGGAAGTCCTGGACGGGCGCGACCGTCTGGACACCCGCGTTGTTGACCACGATGTCCACGCCCCGGGCGGCCTCCTCGGCCGCGTCGAGATCGGTCAGGTCCAGCTGCACCGCCTCGCCGACGCCCCGGTCGGCCAGAGCGCTCAGCCCCTCCCCGTCGAGGTCGACCAGTCGAACCCCGGCCCCGGCGTCCGCCAGGCGCAGGGCGCAGGCCCTGCCGATGCCGCTGGCCGCCCCGGTCACCAGGGCGGTCCTTCCCGTGAGGTCGACCCGAGTGGTGTGGGGGACCCCCGTGGTTTCGGGGGCGGGGGACTGGGTGGCCTGCCGCGCCGTGCCCGACAGGAACTCGTGCGTCGTCATGGCAGCAAACTAGGCGTGCCCCCCCGGGAGGGGGGATAGGGGTGACGGACACACCCCAGGCCGGGGGAATGTGGCCGGCACCCATGGGTTCTGCCCGGACTGTGGGTTTCCCACCGGTGGCGGCCCTGTGACCGGGGTTACGTGGACATGTCGCACCGGTCACGGCGGGTCTAGGCTCCCAGCCACGGTTCGTCGGACCCCGCCCACCGTTCGAAAATCCTCTCGGAGGCACCCCCCATGGACTCCACAGCGTCGCCCGCCCACCACCCTCCGCCATCCTCAGCCGGCGCCTACGGCGCGGTGCTCCTCAAGCGGCGGCAGGCCGCCCTCTCACTCACAGCGGCCCTGGCCACCGTGGCCGCCATGGTCGCCGCCCTGCTGATCGCCCCGGCCCCGCGCGCCTCGGCCGCCACGCTCACCCCCGTGTCCTCGTTCGGCGCCAACCCCGGCAACCTGGCGATGTACACCTACGTGCCCGACGGGCTGCCCGCCGACGCGCCCCTGGTCGTGCTGCTGCACGGCTGCGCGCAGGACGCGACCGCCTACCACGACCACTCCGGATGGGCCGGACACGCCGACGAACACGGCTTCGCCCTCGTCTACCCCGAACAGAGGCAGGCCAACAACGCCACCAGCTGCTTCAACTGGTTCGAGCGCGGCGACACCGCCCGCGACTCCGGTGAGGCCCGGTCGGTGCGCTCGATGGTCGAGCACACCGTGTCCGCCCACGGACTGGACACCGGCCGGGTGTACGCCTCCGGGCTCTCGGCGGGAGGCGCCATGGCCGGGGAGCTCCTCGCCGCCTACCCCGACCTGTTCGCCGGGGGCGGCATCGTCGCGGGGATCCCCGTGGGCTGCGCGAGCGGCATGATCGACGCCTTCAGCTGCATGAACCCCGGAAAGACGCAGACCCCGCAGCAGTGGGGCGACGCCGTACGCGCCAAGAACCCCGGATGGGGCGGCCCCTGGCCGCGCGTCGCCGTCTGGCACGGCACCTCGGACACCACGGTGGCCCCCGCCAACGGCGACGCCAACACGAGCCAGTGGACCAACGTCCACGGGCTGTCCGGCGGACCCGATGCCACCGAGCAGCTGCCCGGCTCCACCACCGCCGCGTACTACGGAGGTGACGCCGTCAACGCGTCCGTCGCCCACTACACGGTCTCCGGCATGGGCCACGGCGCCCCCGTCGACCCGTCCACCGGCTGCGGCGCGGCGGGAGCCTACTTCCTGGCCACCGTCTGCTCGACCGGGTACACGGTCGACTTCTGGGGCATCGGTGGCGGGAGCGGCGGGCCCGGACCCGATCCCACGGACCCGCCCACGGAAGAGCCCACGGACCCGCCGACCGAGGATCCCGGACCCGGTGTGTGCGTGACCGACGACAACTACTCCCACGTGTCGGAGGGCCGTGCGGTCCAGCGTCTCGGACGGACCTACGCAGTCGGCTCGGACGACCCGCTCGGCCTGTGGAACGTCTACGTCACCGCGTCGCTGACCGAGACCTCGCCGGGTTACTGGGAGCACACGCCCGAAGGCTGCTAGACGGCGATGATCTTGCCCTTACTGGCACTCTCGACCGCCGACGGTGCCATTGGGGGCAAGATCATCCGGTGAGGGCCCCTGCCTAGAGCTCGTCCCGGCTGCGCGCCAGACGCCCGAAGTGGCCCACGCTCGCACCGAGCGCGAAGTGCGCCGCCTGGTGCTCGGTCATCGGGACCACACCGGCGGGGACGGTCACCCGGAAGGGGAACTCCTCGTCCGGCCGGATCCGGAAGTCGTCAATCACTCCCTGGGAGAGGAGCATGGTCAGGGCTTCGCGGACTCGGCCGCTGCGGTTGTCTGACGCCCAGATCGACATGGCCCCAACCCTAGTCCCGCGAGGGCCGGCCCTCAGAGGAACGGGGACACGGGCGGCGTATACGAGAACCGGTTCCGGAACGGATGAGGGCGGGCCGTGACCACGACCCGCCCACCCTTCGGGACGGACACGACCCCCGTGGTGCCCGTCCCCGCCGCCGACCGCTGCCGCCGGTGTCCCCCGACGGCGGCAGCGATGACGGAGTCCTTCCCGCCTCAACCGTCCTCGGGCAGGCGGGCCTCCCCCGCGATCACGTTCGCGGTCAGGCGGCGCAACGCCAGCCTCGTGGCCTCGAACTCCTCCTCGGGGAGGTCGATGACCCTGCCGATCGCCTCCGGAATACCCTCGGCACGCGCCCGCATCCGTCGGCCCTCCTCGGTGAGGTTGACGCGTACGGAGCGCTCGTCCTGCGGGTCGCGGCCGCGGTGCAGCAGTCCTCGGCCCTCCAGCCGCTTGAGCAGCGGTGTGAGGGTGCCGTAGTCCAGCTGGAGCACGGTGCCGAAGTCCTTCACCCAGCACTCGCCGCGCTCCCAGAGGAGCATCATCACCAGGTACTGGGGATAGGTCAGACCCAAAGGCTCAAGCAGAGGCCGGTAGAGGTTGGTGACCGCACGAGAGGCAGCGTAGAGCGCGAAGCACATCTGCTCGTCGACGGCGGGAAGAGGGAAGCCGCCCGCGGGGGCAGGGGATCGGTCGGGCATCGTCATCATGGTAGTTACCTCTCCCATGATATTCAAAGCCCACAATTACCTTGCGCACAAAGAAAAATGGTACGGAGTCCTGAGTGGAGCCCCGGTGCGTGTCCTGCCAGGTCGAAAGGGGTGCCAGCGCCGCGCCGACGTTGTGCGCCAGCGCCGCGCCGACGTTCCTCCCCGCTCCGTCCCCCCAAATCCCCCGACCGCACGCGACGGGGGAGGGGAAGGGGAAGCACCGGGGCCCGGTCCGCCAGGACCCGCGCGGCCTACCGGCGTGGCGCCTGGTACGGCAGCAGGCGTTTGACCACCTTGCCCGTCGCATTGCGCGGCAGCCCGTCCAGTACCACCACATCACGCGGCACCGAGAACCGGCCGAGCAGGTCACGCACGTGCATCCGTACCTTGTTCGGGTCCACGTTCCCGCCTTCGTGGGGCACCACGAAGGCCGCGAACCGCTGCCCGAACTCCTCGTCCGGCACACCCGTCACCACGACCTCACGCACCTCCGGAAGCGTCAAGATCGCCTCCTCCAGCGGGCGCGGGAACACGTTCTCCCCGCCCGAGACGATCATGTCGTCGTCCCGGCCCGCCACGTGCAGCAGCCCGTCCGCGTCCACGTGTCCCCGGTCACCGGTCTCCATCAGCCCGTTCGCGACCCTCTTGCCCCGGCCGTTCGTGTAGCCGTCGAAGAGCATGTCGTTGCCGACGTAGATCGACCCCTCGGCCCCTGGCGGGACCTTCGCGCCGTCCCCGTCCAGAACCTCGATCCGTGTTCCCAGAGGCGGACGGCCGGCCGTGGTGGGGGACCTGCGCATGTCCTCGGGCGTGGCGATCGTCGCCCACGACACCTCGGTCGATCCGTACAGGTTGTAGAGCACGTCCCCGAACGCGTCCATGAAGTCCGTGATCAGCTGCGGGCTCATCGCCGAACCGCTACACGCCACGACTCGCAGCGACGAGGTGTCGTACCGCTCGCGCGTCGACCTTGGCAGGTCCATGATCCGCCGCAGCATCACCGGAGCCGCGAACAGCGCCGTGCACCGCTCCTTCTGCACCGTCCGCAGCACGTCCTCGGGCTCGAACAACCGACGCATCACCAGGGTCGCCCGCATCGATATGCCCAGCTGTACGCCCGCCAGCCCCCACGTGTGGAAGACCGGCGCCGAGACCAGGATGCGGTCCGAGGAGCGAAGGGGGATACGGGACAGCACCGACGCCGCGTCCTGCGGCCCCTTCGGGGTCGGTCGCCGCGCACCCTTGGGCGTTCCCGTCGTCCCCGACGTCAGCACGATCAACCGGCCCGGACGCTCCGGCGGCTCCGGTTCGGCCTCCGTGGTCTCCTCCGCCCGCCACGGCAGCCGCGGCCCCTCGACCGACGGCTCACCCCAGGCCGCCACCCGTGCCACCTCCGGTGGCAGCTCCGCGCACAGGCCCTCGAACTCCGCGTCCGCGATGATCACCGACACCCCGTTGTCCGCCACCGCGGCGGCCAGCTGGTGCGCCGACAGCCCGGTGTTCAGCAGCACGGTGTCCGCGCCGAGGCGACCGCAGGCAGCCATCGCCTGCACGAAACCACTGTGGTTGCGGCACAGCACGCCCACCCGCGCGTCCTGTCCCACCCCCGCGCGGTGCAGTTGCCGGGCCAGCTCGCTCCCGCGCAGGTTCATCTCGCGGAAGGTCGCGGGTCCCCGCTCGTCCACGATGGCCACGGCGTCGGGCACGCGCTCGTTCGCGGCGGCGTAGCCGCCGGCGATCGTGGCGCCCCAGGTGCGCAGGGCCCGTAGCTGGCGAACGATCCTGTCGGGGCGTCCGGGGCTGAGCACACCGGCGCGGACCAGGATCCGCACCGTCCTGAGGGCTTGGAGCAGTCGTTGGGTCGCGGACGGTTCTTCGGCGTTGGGCGCCATGGTGTCTCCGAGGGGCGGACGGGGACGGGCGAAGCGTTCCGCGCCTGCCCGGGGAGCCTTCGCCTCGTGACTCCCCGGAAGTACTGCGACCGTAAGTGAGGAGCCCCCGCCGTTTCTCCGTCCCGGGGTGAGTCCCTACCCGCGCGTAGTTGTCACCCCGGGACGAGACCGCGGGCCCACCTGGGTCACATGTCGATCGACATCTGCTTCCCCGTCGGTTCCGGGGTGCCCTCCTCCGACTCCAAGGACACGCGCAGCTGGTCCGGACTCCCCATGTCCTCGGCCATCCCCGAGTGCCGGTCGTCCGCCGACGGCTCGAGCATCCCCGCCGAACGCACACCGCTCTCGTCCGCCCACCACATCTGGTAGGCCATCCCCGGCGGCGCGGACGGCAGTCCCTCCACCACCAGCATCGCCGCGTCCATCTCATAGGAGGCGAAGAGCGTGGCCCGCGCGTCCCCGAGCGGGGCCTCCACCATGTTCGTGTCGGAGGCGGCGAGCAGCTTCTCCATCTCCGCCGCGTGCCGGGCCTCGGAATCCATCCGCTGGCTCACCGACACCAGCGACCCCGCGAGCACCACGGCGAGCAGCGCGCACGCCGCCGCCACCGTCCACGGCAGCCACCGGGACCGATCCGGCAGGAGTACCACCCCGGCACGCGGGCGACGCCGCCTGCGCTTCGGCTCACCGGCCAGCGGAGGAAGCTGGCGGGTCCGTAGGGCGGCCTCGTGGATCGCCTCCCACACTTGTGGCCGCGGCTCCCGTGTCTCCGACCCGGCCAGGCGCACCGCCGTCTCCCGGAAGTCCGCCAGGTCGCGGCGGCAGTCCTCGCACTCCTCCAGATGCCGCTCGGCGGCCTCCGCCTCCTCCGGGTCCAGGGCGTTGACCGCGTACCCCGCCGTCAGCCCGTGCGTACCCGCCTCGCTCATATGCCCACCCCCAGGCAGTCGCGCAGCCTGATCAGGCCGTCACGCAGTCTTCCCTTGACCGTGGTCAGCGGGACATCCAGCAGGTCGGCCGCCTGCCGCTGCGTGTACCCCGTGTAGTACGTGAGCCGGACCGCCTCCCGCTGGGTCTCGGTGAGCCTGCGCAGGCACCGCCGTACCTTCTCCCGCTCCAGCCGGTGCTCGACCTGCTCGGGGACCGAGTCCAGCGGGGTCGTCCTGGGCTCCAGGCGCCCGGCGGCGGCGAGCCGGGTCGACGCCGCCTGCTCCGAGCGCACCCGGTCCACGGCCCGCCGGTGCGCGATGGTCAGGATCCATGCCGACACGCTCCCCTTCGACCGGTCATAGCGGGCACAGGTCCGCCAGATCTCCAGGAACACCTCCTGGCAGATCTCCTCGGCTTGAGCCTCGTTCAGCATGACCCGGCGGGCGATGCCGAAAACCGGACCGGACAGCCGCTGGTAGACCCCCTCGAACGCAGCCAGGTCGCCGATGGCGGCCTGCTGGAGGAGCCGCGCCAGGGGTTCGTCCCGCGCGCCTCCGCTGCCGGGGGGTTCGGCCTCCCCGTGTTCCCACTCGGCCGTCCGCTTCATCGGCCACCACCTCTTCCATGCCCTCCACAGGCATTCGGCGCCGTTGTCGTGCCGGTGACCCCAGAATGGCGGACTTTACCTACTCGTTATCATTTTGGCCGTCGCCCCCTTCGGCTCCGCACCGAACCGGGGGTATGTCCGACACCATTCGCAGCACCCGCCGAGGACCGGCCGCCGTCGCAGGGCTCGTGGCCGCCGCCTCCGCGCTGGCCGTGGCCGAGGCCGTTGCCGTGGCGCTGTCGCGTCCCACCAGTACGCCCCTGCTGGCGGTCGGGGACGCGGTCGTCGACCTCGTGCCGCTGCCCGTGAAGCAGTTCGCCGTCGACACCTTCGGCACAGCGGACAAACCCGCCCTGCTCATCGGAACCGCTGCGGTCCTGGCCGCGGCGGCGGCCCTGGTCGGGGCGGCCGCCGGAAGCAGGAGGGCCCTCGGCTCGGCCGGGATCGCCGTATTCACGGCAGTGGGCCTGGCAGCCGTGCTCACCCGACCCGTGAGCGGACCGCTCGACGCACTGCCCACCCTGGCGGGGGCCGTCGCCTGCACTGGAGTCCTCCTATGGCTGCTCAGCGCCGCGGCTGACCGTGGCACGCCTCTCCGGGGCGCGGGCGGCCCCGGCCCGTCCACCGGTGGCGAGGACGACGTACCCGCCGGGTTCGACCGTCGCCGGTTCGCACTCCTGGCCGGGGCCGCGGCCGCCGCCTCCGCGGGCACGGGTGCCGGCGCACGGCTTCTGACCGGTTCGGCGCACGCCGCCCACCTCACCCCTGACAGCGCGGTGCTCCCGCGCCCGGGTGACCGGGCCGCTCCGCTCCCCGACGGCGCTGACCTGGAGCTGGACGGACTCGCGCCCTTCTTCACCCCCGACACCGACTTCTACCGGATCGACACCGCCCTGTCGGTGCCGCGCATCGACGCCTCCACATGGTCCCTGCGCATCCACGGCTCGGGGATCGGGAGGGAACGGGTCATCACCTACGCCGAACTGCTGGACCATCCCGACCTCAGGGAACGCGACATCACCCTGGCCTGCGTTTCCAACCCGGTCGGTGGGTCCTACGTCGGCAACGCGCGCTGGATCGGCGTGCCGTTGGCCTCCCTGCTCACCGAGAGCGGAGTCCGCTCCCCCGCCGACGGCGGACCGGCCGACCAGCTCGTCTCGCGCTCCCATGACGGGATGGCCATCGGCACGCCCGTCGCCGACGTCATGGATGGCAGAGAGGCCATGCTCGCGGTCGGCATGAACGGGCATCCGCTGTCCTACGAGCACGGCTTCCCCGTCCGCATGGTCGTCCCGGGTCTGTACGGATACGTGTCCGCCTGCAAGTGGATCACTGACATCGAGCTGACCACGTTCGATGCCTTCGACGCCTACTGGGTGCCCCGGGGCTGGTCCGCGCGCGGACCGGTCAAGACCCAGTCGCGCGTCGACACACCGAGCGGCGGCGCGGACCTCAGACCAGGACAGGTCGCCATCGCCGGAGTGGCGTGGGCCCAGAACACCGGTATCGACCGGGTGGAGGTGAGCGTCGACGGCGGGCCGTGGGCCGAGGCGCGTCTCGCCGAGGAGGACACCGCCGACACGTGGCGGCAGTGGGTCCTCGAATGGGACGCCGAACCCGGAGAGCACCGGATCGCCGTCCGCGCGACCGACCGCGACGGACACACCCAGACCTCCGACGAGGCGCCGCCCGCGCCGGACGGAGCGACCGGCCACCACGCCGTCACCGTGACCGTGGCCTGACCCCGGCCACCACCACAGACCACCGGGCCGGAACGGGCCCGGTCAACCCATCGCGGCAGCGATGACAAGGAGACGAGAACACCATGCGCACGATCCCCGCGAACCAGCTCAGCCGACTCCTCGCCACCGGAGCCATCAGCCTCGTCGCGGTCTTCGGCCTGGCGGCGTGCAATGACGGTGCCGCCGAGGGGGGCGACACCGTGGAGAACGAGGAGATGTCGGAGGACTCCATGGACGAGGAGACGTCCGAAGACATGGAGGGCGACGACATGTCCGACGAGGAGATGTCCGAAGGCGAGATGTCCGACGACTCCATGGACGAGGAGATGCCGGAGGACTCCATGGACGACGACATGTAGGGCGACGACCGGGGCGTCCCCGTACGACGGGAACGCCCGCGAGGGGCCGCCGCGTTGCGGCGGCCCCGGCCGACATACCGGCGTTTCCGGGATACGGGGGCGATCGCGTACGCGTACCCGTGCCCCGGAGAGCGGGGCCGGTCCCCCGGCTAGCCGGTCACGGTGATCGGCGTGGACGGGTCGTCGACGTTGGTCACCTCGTAGGTCGCCTGGAAGGGCGCCTCAGTCGCGTCGGTCGGGCAGCCGAACCCGCCCGTCACCTCGACCGGGGCCGCGGTGTCGAAGGCCAGCGTCGAGGTCGGGTCGCCGTTGGACCACGTGCCGCCGATGTCGGCCGGGCCGTTCGGGCTGACCGTCGCGGTGCACGAGGACAGGCCGCTGGTGTTCACCACGATGCCCCCGGCGGGGATCACCATGGTGCCGACGGACGGAGAGCCGTGCTGCATGGTCATCTCCCACACCGCGTCGTTCACGGTGACCGCCGCGTTCACGAACGGCACGTTGGTCGAGCAGTCCGTGAAGCTCGGGGCGTTGATCGTGGAGGAGACCGCACCGGCGGGGTTGTGGTTGTCGGGCGCCTCGGGCACGAGGTTGTTGCCGCTGCCCGGGGAGGTGGACGAAGCCTGGCAGGTCACGACGACGCTGCCCGCGGTGAAGGTGGCGCTGCCGCTCAGCGAGGCCTCGAAGGCCGCACCGGCGGGCGCCACGGTGGTCGGACCCTGCTGGGCGGCGGCACCGCCGCCCCAGGACAGGGCCAGGACACCGGCCGCCGCGACGGCGGTGAGGCAGCGGGCGGGGGATACCGGTCGCAGAACCGACATGTGTACTCCTTGTGTGTGACGGCCGGAGGGCACACGGACGTGCCGTCCGGCGGAATCCGGGGGTACGCGCCGACTCGGTAGACGTGGTTTTCCTTACGGACGACCGGGAGCACGCGGGTCCAGGTACCTGCTCCCGCGTGTCCCCGGTGGTCGGGGAGGCACGGTTCGAACGTCCTGTGCCTTCGAGGAGTCACCCCTCGAAGCGGGGGGCGGTCGAAGGCGGGGAGGCCGGTACGCCCGGATCCTCCTCGTCATCCGTGTCCGCTTCCCCGGACGTCTCCTCCCGTGCCGGGTCATGTGAGTGCCGTTTCCGGAGCAGCCGCCGCCTGCGTGGAGGCCGGGCCACGGGCCGCCAGGAGAAGGCCAGCCCGCCGCCGACCAGCGCCAGCAGTGTGCCGATCACCAAGCCGCCCAGGTTGGAGAGGATGAGCGCGCCCAAGCCGAGGAATCCGGCCAGTGAACCGGTGATGACGTGCTGGTTCGGGGTGAACCAGGTGACCAGGCCGAGGACGGCGAGCATGCCGCCGAACATCAGCGAGGAGACCCCGCCGACGCCGGTCTGGAGCATCAGCTCCACCGGCATCATGACGAAGGACGTCATGACGGCACCGGAGAGGATCATCAGGAGCCCTCCCGCGAAGGGGCGGCGCTTACACCATCGGCGCCAAGCGGCCCCCAGGCTCCGCGACGACCTCAGAAGCACTCATCCTCCCCGAGGCTGATGCCCAGGCTCAGCCCGGAGAGGCGGAAGGTGCCGGCACTGGCCGCTCTGGCGGTCTGCTCCAGGTCCTCCACGACGATGGTGTCGGACTGCATGCCGAACAGGTCGTTGAAGCCCTGGGCCCCGGCGGGCCCCTGGTCGAGGGTGCCCGCGTCGCGGCCGATCTCGATGTTCTCGAATTCGGCGTCGCCGTCCATCTGGGACATGTCGATGACCAGGTTCTCCGCCTCCACAGGGGTGCCCTGGTCACCGGCGGTCAGCTGGAGCGAGATCACGCCGATGATGGGGAACTCGGTGAGGACCGACTGGCACAGGCCGTCGATCTCCGCGTTCCTGATCCCGGCGACGGCCACGGGCACGGCGTCCTCGCGGACCGTCTCGTCCAGCCAGCCGTACTGGACGAAGCCCTCACCGTCCAGCCTGTCGGCGGAGATCTTGAAGTCCTGACCGGAGACGGTGAACGAGGCGGCGAGCGCGCCCTGGGCCATGGCGATCAGAATGCCGCCCACGGCGACGCCTGCCGGGACTGAGAAGAGCGCGAAGCGCTTCCAGCTGGTGTGGCTCTCAGGAGCCTCGGTGGTTCCGACGGAGTCGCCGGCCACGTCGGGGGATGTGGTGTCCATGCAGGTCCTTCCATGGGTGCATGGCCGCGCTGCGCCTGCCGTCCCCCCGAACATCCGGCACGCGGCCTGGTAGTGGTTGTCCCCGTCCAGCGGGGTGCCACCGGACCAGAATCCGTTCCAGTAACGCTGCACATCATGTATCGGCCCCAGAAGGATTTCAAGGGTGTTTCGGAAACTTTCCCAGCCTTTCTGCGTGTTTGCTGGTAAACGCCCTATGTCCTGGTTCTCTGGCGCCCTGGCCTGCGAGAACGATGCGATTGGGGCGATGGGCGAGGTAGGGGCAGAGGGTTTCGCTATTCAAATCAGTGCTCGTGTTCCGGATCGGTTACAGCTTGGTCCGGAAGGTCATCCGGAGCACGTTCGGTCTTTGTCATTGCGGTGAGCGGCCGCCCGGGTCGTTTTCCTCAACGAGGTGAGTATCCCTTCGGTACGTGGTGAGGAAGTGGCCCCTGGTGCTGGTGTGGGTAGCCCTCGTGAGCGGGGAGCGGCGAACTCCGCCAGCGGTCGAGGAAGAGGGGCGCGGGGTGGCGGCGGATGAGAGGGGCGTCGCGTGCGGGGGCGGGCGCGCGAAGAAGGCGGGAGGAGGGGCACGGGTCCCGAATGAAGGTGTGAGTGGCGACACAGGTGTTTCGGTTTGCTCGGTGTTCCGGCGGGGGGTAGTGTTCCTCGAGTCGCCACGGAGCGGTGAGCGGTCCTCAGGGCCGACTCGCAACCGAGACGGATTCGGCGGCAATCTCCTCCTCCGAGTCGAACTGGTTCAGGCAGTGTTCTTGATCCGGTAAGCTCAGGGGGCGCTCCCAAGGAAACGCGGAAGCGAAACGGGCT
>NZ_JBWDTQ010000033.1:0-74644 GCF_056312425.1 Nocardiopsis sp. TRM 82005
GCGATGACGTACGCAGCGCACGCCCTGGCCGGTGCGCGTGGCCAGCGCGCACCGGTGCCCTAGCTGTACGGCCCCTGGCAGCTCTCCGTGTACTTCGGCCATGCGGCGGGAATGCGTATCGGGGAGGCACTGGCGGTCCGGCTGAACCAGACCCTCATCGGCCCACCTACTACGAGGACTTCCGCGACGGTGTGGGGGGGGGGCGGCGGAACTGACGGAGGAGTTCGTCTTCCACTGGCTACGGCATGACTTCGCGGCGCGGTGTATCCGGGACACGATGCCTCTGCCTCAACTGGCCCGAATCATGGGACACAAGAACTCAACGATCACGGAGCGTGTCTACTGGCACCTGCTTCAGGGGTCGGTGGCATCGGCGCGGAACATGCTCAATCGGCAGTACGAACAGATGCGCCTGGCGGTGTGATGTCAGTGTGATGGCAAGAGTGTCCCTCTATGGTCCTTGACCTGGGCAACCTGCTCGTATCGACTGCATCGTCTACATCCGGACCCTGGTCACGGGCAAGAAGGGCGCGGACTCCGGTCGGAGCATCGACACGGTGCCCAACACCGGCCAGTACCTGTAGGAACGCACCTGCCAGAGCGCTCTGGGGGGCCGACCGGACTTCCGGTCGGCCCCTGCTCGTGCCGGTCGTTTCCGGACCCCGTGACGGCTCGGTTCCGTCCAGCCGTCGCAGGGCGTTCGCCGTGTGCCGAGCCCGCGCCGAGGAACCGTCATCCCACACCTGGGAGGCTCGCCTCCTGTGAGATGAGCTCATACTCAGGCGCGCAACGAATAGAGTGCCTCCCCGCGCCCAGTCGGCGGCCGACAGCTTCCCCACCGCTCGCCAGGGATCTCGGACGGGTGCCGACCCCTTTCGTTATCGTGCCCGAATGCCCGTGCCCCCTCGTGTCCCGCTACGAGCCCGCAGGCCCCAGGACACAAGATCATCGCCCACGTGTGCAACGACCGGGGCGGCTGGGGCAAAGGGTTCGTCCTGACGCTGTCCCGCCGTTGGCCCGAACCCGAACGCGACTACCGCGCCTGGCACCGCGAGCGCGCCCGCAACGACTTCGCACTCGGGACCGTGCACCTTGTCCGGGTCAGGCCCGACACATGGGTGGCGAACATGGTCGCCCAACACGGCACGCGCCGCGACAGCGGCGGCCCGCCCATCCGCTACGAAGCGGTGGCCCCTGCCTGCGCGCGCTGGCCCCTCGTGCCCTTGAACCCGGTGCCGCCGTGCACATGCCCCGGATCGGCCGTGGACTGGCCGGTGGCAGGTGGGAGCGCGTCCGACCCCTCGTGGAGCGGGAGTTCCTGGCCCGCGGTGCCGTGGTGACGGTCTACGACACCGACTGATCCGGGGCGGGAGCGACGGCCAGCCCCCGGCACACGATGGCCCCGCGCGGCACCACGAACACCCCGCCGGGGTCCTGGCTCCAGGTCCTCCACCCGGCCATCGAACGCCGAACACGGTGGTGCGGTCGAAGAAGGCGCCTCCGACGCTTCACCGCGTCGCATCCGAACGGGCGAAGAACGCCACGTCTCAGCGGAGAGGAGGCCGCTGACCAAGCAGCTGCCCCCTTGCGGGCGTGTCCTGTGAGCGTGCAAGAGCGGGGTTCACACGCTCCACCGCCTGTTCTGGGACGGTCTTTTACCAGAGGTGGTTCACGATGGTCTCGGCGTCCTCGGCCTGGTGCCGGTACCGGTCGGGGTAGGCCGAGCGCTGCACGTCCTGTGAGACGTCGCCGATCGGCTCGTCGGACCAGCTCCCGTCGGGGTAGACACGGTTCAGCTCGTCGTAGAAGGCGTTGGTGGTCCAGCTGGGGTCGAGCCGCTGCTCCTGCGAGCCGTAGTGGTCGCGCTGCTGGAACAGGCCGACGCTGTCACGGTCGCCCCCCGGGTAGTTGTTCAGGTGGGTCTCGACGATGGAGGTGGTGACCGCGATGGCGGCGGCCTGCTGGTTCATGTCGCGTTCCTGCGCAGCCTCGACCATCGCACGGGCGTGGGCGACGTGGTCGTCGGTCATGTGGCCGGCCATGTCGGCGCTCAGCTCGCTGTTGAGGGCATCGGCGGCCGCTGCATCCGCGTCGGTGCGCTCGTCGGAGGCCAGTGCCACGCACTCGCCCTCGGAACAGCCGAGTTCCTCGGACGCGTCCGCGGCAGCGGTGCCCGGGCCGGTCAGGAGCAGCCCCGCGCTGAGCAGCAGGCTTGAGGTCGTGGTAAACGCGAACTTGGGTATCGATCCTATAAATTTCACGGGTGCAATCTATGCGATGACCAGCCCTTTGACAGTGCGTGAAACCACACCAGGGGGGTGGGAAAGCCAACACCAAGTCTGAGCAACCTTGTGGGCCGGCGGCATACGGCGCGCCCGCGCACACCGGCGCACCGTCACCGGCGAGACCAGCGCGAACGTGGCCGAGAGCGCCCATCCGGCCCGGACCGTGCCCTCTCTATCAGGGGTTGCGGCAGGCCGCACCCTCTCGCCCTCCCACGCACATGGACGGGCAAAGAGCACGTTCGATGGCTTCTACGGTCGACTGCCCAAGGCCGGGTCCCGCTCACCCATGAGGGTTCGAACCGGCTCGCCACGCCGCCGCACGGGAGCGGGCACCAGCCGAGAACGCGCCGCCCGAATGCGGACTCCAGCGGTCGACGGTGAGTGCGTTCAGAGCGGCGGCCTCTCGGTTCGGTGCAACAGGGCTACCTTTCGGGTGCCATGTAGACGTCCCCTGCGTAGCGGGCCAGCGTCGACCGCAGCACGGGCAGGAGCGCGGCCTGTTCGGTCCTGCCAGCGCCCAGCGGCAGTGCCGCCACGGACGAGCCCGCCGTGGGACTTCTTGAAAGGCTCGGCACCTCCCCAAGACCTCTGGGGCTTGATCCATTCGAAGGCGAAGACATCGCTCTCGGACCTGACGGTGACCATCTGGGAGGCATCCCGGAGCGCAGCGATCACACGGACGCCCTCCAGGTCCGGCCAGAGGAGGGAGAAGGAGGTGTCCTTCCAGCGCACCCACCTTTTGCCCACGACGGTGAGGCTCTGGGTGTCCACGATGAGCAGGTCACGGCCGCCCGGGTCTGCCCATGGGAGGTCGTCGGCGGGGACGCCCACACCGTTACCGACGAGCCTCCGACGTCCCGTCTTGGTGTGCTGGTCACACTCTTGTCGCGGGGAGCCTCCCTGGGGTTCCGGCGCAAGCGGGTGCCGTAGGGGGGACGAGCGCGTCGCAGTGCCCGCCAACGGTCCGTGGAGCTACTGGAATCCGTCCGCCAGGGCCAACCTGAGCCCCTGGGAGCGGACTACTGCGGGGGGCTTTGGACTGTGCTGCCACAGTGGGTCCGGTTGGCTGCGGCACGGCCGGGAACGACGCCAGGACCGCGCTGGCGCGGGCTCTTTCCGGGTTCCCGGTCCTCAGAGGACGCAACGACGAAGCTGATGCGTGCAGACCCTCGGTCGCAGCTCGGAGGCCACGATGGTTTCTCCCGACCGCAGGCGGGCGTGTAGGAGCGCGGTGCCGAGGAGCCACTCCCAGTCCGTCGAAGAGAAGCGCCGGGGCCGGGGCCGCATGAACGGACACGGCCGGTGCTGGTCAGCCTCGCGCGATCGTGGCGATCGAGTCCGCCAGGTCGTTGACCACGCGCTTGCGCTGGGACTCATCGGGGTCGAGCGGCAGGTCCAGTTGCAGGCCCATGAAGGCGGCGTCGAGCAGTGCCACCGCTCGCTCCGCACGTGCCCGCGTGCAGCCCGCAGCGGTCAGGTGGTCCGTGAGGGCGGCCACCCAGCGCTCGTTGGCCTCGCGGGCCACCGACACGTAGGGTTCGCGCCCGAGTAGCCCCAGGGCGGCGGCCTCGACGTACATCCGGTGGCAGTGGTCGGACTTCTCCGACGTGCTGGCCCGCCAGAGGTCCAGGACCGCCGTGCGCACGCTCCGGGACCGCGGCAGCGCCCGGACGGCCTGGACCGACCGGTCGTTGGAGATCCGGAGCATGGCGGCGACGAGGTCGTCCTTGTCGGCGAAGTGGTAGAGCAGCATCCGGTCGCTGGTGCCGATCGCTGCGGCGAGCGGTCGCAGGCTCAGTCCGATCAGGCCGTGGCCGAGCGCGTAGTCGGTCGCCTGCGCGGCCAGCTCCTCACGTCGTGCAGTGTTCCGGGCCATGACGCCTCCTCGTCCCATTGACCCAAGTGTAGCGACTGCTACGGTTGTAGCATACGCTACACAAGAGGTGAGTCATGTTCCTGGCCTGGGCACTGCTGTTGTCGGCCATCGGCGTCGAGAACGCCGCGACCGCAACGCTGCCGCGCACCGACGGCTTCCGTGACCCGCTCTGGACCGGACTGGTACTGCTCGGCTACGCACTGTCGTACTGGCTGCTGGTCATGGTGATCCGGCACATCCCGGTTTCGGTCGCCTACGCGATCTGGTCGGGCCTCGGCACCGTGGGCATCGCGGTCATCGGCGTGCTGTTCCTCCAGGAGCGTCTCGACCTGGCCAAGGTCGCGGGGATCGCGATGATCATCATCGGGGTGGTGGTCCTGAACCTGCGCGAGGCGACTGAGACGTGGACGTGGCGGGCATCGTGGGAAACACCCCTCACCTGAGATTCACATAGATCCACATGCCTCAGGCGGAGCAGGAAGTCAGGCTGCCCCACCTTCGCAAGGGCCATCGAAAACCACGAACTCTCCACCCTTTTCCCAGCCGTCAACACCAGTCTCGGGAGGATCTGACAACCAAGTGATGTCGTATCTACTGAAATAGGTGAGCCCATCGTGTTGCTCAGTCGGGCAGCTCAGCCGCAGGTGCACCCATCCACCTTGTCCTGAAAATACTCCGTCAGTGGGGTAGTTGGATGATATTCGAGCATACCCTTCTGCCTGATCCTGCCCCCAACCAGTCCAGGTCACAGACCTCATCTTCACATAGGTGCTAGGGCTGAACGCCATGGGAACTTTGTGTGGCACAGCTTCTTCACCAGACAACGAAGCTACGTGGACGTCCGATGAGAGCGATGTGATAGCTGCGCCTGTGATGATATTGCGGCCGAAGAACGCGAGGGCCGGGGTCATCATGAGAGCAGCCGCTGCCGCCAGAGCTACAAGTTTCCGTCTTTTAATGGTCAGCTCCATTCTCAAGCGTTCAGGATACAGGGTCAGGGTACAATAATTCCCCATTTGCGGAGCTTCGCTAGTTCTCCTCCTACCCTTGGCTTTGCTGTACTCAAGGTGCCGGTCCACCCACAGGGTTGGCGGGCAGCCGGTAGGCCTTGCGGCCGACCATGCCGAGTAGGGCGCCGATGGCGACCGCGACGTTGGTCCGTCTGTGCTCGTGGTCGTATACCACCTCGGTGCTGGATTCCGGGGACGGCATGTTGAGTCGGTTCGGGAGGGTGCGGAGTGCTTCCCGCACGGCGCGGCCCCCGGGCGGAGCATCGACACGGTGCCCAACACCGGCCAGGACCTGTAACGGCGCCCCTGCGAACACCTGTTGGGGCCGGGGCTTCCGGGCGGTCCGCCGTGCGTTGTCGTTCCCGGCGCCTGCGTTGCTGACCGCTCTCGTGGTGCTTTCCGCTGGACGGAGACTCGTCCCAGAGCGGGAAGCGGAGAGCTGAAACGCCGGGCCCCCGCTGCGAGATCATGGCGAAGCCTTCGCAGTAGGGGCGGGAGGTTGGGTAAGACCATCACCCCATGGGTGGGGCACTGGCCCGGGAAGCAGGAACCAGCGGACGCCGCGAGGCGCACCGCGCCCATGGCCGCGAGGCTGTGGGAATCCCCGGGGTTCACCCCGGGGAGGACGTCAAGCGAACCCGCTCCACGGGACCGACACCAAGATGACGCGGTGGCGCGAGTTCGGTGGGCGCGGGGACGTCACGGTGCCTCTGTGCGCCCCGTGCGCCAAGGTCGTCCGTGACCGGCGGCGTCCCACCGTCCTGTCCGCGCGTCACCAGGGCCGCGAGATCCCCTACTACGAAGTGCCCGCGGACGAGAGCGTGTGGGCGGCCACCGGCTACGGACGCTCCGAGGCGACCTGGCCAGCCGGATCCTGCGCGGCGATCACGTGGACAGTCCGAGGTGACGGCGGTGCCCGGACCCGGTGCCGCCGGATCCGGGCACCGTGTTCTGGTCGGACTTGCGCCGGGTGTCTCGTGCGTTCGGGGGCCGACGAGAGATCCCCTGGCCGCTTGTCGTGTCCCACGGCTGCGCCTGACCGCTCTGAACTGCGATGACAGTGGTGCGTCTCCTGTTGTGAAACGCCCGGGAACACGGCACTTGGACCACAATTAGCGTGTAGGCGTTCAAGACCGGGCCGCGGTGGATAACCTCTCACCATGAGTGTGCGGCGGATTATGGGTATCGAGACCGAGTACGGGATCTCCGTACCAGGCAACCCCGGGGCCAACGCGATGGTCACCTCCACCCAGGTGGTCAACGCCTATCTGGCCGCTTCGGCGGCTCGGGCACGCCGTGCCCGCTGGGACTTCGAGGAGGAGAACCCACTACGCGACGCGCGCGGCTTCGACCTGACACGTGAGGTCGCCGATCCCACCCAGCTCACCGACGAGGACCTGGGCCTGGCCAACGTCATCCTCACCAACGGTGCTCGCCTGTACGTGGACCACGCCCACCCCGAGTATTCGGCGCCGGAGGTCACCAACCCGCGTGACGCGGTGCTGTGGGACAAGGCGGGGGAGCGGGTGATGGCCGACGCCGCGGCGCGGGCGGCCGCCACGCCGGGGATCGACCCCATCCAGCTGTACAAGAACAACACCGACAACAAGGGCGCCTCCTACGGCTGCCACGAGAACTACCTGATGAACCGGTCGACGCCGTTCGGCGACATCGTCCGGCACCTGATCCCGTTCTTCGTCTCCCGGCAGGTGGTGACGGGCGCGGGCAAGGTCGGTATCGGCTCCGACGGCCAGAGCACCGGGTTCCAGATCTCCCAGCGCTCCGACTTCTTCGAGGTCGAGGTGGGACTGGAGACCACCCTGAAGCGTCCCATCATCAACACACGGGACGAACCGCACGCCGACCCCGACCGCTACCGACGCCTGCACGTCATCATCGGTGACGCCAACATGAGCGAGGTCTCCACCTACCTCAAGCTGGGGACGACCGCGCTGGTGCTGTCGATGATCGAGGACGGCTTCCTGAGCGTGGACCTGTCCCTGGAGACCCCGGTGGCCGATCTGCGGGCGGTCTCGCACGACCCGGGCCTCACACACCGGATGCGGCTGCGTGACGGGCGGAGGATGACCGCGCTGGAGTTGCAGCGCGAGTACCTGGACCAGGCCCGCAAGTACGTGGAGAACCGTTTCGGCACCGACGTGGACGCCGACACCGCCGACGTCCTGGACCGCTGGGAGTCGGTGCTCGACCGGCTGGGCAGCGACCCGATGAGCCTGGCCACCGAACTGGACTGGGTGGCCAAACTCAAGGTGCTGGAGGGATACCGCTCCCGTGACGACCTGGAGTGGTCGCACCCGCGCTTGCAGCTGGTGGACCTACAGTACTCGGACGTGCGTGCGGACAAGGGGATCTACAACCGGCTGGCGGCGCGCGGGCGGATGCAGCGCCTGCTGGAGGAACCGGAGGTGAGGCGCGCGGTCACCGAGCCGCCGGAGGACACCCGGGCCTACTTCCGTGGGCGCTGCCTGGCCAAGTACGCCGACGAGGTGGCCGCGGCCTCCTGGGACTCGGTGATATTCGACCTGCCGGGCTATGACTCCCTACAGCGGGTGCCCACCCTGGAGCCGAGCCGGGGGACCAAGGAGCACGTGGGGGACCTGCTGGACGCCTCCGACACCGCCGTCGACCTGGTCTCGGTACTCACCAGGAGGCGCTGACCCAGCACGCCGGGGGCCCCTTGAGCGGGGGTCGTCGGAAGGACCGGCCAAGGGCTCCCTCAGGCGTGCCAGGTGCCGTCGTGGCAACGCATCGGCTCCAGGCTCAGGGCGGTCCACAGCTCCAGCCGGACCCGGGGCGCGCCCAGCGTACGGCCCATGACCCGTTCGGCGACGTGCAGGCGTGAGCGCAGGGTGTTGCGGTGCACCCCCAGGTCCCGGGCGGTCGCCTCCACCTGGGAGCTGTTGTCCAGGTAGTGGCGCAGGGTGTGCACCAGATCCGTGTCGTTGCGCGCGTCATGGTCTCGCAGCCGCCCGAGCACGGCCTGGTCGAAGGCGCGTGCGCCTTCCGCTGGAACCGAGGAGCGCAGCAGAGCCCAGGCATCGCTCTCGTCCACGTGCCGGTACCCCTCCGTGGCGGCTTGGCGCGCCCGGTCCACGGCCGCGGGCAGGTCGTCCAGGCCCCGCGCGCCGCAGGCACCCGCGGCGCGCGGGGCCTCGGGCAGCTTGGACAGCACCGAGAAGAGGAGCCCGCCCAGGCGCGGCCCGCCGTCGGTGTCGGGCAGGACCGCCACCAGCGTGCCGTCCAAGGTGAACAGCCCACTCCTGCGGGCGGCCTCGGTGTCGCCCAGCACGTCGGTCAGCGCGTCCGCCGCCTGGTCCAGCAGAGGGGCGGGGGAGGAACCGCGAAAGCAGACCACCTCCCACGGGGGAGTGGGCAGGGCCACCGGCGCCCGGGGACGTCCGGTCACCGCGGCGAGCAGTACCGGTGCGCGCTCGCGGTACAGCGCCCGCCGGGCGTCGCGCGAGTGCAGCAGGTCCACCGCCAGCAGTGACGCCGCGTGGTTGGCGAGCATCCGCACGTGCGGTGTCACCGGGAACGGGCAGCGCAGTGCCAGCCAGCCGAGCGTTCGGCCGGTCGGCCCCAGCGTCTGTAGGAGGATGGTCGCGTCCTCGTCCGCCAGCACCGTCATCCCGCGGGGACGCCCCGCGAGCGCCGAGCGCACCAGCGCGTGCCACGGCTGTTCGGTCTCGGGTACCGCCGTGCTCGTCATGCCGTTGCGGTCCAGCAGCAGCGAGGCCCCCGAGGTCGTCGAGGACAGCTCCCCCATGACCCCGGACGGCCCCGAGCGCAGCGCGGCGCGCGCCATCGCGTCCTGCGCGGTGAGGACCCGCTGCTGTGCGCGTGTCCGCTCGGCCGCGTAGTGGTCGGCGACCGTCTCCACCACCGCGATGAACGGGGTCTCCCCCTCCACACGCAGGATCGGCAGGCCCAGAGCCTCGCCCTCGGCCAGCACCTCGGGCGGGACGTCGCTCAACCACACGTCGATCGCGAACGCCAGGCCCACGCATCCGGCGCCGTGCAGCCGGCGTACGTAGGCACGGCGCCCCTCCTCGTCGGTGCCCAGTCCCAGCCCGACCGTCAACACCAGTTCACCGCCGCGCAGCCACCGCACCGGGTCGTGCAGCTCGATCACGTGCGCCCATCGGATCTCCCGGCCCAGGCCCGAACGCCCCGCCGCCACGCGCACTTCCAGGGCCGGGTCCGCGGCGATGTCGCCAACCGTGATTGCCAAGGTCCTTCCCCTCACACATTCCGAGGCTGTGTGCACTCTGCACATGTGTAACAGCAGGTGGCGTGCAGAGCGTCCTGGCATGGACGTCTCCCGCGTGTCTACGGTCACACCAACACCTGAACCACCGGCTGTGGCCAGCGGTGACATCCGTCCCGAGGGGCGTCCTCGTTCGGGCCGTTCCCGGGCCGAGGCCCGGACGGAGCCGCACGGGTGAGGCGTACCCGACCAACCCGACCAACCCGGCCGCACCGAACGCGCAACGGAGTACACATGTCAGAACGGACCGCCCCCACGTCCTCGCACCCCGCGCGTGCGGCCGTAGCGGCCTTCGTCGGCACCACCATCGAGTGGTTCGACTTCTACGTCTACGCCACGGCCGCCGGCCTGGTGTTCGGCACCCTGTTCTTCCCGTCCGGCACCGACCCAATGATCGGCCTGATGGCCTCCTTCGCCACCTTCTCGGTGGGCTTCTTCGCGCGGCCCCTGGGCGGCGTGATCTTCGGCCACTTCGGCGACCGCCTGGGCCGAAAGTCCGCACTGGTCATCACCCTGCTGATGATGGGTGTGGCCACTTTCTCCGTCGGCCTGCTGCCCACCTACGAGCAGGCCGGGTTCGTCGCCCCGCTGCTCCTGGTCCTGCTGCGCTTCGTCCAGGGCATCGCCGTGGGCGGGGAGTGGGGCGGTGCCGTCCTGATGGCGGTCGAGCACGCCCCCGAGAACCGCAAGACCTTCTACGGTTCCTTCGCCCAGCTCGGGAACCCGGCCGGTGCGCTGCTGGCCACGGGCTCCTTCGGGCTCATCGCCGCCTGGGACGCGGACCTGCTCCACACATGGGGCTGGCGCCTACCCTTCCTCGCCTCGGTCCTGCTGGTCCTGGTGGGCCTGTTCATCCGCCTGAAGGTGGAGGAGTCCCCCGTCTTCGCCGCCGTCCAGGAGAACCAGGACCAGCCCGAGGAACTGCCGCTACGCGATGCCGTGCGCACCTCCTGGCGGCCGCTGCTGCTGGGCATCGGTGTCCTGCCGGTGGCCGTCGGCGGCTACTACATCGTGACAACGTTCCTTCAGGCCTACGGGGTCACCGAGGTCGGCATCAGCGAACAGCTCATCCTCAACGGCCTGACCCTGGCCGCGTTCGTCGAGCTCGTCGCGACCCTGGGCGTGTCCTGGCTGGGCGACCGCTTCGGTGCCGCCCGCGTCGTCACCGTCGGACTGGTCGGCGTGATCGTGCTGGCGCTTCCCCAGTTCCTGATCCTGGAGACACGCAGCGCGGTCCTGGTCCTACTGATGCTGTGCGTCATGCGTTTGGCCATGGCCGCCGTCTACGGTCCCATCGCCCGGGTGCTCGCCCAGATGTATCCGCCGCGGGCCCGCTACACGAGCATCTCGATCGCCTACCAGGTCGCGGGCGCGGTCTTCGGCGGACTGTCCCCGATCGTGTGCACCGCCCTGCTCGCCGCGACCGGCAGCATCCTGCCCGTGGTCGGACTGCTCATGGCCATGTCCGCGGTGAGCATCGCCTGCCTGGCCAAGGCACCCCGTCACCGCGACACCGAACTGGCCTCCGCCTGACCCGTCCAGCCAACCGGTACCGCCGTCAGGCGTCACGTACCCCCTCCTCCGGGCCGACCGGCCCGGAGACCGTCCACCAAGGAGGAACCGCACCCGTGTCTGGTCTGCTCATCCACAACGCCAACGTCCTGACCATGGACGACACCAACCCCCGGGCCAGCGCCGTGGCCGTACGTGAGGGCCGGGTCCGCCTGGCCGGGAGCGTCGAGGCGGCCCGGGCCGCCGCCGGCCCGGGCGCGGTGGAGGTGGACGCGGGCGGGCGGACCGTCCTGCCCGGGTTCATCGATCCGCACAACCACCTGTTGTCCACCGCCGAGTCCTTGGTGGCGGTCGATGCCGGATACCCCCGCGTGGGCAGCGCGGCCGACCTGGTCGCCGTCATCGGCGCCGAGGCCGAACGCACCCCCGCCGGGCAGTGGATCCGCGCCTTCCACATGGACGACGCCAAGTTCCCCGGCGGCCGCCCCACCCGCCGGGACCTGGACGGGGCCACCAGCGAGCATCCGGTCATCGTCTACCACGTTTCCGGCCACCAGGCCGTGGTCAACTCCGCCGCCCTGGCCTGGAGCGGTATCGGCGAGGACGTCCCCGACCCAGCGGGCGGCTCCTTCGTCCGTGACGAGGGCGGACGCCTGACCGGCATGGTCCTGGACTCGGCCATGGAACTGCTGTTGCCCCTGGCCGTGGACATCGGCTGCCACGGTCCCAACTTCCACACCGACCTGCCCGTGGACCAGCTCATGGGCTGGCTGTCCGAGGCCGCCGGCCCCTACCTGTCGGCCGGAGTCACCACCGTGTGCGATCCGCAGGTCTCGGCCCGCGAGCTGCGCGTGTACCGGGCCGCCCGCGCGGCCGGGACCCTGCCGCTGCGCACGTTCGGCATGCCGCTCTCCCACCAGCTGGACGCGCTCACCTTCGCCGGGCTGGCCAGCCCCTTCGGTGACGACTGGCTGCGGCTGACCGGCATGAAGTTCTACTCCGACGGTTCCCTGCTGGGCGGTACCGCCAAGTTCAGCGTTCCCTACGGCGAGCATGGTGAGTTCGCGGGCAGCCTCTACCACCACCCCGACCAGCTCGTCGACCTGATCACGCGCGCCGCCGGGGAGGGCTGGCAGATCGCGGTCCACACCCAGGGCGACGCCGCCATGGAGAACACGCTGGCCGCCATCGCCTCGGCCGCGCGGGTGGGCGGCCCCGACCCGCGCCCGCGCGTGGAGCACTGCGGCTACCCCACTCCCGAGCAGACCAAGCGCTTCACCGACTACGGGGTCATCCCCGTCAACCAGCCCAACTTCCTCCACGACAGCGGCGGCGACTTCGTGCGCCGCCTGGGTGAGCGGGCCCACCGGCTCCAGCCCATGCGCGAGGAGATCGACCTGGGACTGCGCCCGGTACTCTCCAGCGACTCCTTCGTCTCCAGCCTGCGTCCGATGGACACCGTCGCCAACGCGGTGTGCCGCACCACACGCGAGGGCGGGCCGATCGGCGAGGACCAGGCCGTCACCCTGCATGAGGCCCTGCGCGCCCACACCCTGGACGCCGCGCACGCGTTGGGCGTGGAGGACCGCCTGGGCGCTCTGCGTCCCGGTTACCTGGCCGACCTGGTGGTCCTGGACGGCGATATCGAGGCTCTGCCGAAGGAGCGCTTGCGTGAGGTGTCCGCGTGGATGACCGTCCTGGACGGGCGGACCGCGCACCGGACCGCCTGAAGCGCGTCCGCGGCATCGCGTTCGTCTCGCACCGGTCCCGGCTCGCTCCGAACCGGGACCACCGATACCTCGGTGGAGGTCCCGCAGCGCCCCGGCACGCGCCCGTGCCGCTGCGGCCGTGTACCGCCCCCGGGACACCGACACGGGATGACGCGGATCAGGTTCGCCGCCTGAGCTGGTCCAGCCCGTGCACGGCATCGCCGAAGAGGGTTTTCAGGATGGCCTCATCGCGCTGATAGACCACGCCCGCGGCGATGATCGTCCGCACCGCCGGATGGCCGCGCAGGCCGACCTCGGTCGGTCGTCCCGCGGAGATGATCGTGTAGACCTCGCGGACCGGATAGGTGTGGACGGCCCCCACCTGTTCGGCGAGTTCGCCGGTGTCCGCGCCCGCCAGGAGATCGACGACCGCGCCCTCGGTACGCACCGCCAGTTCGATCCAGCCGAGATAGGTCTCGTCGTTCGGCCATTGGCGCGCCACACCGGGCGAGCCCATCACCGAGTGGTCGTAGGGGGGAAGCGGCTCAACGCGCAGACGCATGACGTCCGGATGTTCACTCCACGGGCGCGCAACGTGCTCGGTCAGGCAGTGGTGGAACACCTCGGCGGACGCGGCTCCGGCTCTTGGGACGAAGCCGAGCACGAAGGTCGGTACGGGGGGAGGGCCCTGCACAGCGGGATCGTTGACGCGGTCGACAAGCGTGCGGCCACTACCGGGAGGCGACAACTGGGCACCGATGCGGCCGATGAAGTCGTGTGCGTGCTTGGGAATGGCCTCCCCGGCGATCGGGTTGCCGCCGAACGCGGCAAGGACGGCCTCGGAAAGGAAGAGCCCGTGCCCCATGCCCTGGGGCTGAGCCGCGTCCGGCGCATCGAACGAGACGCCCCGGACCGCCGGCCAGAGGCCGGGACGGTTGGCCGCGAGGCGCAGCTGCCGGCACTGCCACATGCCCGGAACGCGGGCGAGCATGATCCCGTGCACGTCGCGCCAGTAGACCTCGCATACTTCCTGCGGGATGTCGGCGCGCCACCAGCAGAAAGCCGTCAAGGCCAGCTCGGCGGCGTTTTCGAGGCCGGCCGTGTCCACGCCACCGGCTTCGGCCGTCAGCTCAGCGGCCAGCTCCTCGCTCGGCCGGGCGGTATCCCTAGCGGTCTGCTTCCCGTGGCTCATGGTGTACTCCTACACGTGGAGTCACACCGTTCTGTGCCGCTCACCAGTCTGGACTCCTACCGGGGCATGGTCACTCACACCGAAGGCACGACCTCGGCATCGGGCACGTGTCGGCGTCTTTCCCGGTATTGCTTTTCAGGTGCCCGCCGAACGGTCGGGAGCCTCTTTCGGTATTCCCGCGCAGTTCACCTGCCAGCCGTGCTTGTCAGAACACCGATGCGGATCACGACCATCGCCGTGTGCGAGCGGAAGGCCGCTTGGAGTGCCCCGGGAAGCACGGTGCAGCGGACGCTGCCGAACACCGGACCCAGTAGGGTGTGACGGTCGCTCGGTCGGTCCCCCTCATGTGACGAGCAATTGCTCCCAGGCGGCCCGAAGAGGAAGAGCGGGCGATTCAGTTGCGATGGCAGCATTCTCTGGAGAGCCGCCAAAGGAGTTTATGTGTTCGGGCGAAGGTCTGCGGATCCGAATGTCGGTTACGGAACGGCCGGGACGGAGGAACCCGCTCCCGCGCTCAGAATGAGCGAAGTCCACCGGACCTATGATTCCGGTGCTGGAAAGGTGACGGCTCTCCAGGGTGTTTCCGTGGAGCTCGCCAAAGGCAGCTTCACCGCGGTGATGGGGCCGTCGGGGTCGGGCAAGAGCACGTTCCTGCACTGTGCCGCGGGACTGGACCGGCCCACCGGCGGCGAGGTGTGGCTGGGCCGGACCAGCCTCTCGGGGATGTCGGAGAACCAGCTCACCCGGCTGCGCCGGGAACGGGTCGGGTTCGTCTTCCAGGCCTACAACCTGTTGTCCGCGCTCACCGTGGAGGACAACATCACCATGCCGCTCCGGCTGAGCGGAACCGCCGTCGATCCGGCCTGGGCCGAACAGGTCGTGGAGCAGGTCGGGATCGCCGGGCGCCTGCACCACCGCCCCGCCGAACTGTCCGGGGGCCAGCAGCAGCGCGTGGCCATCGCCCGCGCCCTCATCAACCGCCCCGACCTGGTGATGGCGGACGAGCCCACCGGCGCCTTGGACTCGCGCACCGGCGCCCAGGTCCTCGCCCTGCTGCGGGACACCGTCGCCGCCTTGGGCCAGACCGTTCTCATGGTCACCCACGACCCCGTGGCCGCCTCCTACGCGCAGACCGTGCTCTTCCTCGCGGACGGACGGCTCGTGGACTCGCTCGACGCCCCGTCCCCCGCGGCCGTGGCCGAGCGGATGAGCCGTCTGGGGGAGAGCTGACCCATGCTCGATATCGCATGGAAGACCCTGCGCGCCCGCAAGGGCTCCTTCGCCGGGGCGTTCGTCTCCCTTCTGTGCGGCACCGCGCTGATCGCCGCCTCCGGTGTGCTGGTCGAGTCCGGCCTGCGTTCGTCGGTGGACCCCCACCGGTACGCGGCCGCGGACGCGGTGGCGGGCGGAGAACAGACGCTCCGGCCGCCCGGCGGCGACTTCGCCACCGCTGAACGCCTCCCCGAGACCGTCCGCCTGCCCGCCGACCTGGTGGAGGCGTTCGGCGCGCTGGACGAGGTGGAGTTGGCGGTCGGTGACCACCACCTGACCCTCGCGGTCGGGGACACGGACGGTGCGTCCCCGGTGCCGGTCACCGGGCACGGGTGGGACACCGCCCCCTTGGGCCCCTTCACCCTGACGGAGGGCTCGCACCCCCAGGACGCCGCGGAGGTGGTGCTGGCAGGCGATGTGGCCGCCGCCCTCGGCGTGGCCGCCGGGGACACGGTACGGATCACCAGCGCCGCCGAACCCGCCGAGTACCGGGTGAGCGGCCTGGCCGCGCACGACGACGCCGAGAGTGCCCGACAGGGCGTGGTGTTCCTCCACCCCGACGAGGCGGCACGCTTGTCCGCCGACCCCGATGCCTTCGACGCGATCGGGGCCGTCGCGGCCGACGGGGTGGCCCCGGACCGGCTCACCGCAGCACTGGAGGACGCCGCGGGCGGCACACCGGTCTCACTCCACACCGGCGCCTCCGTGAACCGGATCGAGTTCCGCGACGTCGGCGACGCGCGCGGACTCCTGCTGCTGATCGCCACCTCGTTCGGGGGGCTGGCGGTCCTGATCGCCCTGTTCGTGGTGTCGGGCACCCTGGCCCTGTCCATCAGCACCCGCCGCAGGGAGCTGGCGGTCCTGCGCGCCATCGGCTCCACCCCCGGACAGATCCTGCGCATGGTCGGCTCCGAGGCCCTGCTGCTGTCCCTGGTCGCCGGGGTCCCCGGTTGTGTACTCGGTGCCCTGGTCGCCCAAGTGCTGCGCATGGCCTTCGCCCGACTCGGAGTGGTCCCCGCCGACCTGCCGCTGGTGTTCGGTCCGCTGCCCTTCCTCGGGGCGGTCCTGTTGACCGTGCTGACCGCGGTGGTCGCGGGCCTGGCCGCGGCACTGCGCCCGGCCCGGGTCAATCCGGTGGAGGCGGTACGCGAGTCCGCGGTCGCCCCCCGCGCCCCGGCCCGCTGGCGGGGCACCGCAGGGATGGTCTGCCTGGTCCTCGGGATCAGCGCGGCGATGACCCCGATCGCCCTGCGCAACGACGCCGGGGCGGCCGGGACCGGGAGCGCGGCCCTGCTGTTGGTGATCGCGGTGGCCCTGCTCGGCCCGGTGCTGCTGCGACCGCTGGTCACGGCCCTGGTGCGTCCGCTGCGCAAGATCAGGGTCAGCGGCTTCCTCGCGGCGGAGGCCAGTATGGCCGATCTACGCCGTCTGGGCGTCGTCATCACTCCGCTGGTGCTCGCCGTCGGCTTCACCCTGACGATGGTCTACACCCAGCCGGTGCTGGCCGGCGCGGTCGCCGCCCAGGTGGAGGAAGGGGTGAACGCTGACGCCGTGGTGGTCGACACCGGCTCCGGAGGCGTGGGCGAGGAGGTCGTGGGGCGACTGTCCGACCTGCCCGAGACGGGCGCGGTCACGCCGCTGCGGGAGACACGGCTGTTCGTGCCCTACGAGGTGCTCGGCGAACCCGGACAGGCGGGCTTCTCGACGCGCGGGGTGCCCGCCGCGGGGCTGGCCGACACCCTGGATCCCGGGGTCGTGGACGGCGATCTGGCCGACCTCTCGGGCCAGGTGATCGCGCTGGAGCGCTCAGGTGCGGACCTGATCGGCGTGGGCGTCGGAGACGAGCTGGACGTGCACCTGGGCGATGGCTCCGAGGCCCCGCTGCGGCTGGTGGCGACCTATGAGCGCGGACTGGGGCTGGGCGGGGCGATGGTCCCCCACGAGGTGCTGGAGGGGCACGCGGGTCCGCCGTCCCAGGTCCTGGTGGGCGCGGGAGATGACACCTCCGAGGAGGAGCTGGTCACGGCTCTGGAGGGGTTCGCCGAGCGGTATCCGACGCTGTCGGTCACCGACCGGGACGGGTTCGCCGACCAGACCCGGGCTGAGGCCGATCTGGCGGCCTGGGTCAACCTCACGGGGCTGGCGGTGATCTTGGGCTACATCGCGGTCGCCGTGGTCAACAACCTGGTGATGTCCACGGTCGCCCGTTCCCGTGAGTTCGCCCTGCTGCGGCTGATCGGCACGACCCGCGGCCAGGTGCTGCGGGCCATGCGCTGGGAGGTGTCGGTGCTCGTCGTGCTCGCCGTCCTGCTGGGCACGCTCGTGGCCGTGCCGCCGCTGGCGGTGCTGAGCATGTCCCTCTTGGGCACCCCCGTCCCGGCGGGCTCCCCGCTGGTGTACGCGGGTGTGGTCGCCGTGACCGCGGTGCTGGGCACGCTCTCGGTCATGCTCCCCGTGCGCCTGGCCCTGCGCACCCCCGCGGTGGAGGCGACCGGCGTCCAGGAGTGACTCGGGGGCCGCACCATCGGCGGCGGTGCGTCGGTTATCTGCGGTGACGCAGGTGGTGGACGACCAACAGGACGATGCATGCGATGGCCGCCAGGCCGAACACCGAGCTGATCAGCGGGTGGAAGCCTCCGAGGGAAGTGACCCCGTTGCCCGCCACGCACAGGAGCAGGAGCACCCACAGCAGGACGCGAGCCGTGGACCGGCCCGGGCTCTTCGGCGTGCCGTCGCGGTGCGGCTCGGCGTCGTCCGAACTCTTCGCGAACCGGTAGGGGCCGCCCATCTCATGCTCTCCTGGGGGTCGGGTGGCGCCTGGGGCGCTGTGTCTCGCACGGCCGGGCGGCCCACGGCGTGTGCACGGACACCCCGGGTTCACAGGACGTGGTGGGACGGGATTCCGCACGCTGGACACCCCGGGGCGCGGCAGGCCGTGCTCTTCCGGGCCGCCCGGGGCCAGCTTACCGCGCGGCTGCGGGCCCGGCCCGGCTCCTGCCCCGTACACAGCGGGCGTCCCCCGCCCGCGCCTGCGCGCGGACGGGGGACGGTGAGGGGGATGGGTGGGGGCGGGGTCAGCTGGTGCGGATGTTCACGCCCCAGGAGTTCTCCATCGGGTTGACCTCCTGGTAGTAGGTCGTGCCGCCGGAGGAGCAGTTGCCGGAGCCACCGGAGGTGACGCCCTGCGCCTGCGAACCGGAGATGAACGAGCCGCCGGAGTCACCGGGCTCAGCGCACACGCTGGTGCGGGTGAGCGAGTAGACCGTGCCCTGGGGGTAGCGCACGGTCTGGTTGCGGGCCTGGATGGTGCCGCAGTGCCAGCCGGTGGTGGAACCGGAGCGGCACACCGCGGAGCCGACCGGGGCCTGGCTGGTGCCGGTCACCGACTGGTAGCCGCCGTTGTAGCGGGAGACCAGGTTGTGCAGGGTGAAGTTGGAGGTGCCCCGCACGAAGGCGGCGTCGTTGCCGGGGAAGACCGACCGCTCGAAGGTGCCGTTGCCGTTGCCGATGGTGACGCTGGAACCGACGCTGCCGCAGTGGCCGGCGGTGACGAAACCGGGCTGGCCGGAGCTGTTGGTCGCCGGGAAGCCGACGGAGCAGCGGCTGCCGGAGCCGATGTAGTAGGCCACGCCGCCGACGATGTCGGCGTAGACCTCGGGAGACTCGCTGGTCTCCTCCACCTGGACGGCGGAGGCGTCCACACCGGCGTCGGCGAGCAGGGCGTCGACGTCGGCGCCGGAGCCCTCCAGCACCTCGACCACGACGGTGTCGCTGGCCACGTCCGGGTACCAGCCGAGGACGTTCTTCTGGGCCTTGGCCTCGTTGAGGTCCTCCACGACCTCGGCCAGTCCGTCGGTTCCGTAGGAGACGACGGTGGCCTCGGCGCCGGCGGCCTCGACCTCGTCGACCACCGAGGTGTCGGTCACCAGGACGGTGAGCTCCTGGGTGTCGGTGTCGAACAGGGAGCCGCCGTAGGCGTCTCCCGCGGCCTCGGTGGCCTCGGTGTCGGTCTCGATGGCCGCTTCCTGCGCCTCGAGGAGCGTCTCGGCCTCGAGCGGGGCCAGGTCGAGGTCCCGCTCGAGCGCCTCAGCCATGCTGGACGCGTTGTCGTCGGCGACGGGGCCTTGGGGTGCGGCGGGTCCGGTCGCCGCGAGGGCTCCCGGGGCCATGGACAGTGCCAAGCCGAAGGCCAGTGCTCCTGTGCCGACGGCGGAGATAACGGGGGAGGGTCTCATGTCCCTACTCTCCAGGGGGATTGACGGGGGATTCGGGGCTTCCGTTCCTGTGGGAGCTAAAAGCCCCTTTCGGAGGTCGGAGTTGGTCCGACTCCCGAAGTTCACCGATACATCCGGTAAACGATTCCCAACCATAAGTGCACACTTTGACGGTGAAAAGACCCTCTTGGTGTAAATCCATTCAGAAGGACAAGGGATGGTCCTATGACCCCTCGTTTCATGATGGCTACGCGTAGTCGCCGCCCGTGCGACCTTGTGGTCTTCGCATTCGGATGATCACGGACCAAAGTTGATTCCTTGGGGCAAGGGGTGCTGTGTGGCCGGATTCGGACACTGGTACCGGGTGCCATCCGTGATCGCCCGGCTACATGGACGTAACTTCGGAGGTCACGGACCCCTGGGAAGGGCCCCAGCCAAGGCCCCTGGGAAGCCAAGCCCCTGGAAATACGGACGTCCCCGCCCACAGGAGTGGACGGGGACGCCGTGAAGGGGGCGGATCCGGGTCAGCCGGTCACGAGGGACAGGCCCCACGTGTTCAGCATCGGGTTGACCTCCTGGTAGTAGGTCGTGCCGCCGGAGGAGCAGTTGCCGGAGCCACCGGAGGTGACGCCCTGGGCCTGGTCGCCGGAGATGAACGAGCCGCCGGAGTCACCGGGTTCGGCGCACACGTCGGTCCGGGTCAGGTCCCGCACCGTGCCCTGGGGGTAGCTCACCGTCTGGCCGCGGGCCTGGATGGTCCCGCAGTGCCAGCCGGTGGTGGAACCGGAACGGCACACCGCCGAGCCCGCCGGCGCCTGGGCGGAGCCGGACACGGCCTGCGGGTCGCCGGAGCCGTACCGGCTGACCAGGTTGGTCACGTTCCAGTTGGAGGTGGCCGCCACGAAGGCGCCGTCGTTGCCGGGGAAGACGGACTGGTCGAACGTGCCGGAACCGCTGCCGTCGGAGCTCTGGGCGGAGGTGCCGACGGTGCCGCAGTGGCCCGCCGTCACGAAACCGCCCGCGCCGGAGCCGTCGGTCACGGGGAAGCCGACCGAGCAGCGTCCGCCGCCCATGTAGTACGCCTCGCCGCCGACGATGTCGGCGTACAGACGGGGCGTCTCACCGGTCTCCTCCACCTGGACGGCGGAGGGGTCCACGTTCGCGGCCTCGACGAGGCCGTCGGCGCTGGCGCCTTCGGCGACCTGGATCACGACGGTGTCGCTGGCCACGTCCGGGTACCAGCCGACGACCCCTTCCCGGCCGCCGGTCTCGTTGAGCTCCTCGACGATCTCGGCCAGTCCGTCGGTGCCGTGGGAGACGACGGTGGCCTCGGCGCCGGCGGCCTCGACCGCGTCGACGGCCGAGGCGTCGGTCACCAGCACGGTGAGTTCGAGCGTCTCGGTGTCGAACAGGGAGCCGCCGTAGGCGTCTCCCGCGGCCTCGGCGGCCTCGGTGTCGGCTTCGAGTGCGTCGGCCTGGGCGTTGAGAAGCTCCTCGGCCCCGAACGGGGTGAGGCCGAGATCCCTCTCAAGCGCCTCCAGCATCGTCGCGGCCTCGCCGTTGGCGGCGGGTTCGGCCGGGACGGTCGCGGCGCTCGCGCCCGGCGTCACGGAGAACGCCAGGCCGAACGCCAACGCGCCGGTGCCGATCGCGGAGATGGCGGGGGAGGGTCGCATAGATCCCTACTCTCCTTGGGGGTGTGGATGGGGGTTGCGGGGCCCGACGCCCGCCGGCGAGGACGTCGGACCCCACGTGTCGGGGAGTCCACGTGATGAGGCGGAGTTCCCCGGACCGTTCACCGGGCCTCCTGTCGCCAAGACACTCGGTAAACGATCACACACCATAAGTGCGCATCGTGGCGAGTGGAAGGGCATACAACTGATAACCCATTCAAGGGATGACAGGGTTATGGGATGACAGGTTGTATTTAGTTATGTGACGTATGGTGATGGTGTGTCTGACCTTGGGGTTTTGGGAGGATTTGTTTTCCGGCTAGGAGCTCGTGGGTAACGCAAGGGGTGCTGCGTGGCCGGATGCGGTCACCGGTGCCGGATGCCGTCCGTGACGGGACGGACACACGTATACGACTCCGAAGGTAGGAGCGGTGGCCCGTTGGTCACCCTGTTCGAAGGGTGAACGGATCCGGCCGGAACGGTCGGGAGGCGGCGGGCGGCCGTGGCGGGAGCCCTGGCGGAACGGCCGAAGCGGCCGCCTTGCCGGCTCTTTCCGCACAGTTCTGGTGACACGCCCGGGGCGTGGTCGGCACACGTACGAGCACGTGCGCTGGCACACGGGACGATCCAAGGTAACTAGCGGGTATCGGGCCCCGGGAAGGGGGTTGAGCCGCCCGGTGTTGGGCCAAGATAAGGGCGAGAGCCCCGAACGGGGATCCCGAAAGGGAGGTAACAGGCTATGGCGACGAAGGATACCGGCGGTCAGAAGCACACTTCGCGCCGCGATGAGGAGGTCGAGAAGACCGAGGCCTCGGCTGATGTCCAGGAGCGCAAGGACCAGGTGGACGAGGACGTCGACGACATCCTCGACGAGATCGACGACGTGCTGGAGAACAACGCCGAGGACTTCGTCCGGCAGTTCGTGCAGAAGGGCGGCCAGTAGCCTCCGGCGGCGGTTCGCTGACAGCGCACTCCAGCACGGTCAGCCCCGCCACGCGCAGGACTAGGGTCAGTTCCAACGGCCGGTCACAGCCCGGCCACCGAAAACAAGGACAAAAGGCGCCCCACCCGCCCCCAACACCGGGGTGGGGCGCGAGTGGAGGGAGTCGCGTGTTCGAAGGGTTCGAGGGCGGACGGTTGCCTGCCGCTTTCATGAGTGCGGGAACCTCGTCCTTCACCGAGTTTCTCAGTTCGGTCAGGCCCGAGATGCTGCCCGGACACGAGCTGCCCCAGGGTGGCGGGACCGAGCACCTCACCCCCGACGCCACGACCATCGTCGCCCTGACCTTTCCCGGGGGCGTGCTGTTGGCCGGCGACCGCCGGGCTACGCAGGGTAACGTCATCGCCAACCGCGATATGGAAAAGGTCTTTCGCACCGACGAGTTCTCCGCGGTCGCCATCGCCGGTTCGGCCGGGATCGGTATCGAGCTGGCCCGCCTCTACCAGGTGGAGCTGGAGCACTACGAGAAGATGGAGGGCCGTTCGCTCTCCCTCGAAGGTAAGGCGAACAAGCTCGCCCAGATGGTCCGTGGAAACCTGGGCATGGCCATGCAGGGCTTCGTCGTCGTCCCGATCCTGGTCGGCTACGACGAGAACACCGAACAGGGCCGCGTGTTCAGCTATGACGCCGTCGGCGGTCGCTACGAGGAGCACCGGTACCACTCCATCGGGTCCGGGTCGGTCTTCGCCAGGGGCTCGGTCAAGAAGCTCTACCGCGAGGACCTCGACCAGACCGATGCCGTCAAGGTCGCCCTGGAGGCCCTCTACGACGCCGCCGACGACGATTCCGCCACTGGTGGACCCGACCTGCACCGCAAGATCTTCCCCCTCGTCGACGTCATCACCGAGGACGGCCACCGCCGCATGCCCACCGAGGAGGTCGCGCGCCTGGCGACCGAGGTGGTGGAGGGACGCGCGGCCAACCCCGACGGCCCCACGGCCCCGCTGGGCTGAGAGGCCCCGTCCCCACACCAGACATCTCCCGACTAGGTAAGGAAACGATCCGCGGTGTCGATGCCGTTCTACGTCGCCCCCGAACAGCAGATGAAGGACAAGGCGGACTACGCGCGCAAGGGCATCGCGCGCGGCCGCAGCGCCGTCGTCCTGCAGTACGAGGGCGGCATCCTCATGGTGGCGGACAACATGTCCCGCACCCTGCACAAGATCAGTGAGCTCTACGACCGCATCGGCTTCGCCGCCGTCGGACGCTATCCCGAGTTCGAGAACCTACGCCTGATGGGCGTGCGCTTCGCCGATGTTCGCGGATACCAGTACGACCGCCGCGACGTCAACGGGCGCCAGCTCGCCAACATCTACGCCCAGACCCTGGGCACCGTCTTCAGCGAGAGCCTCAAGCCCTGGGAGGTGGAGATCGTCGTCGCCGAGGTCGGCGACGTATCCGACGGGGACGAGATCTACCGCATCACCTTCGACGGATCCATCGTGGACGAGCAGGGATGCGTGGCCGTGGGCGGTTCCTCCGAGCACGTGTCGAACGTGCTCAAGGACCGGTTCTCAGCCGACGCCTCCCTCAGCGCAGCCCTCAACACGGCCACCCACGCCCTGGCCCGGGAGAACGGTGAGGAACGCGAACTGGAGGCCGCCAACCTGGAGGTCGCCATCCTGGAGCGGTCCAGGGAGCACCGCAAGTTCCGCCGCGTCCACGGCCGGCGCCTGACCAGGCTCATCGAGGAGGGCAAGGCCAACGGGCATGCCGCCTCCGGCAGTGAGGCTTCCGGAGAGGCCTCCGGTACGGCCACCGCGGACGAGGCCGACGAGTGACCTGGAAACGATGATTCCGGTGTGGCGTCCCGGGACGCCACACCGGACGGGCGGGTGCGGACGGCGAGGCCCCGTCGTCCGCGCCCGGTGACAGGAAGTTGGTGAGGCCGCGTGGAACGACGGATCTTCGGACTGGAGAACGAATACGGGGTCACGTGTACCTTCCGGGGGCAGCGCCGCCTGTCCCCCGACGAGGTCGCCCGCTATCTCTTCCGCAGGGTGGTCTCCTGGGGGCGCAGCAGCAACGTGTTCCTGCGCAACGGCGCCCGTCTGTACCTCGACGTGGGCAGCCACCCCGAGTACGCCACCCCCGAGTGCGACAACCTCGCGGACCTGGTGGCCCACGACAAGGCCGGTGAGCGCATCCTGGAGGGGCTACAGGTCGATGCCGAGCAGCGCCTGCACGAGGAGGGCATCGCCGGGGACATCTACCTGTTCAAGAACAACACCGACTCGGCGGGCAACTCCTACGGCTGCCACGAGAACTACCTCGTCGGGCGGCACGGCGAGTTCGGCCGCCTGGCCGACGTGCTCATCCCCTTCCTGGTCACCCGCCAGATCGTCTGCGGCGCGGGAAAGGTCCTACAGACCCCCCGAGGGGCCCTGTTCTGTGTCAGCCAGCGCGCCGAACACATCTGGGAGGGCGTCTCCTCGGCCACCACGCGCTCGCGCCCCATCATCAACACCCGCGACGAGCCCCACGCCGACGCCGAACGTTTCCGACGCCTGCACGTCATCGTCGGCGACTCCAACATGAGCGAGACCACGTCCCTGCTCAAGCTGGGCTCGACCGACCTGGTGCTGCGGATGATCGAGGCTGGTGTGGTCATGCGCGACTACACGCTGGAGAACCCCATCCGGGCCATCCGCGAGGTCAGCCACGACATGACCGGCCGCCGCAAGGTGCGCCTGGCCAACGGACGCGAGGCCAGCGCGCTGGAGATCCAACGCGAGTACCTGGACAAGGTACAGAGCTACGTCGACCGGCACGGCACCGACGCCACCGGCAAGCGCATCCTGGACCTGTGGCAGCGCACCCTGGAGGCGGTCGAGACACAGAACCTGGAAACCGTCTCCCGGGAGATCGACTGGGTCGCCAAGTACCTGCTGCTGGAGCGCTACCGGGAAAAGCACGACCTGTCCCTGTCCTCGCCGAGGGTGGCCCAGCTCGACCTGACCTACCACGACATCCACCGCGACCGCGGACTATTCTACCTGATGCAGAACCGCGGCCAGATGGACCGGGTGATCGGAGACCTGAAGATCTTCGAGGCCAAGTCGGTGCCTCCGCAGACCACACGGGCCCGTCTGCGCGGCGAGTTCATCCGCCGAGCCCAGGAACAGCGCCGCGATTTCACGGTGGACTGGGTGCACCTGAAGCTCAACGACCAGGCACAGCGCACCGTGCTGTGCAAGGACCCCTTCAAGTCGGTGGACGAGCGGGTGGAGAAGCTCATCGCCGGGATGTGATCCTCCGGGCCCCGCCATACGGTCGAAGTCGAAAAGGCCTCCTGTGGCGGGGTCGCGGTGTTCGTGACGTTCCGGGGGGTGGTTACGGCCTTTCTTTTCGGTAGTGTGACCGTGTCCTAAGCCGGAAATCAGAGGTTGTGACTCATGCACCGACGCGCTGCCGCCCTCGCGGTGCCGCTGACCGCCATTGCCCTGGCGGTCTCAAGCTGCGCGAACATTCCCGAGGAGTGGCGTACTCCCGCCTTCCTGCGTATGGGGGAGGAACAGCTCGACTCACGGATTCCCACCGTCACCGGCCCAGTCGGTGAGGAACCAGAGGTCGCTTTCCCCGATGCCGAGCCTCCCGAGGAGGAGCTTTCAGGCATCGTCAGCGAGGGGTCGGGCGAGGACGAGCTGGTGCGCGCCGACGACCTCCTGATCGCCAACGTCATCCAGTACCAGTGGACTGCTCCCGCTGAGGGCGAGGCCGTCGAAGGGCAGTCCAGCTACGAGTCCGGCGCTCCTGACCTGATCCGTATGGAGCAGATGCCCGAGCAGATCGGCGACGTACTGGTCAACCAGCCCATCGGCAGCCGGGCGGTGTACGTCTTCCCGCCGCTGACCGAGGAGGAGAAGCAGCAGGCCGAGGCGTCCGGCCAGCCCGCCCAGGAGGGCGCCAGCGTCCTGGTCATCGATCTGATGGACCGCTTCAACAAGGGCTCGGTCGTGCCCGGGGAGCAGGACACCAACGGCGGCGACGGTCTGCCCGAGGTTTCTCAGGATGGACACAGCGAGCCCGACATCGAGATCCCGGACACCGATCCGCCCGAGGAGCTGGAGGTCCTCCCGCTCATCGAGGGCCGCGGCGACGATGTGGAGGAGGGCCAGCAGGTCATCGTCCAGTACACCGGTATGCGCTGGGAGGCCGACGAGAACGGCGACCACCCGGTGTTCGACTCCACGTGGAGCCGCGGCGGCGATCCGTTCGACACCACGGTCGGTGCGGGCGCGGTCATCGAGGGCTGGGACGAGGGCATCGTCGGCCAGCCGGTCGGCAGCCGCCTGCTGATGGTCGTGCCCAGTGACATGGCCTATGGCGAGACCGAGGAGGAGGCCATGGGCGCCCCCGCGGGGACGCTGGTCTTCGTCATCGACGTCCTGGGCGCCTACGACAACCCGCCGCCGGCCGAGCCCGAGGAGGGCGCCGCAGGCGAGGAGGGCGCCGAGGACACGGAGGGTGAGGGCTCCACCGAGGAGGAGGCCGACACGCCCGAGGACGGTGGCGAGGGCGAGGAGTAACCCGCTCCCACGTCTCCGAGCGCCTGAGCGTACGAAAGCCCCCGCGGGATCGTCTCCCGTGGGGGCTTTCGCGGGCCTTCCACCACTCCTGACCACCGCGGTGCGCGGATCGCCCCGGCTCCCGCCCGCGTCCGGGCCCGCGCGTGCGGATCGCCGGGTGGCGGGATGTTCGCCCGACTCTGACACGCAGACCTCTCCCGGACTCACGGACATCGGCGCCGGGGTACGTAGAGTCGGAGGATCGTTGGACAGGCGAGGGGGAGCTGATGTCAGACCGGCGGCGCTACTGCTACGCGTCCGGACTGAGCCTTGGTGTTCCGGCGCTGGAGGAGCTCTGCGCACAGGGGCGCCCACCGAGCCTGGTGGTGTCCTACCCGGCCGAACTCGCGCACTGTTCCGGCTACCTCGACTACGAGGCCGTCGCGCGCCAACACGACCTGCCGCACCTGCGCGCGGCCGACCTGGGCTCCGCTGAGGTGCGCGAGGCCCTCTCGGAGCACGGCGTGGACCTGATGGTCGTCGCGGGCTGGTCGCAGCCGGTCCACGGCCGGGCCCTGTCCGCCCTGCCGCTGGGCGGGATCGGCCTGCACCCCGCTCCGTTGCCGGTCGGGCGCGGTTGGGCGCCCATCCCGTGGACCATCCTGCGGGACATGCGCTCCAGCGCCGTCACCCTCCTCCACCTGGGAGGCGAGACGGGCACCGGCGACATCGTCGACCAGGCCTGGTTCGACGTGGCGCCCGACGCCACAGCCACCGGCCTGTACGAACGCGTTGGCCAGTTGCAGTCGGAACTGCTCGCACGGCACATGGACGGTCTCCTGGAGGGCACCGCCCCCCGGCGTCCGCAGACCGGCCACGCCTCGGTGTGGCCGCGCCGGCGCCCCAGCGACGGCCAGCTCGACCTCACCGCCTCCGGAAGCGACGTGGACCGGATGGTGCGCGCGCTCGCCGACCCCTACCCGGGGGCGTTCGCGATGTTCGGCGGCGCGCGGATCACACTGTGCGCGGGACGGCTGATCGACCGGGTCCCCGGAGGGGCGCCCGGTCAGGTGGTGGCGGCGGGAGAGGGGCGCAGGTGGGGGATCACCTGCGGGGACGGGACGGTGTTCGTGCCCGAGGCCTTGCGAGTGGACGAGGGGGTGCGGGCGGAGCCGACGTCGCTGGCCATGTTCCGTTCGGGTGCCTTCTTCGACGTGCCCTCGCCGCACATGCTGGCGGCCACTCGCCGGTCGCCCGTACCCGGACAGACGCAGGACGCGGTGAGCAAGGCGGTGCCCGCGTCCAGAAACTCCTCGGAGTCCCCGGAGCCCTCTGAGACGGTGGACCCTGGTCTCGCGCCCGGTGTCATGACGGGTGATCCCAGCCCTGCTGACCAGCGCTGAGGCAGGATCCGAGGCCCGACGCCCCGTCCCGTCCCGTCCCGGAGGGAACGGGAGCGGCTACCGCAGTTCGGCCGCGTGGCGACCCGCCGCAGCGGCGCTCAGAAACGCGGCGCGGTCCTTCTCCAACCCGCGGCCCATCGTCGAGACCCTCACCGGCAGCGCCCGCACCGCCTCCTCCAGGCCGTCGACGCCCACCCGTACGAGTTCGTGCCGGTCGCCCAGTGCCCCGGCCTGGGCGCGCACGCGCTCACCGAACGCCCCCGGAAGCAGCGGCACCACCACTTGGGCCCGGGCCAGCGCCACCTTCCCGTAGGCGGTCAGGCTGTGGTGTGAGACCCCGTGGTGCCGCTCGCGCGCGTCGGCCTCACTCACCCGCAGCGATGCCACCGGACGCCCTCCCAGCACCGCCGCCGCGTTGACCGCCTCACCGCACGAGACCCCCGAGAACCCCCACGGCGTTCCGGTGCCCAGGTTGCCCGGTCCCTGGCACACCACCGCCACGTCCGCGTCCATCACGTGCCGGGCCGCCAGCAGCCCCGAGTGCACGGTCACCGCCTCCAGATCGCCGCCGAAGGACTGGCCCGTGGTCACACACCCCGCCAGCAGACCCTCCTCACGCAGTTCGCCCACCAGGCGCGAGAACGCCGCGGGCAGCGCACCACCGTCCAGCATCACGTTGACGATCCGCGCTCCGGGCCGCCGCGCGCGAACCCCCGCCACCACGGCGGGCAGCGACGAGTGCAGGTCGGCCACCACCACCGGCATGCCGTCCACGCCCTCGGCCGAGCGCAGTGCCTCGTGGTGGGGGGACCCCTGCTCGTCGGCGCCCAGAACGGTCGCCTGCAACGGCGTGTACCTGGCCTTGACCAGGTGCCCGGGTCCCTCCCGGTCGGCGGGCAGCCGGTCCGGAACAGCCACGACCAGCGCGTACCCGCCGGTCCCCAGGCCCAGGTCCAGGGCACCGGTGTTGAGCAGCACGGTGTCGCCCGCCTCGGGGGAGCCCACCAGGTCGGTGTAGGCCAGCGCGCGACACGTCACCGGCCCGCTCCCATCGGGCCCGTCCCTTCCGTCGCCGACGGGGTCCACCGCCACCACGCACAGTACGGCCCCCGGCCAGGAGGGGAGGATCTGACGGACTTCGCCACGGCGCCACCGGATCATGTTGGGCACGGTACCGTCGTTGCTGTACCGGCCGCGGGGCGACGCGCCAGCGCGCCCCGCCCGGTCCATCCACCACAGGCGAGAAGGGTGCGGACGATGTCGCGCAGGAAGACGGAACGACAGCTGAACCTCGTCATCTGTCTGTTGTCCACGCGCCGTCATCTGACTGCGCAGGAGATCAGGAAGACGGTGCACGGCTACGCCGAGGCCGAGACCGAGTCCGCCTTCAAGCGGATGTTCGAGCGCGACAAGCGCGAACTGCGCGACAGCGGTATCCCCATCCAGGTCGGCACCGGCGACGCCGTCAGCGGCGAGGAGGGTTACCGCATCTCCCGCTCCGACTACGAGCTGCCCGAGATCGAGCTCCTACCCGACGAGGCCCTCGTCCTGGGCCTGGCCGCCCGCGCCTGGCGGCACGCCTCCCTCGGCGAGGCCGCCGCCAACGCCCTGTTCAAGCTCCGCTCCGCGGGGGTCCCCGTCGACACTGAGGCCGCTCCCGGCCTCACTCCGGCCATGCGCACCGACGAGCCCTCCTTCGGGCCCGTCTGGCAGGCCGTGCGCGACCGTCGCCCGGTCTCCTTCGACTACCGCAAGCCCGCTCAGACCAGGGCCGAGACCCGTGAGATCGAACCCTGGGGCATCGTCAACCTGCGCGGCCACTGGTACGTGGTCGGCCACGACCGCCTCCGCGACGCCCGCAGGGTCTTCCGCCTGGGCCGCATCCGCGGCGAGGTGACCATCCTGCGCGAGGGCCCCGACATCGTCGTCCCCGAGGGCGTCGACCTGCGCTCGGTGGTCGCGGGGCAAAAGGCCGAGCCGGAGCGCACCGCGGTCCTGCGGGTGCGCACCGACTCAGCGCATGCTCTGCGCCGCAGCGCCCTGCGCGTGGTCCCCGGCGAGCACGACAGCTCCGGCGGCGGCTGGGACACCCTCACCTACCCCTACGCCGACACCCCCGACCTCGTGCGGAACGTGGCCTCCTTCGGCTCGCGCGCCGTCATCGTCGAACCCGTCGAGGCCCGCGAGGCCATGGCCGCCCACCTGGCGGCCACCGCCGAAGCCGCCTCCACCGCCGTCGCACCCGGAGGCTCCGGCGCGGGCGAGGACCCCGAGGCCCCCACGCGCGGCCCGCGCTCGGCCGACCAGCTGCGCCGTCTGCTCATGCTGGTCCCCTACGCCCTGGGCCGGGACGTGCGCGTGCACGAGGTGGCCCGGCACTTCGGGCTCAGCGAGAAGCAGGTGGTCGCCGACCTCCGCCTGCTGTGGATGTGCGGCCTTCCCGGCTACACCCCCGGCGACCTCATCGACGTCGACCTCGACGCCGCCAAGGAGACCGGCGAGATCATCATCGGCAACGCCGACACCCTCGCCCAGCCGCTGCGCCTGACCGCCGACGAGGCGGCCAGCCTGGTCGTGGGCCTGTCGCTGCTCCAAGCCCTGCCCGAGGCCGAGGGACTGGAGGTCGGTGCGCTCAAGCGGGTCAGCGAGAAGCTGCGCACCGCCGCCGGAGCCGCACTGGGGTCCCTGGCCGACTCGGTCCAGGTGCGCCTGGAGGGCGACGAGGAGGTCGCCCGGACCCAGCGCCGCTGCGCCGACGCCCTGGAGTCGGGACAGCGCCTGCACCTGCGCTACCTGTCGGGCTACCTCGACCAGGTCACCGAACGCGACGTGGACCCCATGGGCCTGGTGGTCCAGGACGGCTACCCCTTCCTGGAGGGCTACTGCCACCTGCGCCGCGACGTGCGCCTGTTCCGACTGGACCGGGTCCTGGAGCTGACCGTGCTGCCCTACGCGGCCCAGGTGCCCGAGGGGGTGGGCCGCCGTGACCTGTCCGGCGGCGTGTTCCAGCGCTCGGACCGCGATGCCGCGGTCGTCCTCGAACTGGAGCCCACCGCCCGCTGGGTGACCGAGGACTACGTGTGCGAGTCCGTGGCCGAACTGCCGGGGGGAGGGATCCGCGCCACTCTGCGTACCCCCGCTCCCACCTGGGTGGTGCGACTGGCGTTGCGTCTGGGACCGCAGGGGCGTGTGGTGGCTCCCGAGGCGCTCGCCGAGGACGCGCGGGCCGAGGCCCGACGGGCCCTGGAGCACTACGGCGCGTCTCAAACCTCTGAGAAATTGGTCGAGACCACTTCGTCGCCTGAGTGAGGCCCAGACGTTCACCCGGGGGCGAGGTGCAGTCCATGTCTGAAGGGATAGGGTTGAAGCGTGATCGTCCTCGCTGTCCTGTTCGGTGCGGTTGCGACCGGACTCGTCGCCATCGGCGTCCTCGTGCTGCGTGCGCGCCGCGCGGCGGGCGTGCTGTCGGAAACGGTGGCATGGGCGTCGGGCGAGTACCGGACGAGTAACGCTGACCTGCGTGAGCGCGTCGGCCGAAGCGGTGCGGGGGCATGATGGACCCGCGTCCGAAAGCGCGTACCATCGAAGGCGCTTGGTCGCGCCCCACAGAGAGGTAGAACCATGGGACCGTTGAACGGACCTACCATCGCCATCCTGGTGATTGTGGCCCTGCTGCTATTCGGAGCCAAGAAGCTTCCGGACCTGGCCCGCTCCCTGGGGCGCAGCGCGCGCATCCTCAAGGCCGAGAGCAAGGGCCTGATCGACGAGGAGAACGAGACCGACGAGGCCAAGGGCGCCCAGAACCAGCAGGCCTCCCAGCAGCAGGAGGCGCCCGCGGAGCCGCAGCAGCCCCAGCAGCCCGGCTACCCGCAGCTGCCCGCCGGCCAGCGCATCGTCAGCGAGACCGGTGAGACCACGCACCGCACCTACGGCAACTAGCACGGAACCGGCCGGAACCTGACACAGGGCCCCGCGGTGCGCCGTGCATCGTGACGCCGCAGGGCCCCGGCCACAGGTCCCGCCGCCCCCTGGCGCGGGCCGAAGGAGATAGAGAGTGACCGCACGATGAGGGCACGACGCCGGGCTGCCGACCCCGAGGCCCGGATGCCGCTCATGGACCACCTGCGCGAGCTGCGCAACCGTCTGACGAAGGCGATGATCGCCCTCGCGCTGGGCGCCGTGGTCGGCTACCTGGTCTACGACCTGGTGTGGGACTTCCTGGTGGAGCCCTACTGCTCCCTTCCGGAGTCCCGGGTGAGCGGCCCCGAAGACTGCTCCCTCATCGTCACCGGCCCCTTCGACGCCTTCTTCGTCGCCTTCAAGGTCTGGCTGTTCGTCGGCGCCCTCGTCTCCGCGCCGTTCTGGATGTACCAGCTGTGGGCCTTCGTCGCCCCGGCCCTGCACGGCCGCGAGAAGCGCTACGCCTACATCTTCGCGCCGTTCGCCGCCCTGCTGTTCGCCGTCGGCGCGGGCCTGGCCTACTACATCACCTCCTACGCGCTGACCATGCTCTTCGGGTTCCTGCCCGAGGACGCGGACCCCTTCCTCACCATCGGCGAGTACCTGGACTACATGCTCATCATGATGGGCATGTTCGGCGTGGGCTTCGTACTGCCGCTGCTGGTGGTCCTGCTCAACATCGCCGGGGTCCTGCCGCACGAGGCCCTCGCCAAGTGGCGCCGCGTCATCATCTTCGTCTCGTTCCTCGTCGCGGCCGTCATCACCCCGGCCGAGCCGATCTCCATGCTCGCCCTGGCCTTGCCGCTGGTGCTCCTCTTCGAGTTGGCCGAGCTGTTCGCCTTCCTCAACGACCGGCGCAAGCGGCGAGACGACCCCTACGCGGGCCTGGACGACGACCAGATCTCCAAGATCGACGAGACCCCGTCCCCGCTGGATGACCCCGACGTCGGTGAGCAGTCCGGCAAACGCTCCTGAGCCGCCCCGGGCGCACGCTAGGGTCGGGCGGTGGAGGCGACCGGTGACGCCACCCCGGCGGCTCGGGGGCTCCCGGCCGAGGACGGTTGTTGGGAAGAGGAAGTTCGATGAGCGAGCGGACCGAGGCCAAGCGGGAGCTCCCGCCCGAGGCCATGGGCAACGAGAAGTGGCACGACACCACCGACGCGGTCTGGATGCGGTCCTCCCTGTCCAAGGAGGAGTCCGAGGCCGTGGTCGAGGTCGCCACCTTCGACGACGGCTTCCGTGCCGTACGCGACGGCAAGGCCCCTGAGAAGGGCACCCTGTTCTTCACCCCCGCCGAGTGGGAGGCCTTCGTCCTGGGGGCCCGTGACGGCGAGTTCGACATCCCCGAGGAGTACCTCACCGAGGAGGAGCGCCGCATCCAGCGCGGCGAGGCCGACTCGGAGGTGGCCTGGGTCCCCTCCCCGCTGAACACGCCCAAGGCGATGGAGGAGTACCATCGCCGCCAGCGCGAGGAGGCCGAGCAGGGGCAGACCGAGGACTCCTAGGGCAAGCTCGCCGTCCCGTACCCCCCGTCTCCCGGTTCCCGGGTAGCAAGGACTCAAGGACCCGCATGCCCCCTCACATCGCCCTCCTTGTCAACCCGCACTCCGGTCGGCGCCGCGCGGCCGTTGTCGCGGTGCGGTTGAAGGAGGCGCTGCGCGACGCCGGAGCCCGTGTACACGTCTACACCGGACGATCGGCCGCCGACAGCCGCCGTATGGCCCGCCTGGCCGCCGTCGACCGGCCCGACGCCCTCGTGGCCGTGGGCGGGGACGGGCTGGTGCACCAGGCGTTGCAGGCGGTGGTGGGCACCGGGGTGCCTCTGGCCACGATCCCCACCGGAACCGGCAACGACGTCTCCCGCGCCTTCGGCCGCCCGCGCGGGTCGGCCCAGGACGTGGCCGCCGCGATCCTGCGGGGGCGCACCCGCCCGGCCGACGCCGTGCGCCTGCACCTGGCCAACGGCACCCAGCGCTACTTTCTCAGCGTCCTGGCCTGCGGTTTCGACGCCCGTGTCAACGAGCGGGTGAACGGATTCCGGTTCCGGATCGGCCGGGCCGGATACGTGGCCGGACTCCTGGCCGAGCTGCGGACCTTTCGCCCCATCGACTACGAGATCGACGTGGACGGACGCCGTATCGCCGAACCCGGCATACTCGTCGCGGTCGGCAACACCCGCGCCTACGGCGGCGGCATGCGCGTGTGCCCCGACGCCGAGCCCGACGACGGCCTCGTCGACGTGGTCTTCATCCGACAGGCTTCACTCGGCCGCTTCCTGCGCCTGTTCCCACGGGTGTTCAACGGCAGCCACACCGGGCTCGACGAGGTGGTGGTCGAACGCGGAAGCACGGTCACCATCCGGGCCGACGCGGGCGTGGCCTACGCCGACGGCGAGCGCACGGGCGAGCCGCCGCTGGTCTGTGAGGTCGTACCCAAATCGGTCGAGATGTTGGAGCTCACCTCATAAGCTGGAAGCCATATGAGTAGTCACGCTGAGCGGTACGCCGCCTTCCGTCGGCGCCAGGAAGCCTCCAGCGCCGCCATCGAGGCCTTCCAGGGCCTCTACGGGTTCGATTTCGACCCGTTCCAGATCAGCGCCTGCAAGGCTCTGGAGAACGGCCACGGGGTCCTGGTGGCCGCGCCGACCGGGTCGGGCAAGACCGTGGTCGGGGAGTTCGCCGTGCACCTGGCCCTGAGCGAGGGCACCAAGTGCTTCTACACCACGCCCATCAAGGCGTTGTCCAACCAGAAGTACAACGACCTGGTCAAGCGCTACGGTGCTGACCAGGTCGGGCTGCTGACCGGGGACAACAGCGTCAACGGCGAGGCGCCCGTGGTCGTCATGACCACCGAGGTGCTGCGCAACATGCTCTACGAGGGCTCGTCGACCCTCGGCGGCCTGGCCTACGTGGTGATGGACGAGGTGCACTACCTCGCCGACCGGTTCCGCGGCGCGGTCTGGGAGGAGGTGATCATCCACCTGCCCGAGTCAGTGAGCATGGTCGCCCTGTCGGCCACCGTCAGCAACGCCGAGGAGTTCGGCGAATGGCTGCAACAGGTACGCGGTGACACCACCGTCATCGTCGACGAGAAGCGCCCCGTGCCGCTGTGGCAGCACGTCATGGTCGGCGACCGCATCCACGACCTGTTCGTGGACGTGGAGGAGCCCTCCGCCGAGCAGGAGGAACAGGAGGGGTCCCGGGGCCGCAGGGGCAAGCGCAAACGCGAACGCCGCCGCCAGGGCTGGCAGCCCCGCGAGATCGAGGTGGGCGGGCAGAAGCTGCGGATCAACCCGCGGCTGTCCCGCTTCGCCGAGGAGGACTCCCGCATCACCCAGCTGGCCGACCGGCGCCGCCACCCGCAGACCCGGGCCCGCGGCAAGGTGCGGCCCCGCTCCAGGTTCGCGCCGCCCTCCAGGCCCACCATCATCGAGGAGCTCGACGACGGTGGCCTGCTGCCCGCGATCACCTTCGTCTTCAGCCGGGCGGGCTGTGACGAGGCCGTCCGTCAGTGCGTGTCGTCCGGGTTGGTGCTCACCACCCCGGAGGAGGCCGACGAGATCCGCGAGTACGCCGAGACCCAGTGCGCCGACATTCCGGCCGCCGACCTGGCCGTGCTCGGCTTCGACCAGTGGCTGCGCGCCCTGGAGTTGGGCATCTCCGCCCACCACGCCGGGATGCTCCCCAAGTTCAAGGAGATCGTCGAGTACCTGTTCTCGCGCGGTTTCATCCGCGCGGTGTTCGCCACCGAGACCCTGGCACTGGGCATCAACATGCCCGCGCGCACGGTGGTCATCGAAAAGCTCGACAAGTGGAACGGTGAGACCCACGCCCAGCTCACCCCCGGCGAGTACACGCAGCTCACCGGGCGAGCCGGGCGGCGCGGCATCGACGTGGAGGGCCACGCGGTGGTCGTGTGGCAGGCCGGGACCGATCCCGAGGCGGTCGCCAGCCTCGCGGGCACCCGTACCTACCCGCTCAACTCCAGCTTCGAGCCGTCCTACAACATGGCGGTCAACCTGGTCGGCCAGGTCGGTCGCCGGCGCAGCCGCAACATGCTGGAGGCCTCCTTCGCCCAGTTCCAGGCCGACCGCGCCGTGGTCGGCCTGGTCAAACAGCTGCGCAAGCACGAGGAGGCCCTGGACGGCTACGCCAAGGCCGCCGAGTGCCATCTGGGCGACTTCATGGAGTACGCCTCGCTGCGCCGTGCCCTGAGCGAGCGCGAGTCCATGCTCTCCAAGAACCGCTCGGTCCGGCGCCGCGACGAGGCACTGGAGAGCCTGGAGAAGCTGCGCACCGGCGACATCATCCGCATCCCGTCGGGACGCTTCTCCGGGCACGCGGTCGTGTTGGACCCGGGGCTGCGCCACAACCTGCCCGCGCCGCTGGTACTCACCGTGGACAAGCAGGTCAAGCGGGTCAACGCCAGCGACTTCACCGTGCCGGTGCAGCCGTCCGGGCGGATGCGCGTGCCCAAGTCGTTCTCGGCCAAGTCGCCGCGCTCGCGCCAGGACCTGGCCTCCACGCTGCGCAACAAGCTCAAGGAGCGGGGCGCCGAACCCGCCTACGAGCGGGCCCCACGCGAGTCCGGGGAGGACGCCGAGGTGCTGCGGCTGCGCTCGGAGCTGCGCCAGCACCCCTGCCACGGGTGCGCCGACCGTGAGGACCACGCCCGCTGGGCCGAGCGCTACTTCCGGCTGCGCAAGGAGACCGACAGCCTGCGCCGCCGGGTGGAGGGGCGCTCGCACGTCATCTCCCGCACCTTCGACCGGGTGTGCGGGGTCCTGGAGGACCTGGAGTACCTGTCGGGGGACCATGTATCCGACGACGGGACACGGCTGGCCAAGGTCTACTCCGCTCTGGACCTGCTTGTGGCCGAGTGCCTGCGCCGCGGACTGTGGAAGGACCTGAACCCGGTGGAGCTCGCGGCCTGCACCGCCTCCTTGGTCTATGAGGCGCGCCGCAACGACGACGCCTTCCCGCGCCTGCCCGGAGGGCGGATCGAGGAGACGCTCGTGGAGATGGTGCGGCTGTGGGGTGAGCTCAACGAGGTCGAGGCCCGGCACCGGGTGTCGTTCCTGCGCCAGCCCGACCTGGGGTTCGTGTGGACGGCGCACCGCTGGGCGAGCGGCGACCGGCTGGACGCCATCCTGCGCCAGGCGGACATGACCGCCGGGGACTTCGTGCGCACCACGAAGATGCTGGTCGACATGCTCAGCCAGATCGCCGGGGCCAGTGGCGATCCCGAGATGCGCTCCACCGCGCGCAAGGCGTGCGACCTGGTGCGCCGGGGTGTGGTGGCCTACTCCTCGTTCAGCTAGGGAGCGTGTTCGCGGAGCACGTCCCGGGGCCTCCGGTCCCGGGACGGGAACGCTCTGTCAGTGGTTCAGCGTCGGTCCGGCGGGGGGATCTCGCCGGACCCGCGCACGATCAGCGTGGTGGGCACCCGTTCCTCCCGGGGCGGGGAGGTGTCCCCGGCGGTGCGCTCGAACAGGCGCTGCACGGCCAGGGTGCCGATCCGCATCACGTCCTGGGCGACCACCGTCACTTTCGGCGCCATCAGGTCGGCCATAGGGAAGTCGTCGAAGCCCACCACGGCCACATGCTCTTGCAGACCGCGTTCCTGTAGGGCCTGGATGGCACCGCCGGTCACCAGGTTCTGTGAGGCGAACAGGGCCGTCGGAGGTTCCGGGGCGTCCAGCAGGGCGGCGACGGCGCGTGCGGCGCTGGCGGTATCGCGCAGGTCCCGCACCATCAGGCCGGGGTGTTCGGGCAGTCCGCGCTCGGCCAGCGCGGTCCGGTACCCGGTGAAGCGCTCGTCGCAGGTACTGATGGTGCGCTGGTCGCCGAGGAAGGCGATCCGGGTGTGTCCGTGGCCGGCCAGGTGCAGGACCGCCTTCCGGGCGCCCTCGGCGTTGGTGGACAGCACCGCGTCCGCGGCCAGCGCGCGCGGAGCGCGGTCCACGAACACCACGGGGATTCCGTTGCGGATCTCCCGTTGCAGATACCCCTGGTCAGGTGCGGCGGGAACGAGGATGATGCCGTCCACCCGGTGCAGTGTGGCGGCCCGTACGAGCTCTGTCTCACGCCGGGGGTCCTTGTCCAGGCTCCCGGCGAACACCAGGGTTCCGTGGTCGCGGGCGACGTTCTCCACCGCACGGCTCAGCGTTGCGGAGAAGGGGTTGGCCACGTCCTCCAGCAGGAGGGCGATCTGCCGGGTGGCGCCGTCGGTACGGCGTAGGCTTGAGGCTGCCAGGTTGGGCCGGAAGTCCAACTGGACGATGGCCTGGGTGACGCGGTCACGTAGTTCCTCGGAGACCGTGGCGACCCCGTTGATGACGCGTGAGACGGTCTTGATGCTCACCCCCGACAGCGCGGCGACGTCGCGCATGGTGGCGCGGCGCAGGGGTGACGGTGGCCCCGCGGGCGGGTCGGCCTGCCTGTTATCTGTCTGGTCCACCGACATCTGAGCTGGTTTCTCCTCACAACAGTGCGACCGGGCCCCTGGGACGGGTCTCATTCTGCCTCACACACCCCCTCCGGGGCGGTGCCAGGACCGTCGGTGGTCGTCTGGAGGGTGCCACCGCGAGGGGAGGGAGACGAGGCGGAACACCAGGACCTGCCGGGGCGTTGCGTGCGTTGGAGGACCCCGGTGGCCGAAGCGGCACACGGATGGGGCCATCATGGAGGAACACGGGACCCTTGGGCCTGTAGTTCGCAAGAGACCTGAAACGAGGCTTGAGTAGTGCTGCGCACCCTCATCAACGGCAAGATCCACCGCGCCACGGTCACGCAGGCCGATCTGCACTACGTCGGATCGCTCACGATCGACGCCGACCTGATGGACGCCGCCGACATCGTCGACGGCGAGCAGGTCCACATCGTCGACATCGACAACGGCGCCCGGCTGGTCACCTACGCGATCACCGGTGAGCGCGGCACGGGCGTCATCGGTATCAACGGCGCCGCCGCACGGCTGGTCAGTCCCGGCGACCTGGTCATCGTCATCTCCTACGCCCAGCTGACCGAGGCCGAGCGGGCCGAGCACGTGCAGCACATCGTGCACGTGGACCGGGACAACAGGATCGTCGCCCTGGGCAACGACCCGGCCGAGCCGGTTCCGGACAGCGAGCTGGTCTCCGGCCGCTGAGCCCTCATGGCGGGCCGGTGCCCGTGTCGGTGCGCGCGCACCGACACGGGCACCTTGTCCTCTCGGGACGTGCGTCCTGTCGGGTGGTGGCGGGTGAGAGCGGCCGCTCCTTCCCCGGGCCGGTGTCCCCGCGGGCACGACCTCCGCCGGTGCCCGCGCGCCTCGGCCGCCGCGTGGACGCGGGGCGCCCGGAGCCGCACCACATCCGGTGGTCCGCGCAAGGGCCGCATGTCACCGGTGCCATGGCCGGTTCCGGCCTGGTCGGTTCTTCCAGTGCCGGGTATGTCCACAGTCGGCATGGACGAGACAGGGGACGAGGAACAGCGCCGAATCGCCGAACACGTCGAGTGGCAGAAGCAGGGTGCGTGGGTTGTCCTGTGGGGGCCCTACACCCGCTGTTTCTGGGCGTTCGCGTGTTGGCCGGTGGTTCCCGGAAGCGGGGTCGTCATCAGTGCGGACGACTCGCACGTCCTCTACTCGGAGATGCGCTACGTCGAACGCGAGCACGACTTCCTGCGGTGGCGCTACGGGCGCGGATGAGGCGTGTACGTGTCCTTGAAGGTGGGCGGTCCGACATAGCTGCCGCGCCGTGTCCGGGGCTAGGCTTCTTCCGTTACTGGGACGAATCGGGGAGTAAGCCGCGTGTCGATACATACCGCACATCCAGAGGGACCCCTCGCTGAGGAGGCACGGGCCCGGCTCCAGCGCCGCACCGTCCTGACCCTGGTGATCGCCCAGGTGGTCGGCGGTATCGGGATGGGCGCCATGCTCGCCGTGGGCGCGCTCATCGCCCTGGAGCTCACCGGCTCCGACGCCTGGTCCGGCGCGGCCACCACCATGATCACCCTGGGCGCCGCGGTGTTCGCCCTCCCCCTGGCTTCGCTGGCCGCCCGGCACGGCCGCCGCCCCGGCCTCGCGGCGGGCTGGGTGTTCGGCGCGCTCGGCGGCGTCATCACCATCACCGCCACGGTGCTGGGCACGTTCGCACTGTTCCTGGTGGGCATGGTGCTGGTTGGCGCCGGCACCGCCACCAACTTGCAGGCCCGCCACGCCGCCGCCGACCTGGCGTCCGAACGCAGCCGCGGCCGGGACCTGTCCATCGTGGTGTGGGCCACCACGGTCGGCGCGGTGACGGGCCCCAACCTGATCGGTCCCAGCGGGGGCGTGGCCGCCCTCTTCGGCCTGCCCGAACTGCTGGGCCCGGTGCTGTTCACCACGGTCGGGTTCGTCCTGGGCGCGCTGTTGACCTTCGTGCTGCTGCGTCCCGACCCGCTGCGGGTGGCCACCGCGGCCCAGGCACGAGAGGACACCACCTCCGGTGAACGGCTGTCCGTGGCCGGGGCGCTCCGGGTGATCGCGGCCAGTCCTGGCGCCCTGCTCGCGGTGGTCGGCATCGTGGCCAGCCACACGGTGATGGTCGCGGTCATGACCATGACCCCCGTGCACATGTCCCACCACGGCGCCGCGCTGACCGTGATCGGGTTGACCATCTCCCTGCACATCGCCGGGATGTACGCGCTCTCGCCGGTGGTGGGATGGCTCACAGACCGGTTCGGCCGGGTACCCGTGCTGCTGACGGGACAGGTGATCCTGCTGGCCGCCGCGGCGATGGCGGGCACGGCCGGGCAGGATGAGACCTGGGTGACGGTCGGGCTGGTCCTGTTGGGCCTGGGATGGTCGTTCGGCCTGGTGTCCGGGACGGCGCTGCTGGCCGAGTCCCTGGCGGCCGAAGTGCGCCCCCGCGCGCAGGGGGTCAGCGACCTGGTCATGAACCTGGGCGGTGCCACCGCCGGGGCGCTGTCGGGCGTGGTGCTGTCCCAGGCGGGCTTCGGCGGCCTGAACCTGTTCGCGGCACTGTTCACCGCGCCGGTGTTCGTGCTCGCGGCTCGCGTGCTCCTGGCCCGGAGGGGCCGGGCTCCGCACACCGGGTGACCCCCTCGCGCGGTCGCGGCCTCGAAGCCGCGCGACACATCCGGACCTTTACAGGAAACGCCCAGCGACCTCCACGGAGATCCCCGTCCGTGTGATTACCGTGCAGACGTGAGGCGCCTACCGGCCCCGGTGGGCGGATTCCGCTGACAGGGGGTGTTCTCATTGTCCGAGCGAGAACCCGAGGACGTGCCGGGGGAGCAGCCGGGACGGCACCAGGACCCGGTGAACCACCATCCCCCGGAGGAGTGGCGTCCCGGTGACCCCGGTGACCCGATGGAGGGTGGGTCGCAGCCTCCGGGGGAACCGCCGCACAGGTATCCCCACCACGATCCGCACATGCGACAGCCGCCTCCGGGCGGGGCGGCCGTCCCGCCCGGCCAGCGCTCGGAGGGCCCGGGCCCCTCACAGGGGGCGCATGCCTACGGGAGCCCTCCCCCAGAGGGCCGGCCCCCGAGCGGTGGTCCTGGGGAGCATCCGACGGGCGCGCCTCCGGAGTCGGTGGCCGGCGAGCTCTCCGAAGGTCCCAGCGGTCCCAGCCAGGCCGGGTACGAGCACGCCGGTTACGCGCCCGGGTACGGGGAGGCGGATGTCTCGGCGACGGGCCCGGGCGCCCCTCCGCCCGGTGGGCAGCCGGAGAACTTCAGTTCCGGCCAGGTACCCGGATACTCCGAGGCAGGTGGCTACCCCTCCGGCCAGGGGTCGGGATACGTCCGGGGGCAGGCCGGGGGCCACGGCCAGGGCTACCCGCCCCAGGGCGGCTACGGTCCGCCGGAGGCCCGGCCCACCCCGTGGGGAAAGATCCTGGGCATCAGCTGCGGCGTGCTCCTGCTCTTGCTGCTCCTAGCGGGCGGTTGCACGACGATCGCCCTGCTCACCGCCGGTAGCGGGGAACCCGAGGCGGAGAGGACCGGCGTCCAGGAGGGGGAACGGGAGGGCTGAGCCCGGGGCCGCGTCAGGTCCGCTCAGGGGGCCAGGGCGGGGTCGCGCAACCACTCCGACAGGTCCTGCTGGCGCTCCCCGTCGCACTTGAGCGGACACGTGGTGCAGTATCCGTGCTCGGAGTCGGCCTTGTAGTCGAAGCAGCAGGTGCCGCGCACCGCCCACGTCCCGCGCGGGTGCTCGGGGGCGAAGGGGAACAGGCGCGGCCGCTTGCGGGTCACCGCGCCGGCCTCGACCACCGCGTCCCCCAGCCGGGAGGCCAGTTCCCAGGCCTGCTCGGCGTCCCGGCCCAGGTAGCGGGCCGGGTTGAGCATGTAGAAGTGCAGGGTGTCGAGCACCCACCCCCACAGGGTGCGCTTGCCCGAGCGCGAGTGCGCGTGCAGGGCGTTGATGAGGGGGTCGAACGTGGCGAACAGGGCCTCGGCGGCCATCCGCAGCTGGGCGTCCTCGTCCTCGGCGACCACGGTGTCCGGGTGGTCGGCCGCGGGGTCGTCCGGCAGGACCGCCATGCGGGTGCCGACCAGGGCGGGTGTGGCGAACCGCGCCCGGACGGCGTCCCAGGGCAGGTGGAGGCTCTCGGGGCTCAGCAGCGGCGCCCGCCCGGTCAGGTACAGCGACGCCGAGACCATGAAGATCGGTTCGCGCAGGGTGACCCGGAGAAAGTTGGTGGCGGCGGGGAGCCGGTGGCCGGGGCCGTGCTCGGTCCGCAGCTTGTCGAACAGGACCGGCAGCCAGCCGTCCGCGGCCAGGGCGCCGGCCTGGTGCCAGTGCACGGGACCCGCGGGGCTGCCCCGGAACTCCTCAGGGGAGAGCAGGTCGGGCAGCGGCGCGAACTTCAGTGGCGCACAGGCGCCACGGAGCGCGTCGAGCGGATCTGCAACCACCGCGTGAACCTGCCCTTCGTCGCACGATGCCGTCATGTCCGGGGATGGTGTGGCCGCAGTGACCTGCGGGAGAGTGGGTGCATCTGCGCCTATTAAGTGAGGCTATCCTAATGTCCCCGCGTGCCGCAATGATCATCCGAGGATCCCGTGTCCGCGCGGGAACGGTGAAGGTACGGGCCCCGGCGGGATCGCGAGCGGGGGTGGTGATGTGGCTTCTGTCGCTGGTGTCGTTTTTATGTAGTTTTTGCTCGTTTTACCTGCTGCGACAGAACTGGCGGATGGGGGCGGAGAGGGACTGCCGTGCCTCTCCGCCCCCGTCCGTATCCGGAGTCCGCCGGTTCCGGAAGGCATGGACGCGGACCCCCAGCACCGCGTGAGAACGGCGATTGGCGGGCCGGCGTGGAGGAGCGGGTCGCGGAGTGACGGCCCTGTACCGCCAGCACCCGTGGTCGGTGTACCTGCTCCTGGGCGGGCCGCCCAGCGGACCCAACGGGCTGCGGTGGACGGAGGCGGGCCTGCGCGAACTCGTCCGCTCCGGCCTGGACGTGGGATCTGCGCTTCAGGTGCTCATGCTGCCGTCCACCACCCTGCGCGAGACGCTGCGCACCGAGACGGACATGAAACGCACGGTCCGGGAGGAGGGCGGGACCATGGCCGACACCGATCGCGACTACAGCAGGGGACTGCGCAGGGTCGTCACCGAGGAGGAGTTCCCCACGATCTCCCGGCTGCTTCGGAAGGGCGTGTTGGAGGAGGAGCCCCCGCACGCGGAGGAGGGCGTGGGCGGACCCGCGGAGGAGATGGACTTCGCCGTCCGCCGGGTCCTGGACGGTATCGGGGTGTACGTGCGGCGCCAGCGCGCCTCCGATGGCTCGGCGCGGACCGAGGGCCAGTTCCGCGGTGCCCACCCGGGAGGGAGCCGGTCTCGTCGCTCCTTCGGAGCATCACGTGGCCGGGCCCCTCACGGTACGCGGCGGGCCGGGCGGTCCGTCAGTCCGCGGACACCTATCGCACCAGCACCAGGTGGTGTCGCGACAGCACGGACACGATCTCCGCCGTCCGCGCGACCTCCACGCCCGCGTGCTCGGCCAACCCGGCCACGGTCAGCGACCGGTGTTCGGCGATCGCCTCCAGAACCGGTTCGGCCAAGGCCGGGAACCGGTATCGGCGCCCACCCACCGTCATCGCCACCCGCTCGCCCTCGCGGGACAGCGGCGGCGGCAGGATCGGCACGAACTCCACCCGCGCGTCGGCGGGCGGGGCGTCCTCCTCCACGGGCCACGGCAGCGAGAACGAGGTCCGGCGCGGGAAGCGCGCGTCCCGCTCGTCCAGGAACTCGTCCACCTCCAGCCCCTCGGCCAGCTCCACCATCCGCGCCACCAGCTCGCCCTGGTGCTTGCGCCGCGTCTCCGGTGCGGAAAAGCGCGGCAGGTCCCTGCGGAACACCTCCTCCTCGAACAGCCGCCGCACCAGTGCCTCCGCCCACTCCACCCCGGTTGCCCGGGTGAAGCCGAAGGTCAGGTGCATACTCACCTCACCGGTTCCGGTCACCGTGTGCCACCAGCCGCGCGGAACGTGGATGACCTGGCCCGGCCGCAGCACGCCCTCCCACACCAGGTGCAGTTCGCCGTCGGCGTCGCGCGGGGGCGTGTGGGTGTGGTCCACGTCGTTCTTCATCGGGTACTGGCGCGTCCCGGGACCGTGCACCTGCCAGTGCTTGGTGCCCTCCACCTGAACGATCACCGTGTCGTGGTCGTCCCAGTGGGTGTCGAAGCCGCGCGACTCACCCCAGACCAGGTACAGGTTGGCCTGCGCGCGCTCGCGCACCAGCCGCATCAGGTCGTCGGCCGCCGCGCCCACCGGCGGGTGCATCCGGTCCAGGCTGTCCAGGACCAGGCTCGCCCCCGCACGCAGCTCCCGGTACAGGACCTCGGGGCGCACCGCCCGCCGTGCGTTTCGCGAGGAGGTCGCCGCCTCGGTGTAGCGGTCGACCGGAACCGCCGCCCCGTCACGGTGCAGGCGCAGCCTCGGTGGTTCGGGGGAGCACGTGGCCAGCAGTTCGTTGAGGTCGTCGAAGGTCAACAGCGAACGCACCGCGTCCGCTCCCAGGTCGGCGAAGACGAACTCCTCCGACAGCTGTGTGGTGAGGGCGTCCCGGCCCACGACGTCGCACAGGGTCCGGGTGAACAGGTGGCCGGGATCGATCACGGCGCGTCCTTTCGGTGCACGGGAGGGCCCGGCCCGGCCCGGGGCCGGGCCGGGCGGGACATCGGTCAGATGAAGTCGGAACTGGAGTCGGTGCCGTCGTTGTCGCCGCCCGCGGTGATGTCGCGGGAGGTCACCTCCGCCAGGTCCTCGACCTCGACCTCGATCGGGTCCATACGCACCACACCTCGCTTTCTGTGTGTCGTTCTTCTTGGCCAGGACCGCACCCGCGTGCTCAGCGCGATGACAGCCCCGTTCGGTGGGCCGCGAACGCATGCGCGTCGGCGGCCAGTCCCACCGCACGGCTGACCGCGCGCGGGCCGTGGCCCACGTCGCGCTCGTACCGGAGCAGGACCGGTGGGCGCTCCTCTGCCCGGGCCGCCGCCAGCAGCGCAGCGCACATCTTGCGCGGGTGGGCGGCGTCGGTGCGGGTGTCGCCGTGGAAGCCGGTGAGCAGGACGCTGGGGAAGCGCCGCCCGGGCGCGTGCACCGCGCTGTCCAGCGCACGGTGGTAGGGGGAGTAGGACATCAGGGCGGCGAAGTCGTCGGGGTCGGCCGCGGTGCCGAACTCGCGGGTCCACATGCGCCCCAGCCCCATCAGTTCGAAGCGGGCCATGTCCGCGAGCGGCGCGGAGGCGATCACCGCTCCGCACAGGTCCGGGCGCGCCGTCGCGGCGGCCAGGACGAGCAGGCCGCCCGCCGACCCGCCCGACAGGCACAGTTGGCGGCGTGTGCACACTCGGGACGCGACCAGGGTGTCCGCCGCGGCCGCCAGGTCCTCCACGGCGCGCGGTTTGTCGCGGCCGGAACCGGCCAGGTGCCACTCGCGGCCCGCGTCGCCTCCTCCGCGCACGTGGGCGACCGCGTACCGGCCGCCGGAGAGCAGCCAGGCCAGCACGGTCGCGCTGAAGCCGAACTGACGGGGACGCCCGAAGCCGCCGTAGGCGTGCAGGATGGTCGGCCCCGGCGGGCCCGCGGACCCGCTCGCCGAGCGCGGGCCGTACGGGCCCCGCCGCGTGTCGACGGTCTCCTCCCCTGGCGGAGGGGCGGTTGCCGGCGGTTTCGGCCCTCCACCGCCCACGGCGGTGAACACGGTCACCGGAATCCGCGTGCCGTCCTCGGAGCGGCACCAGACGACAGTGCGCTCCACGGCCGGGGAGGGCGGTGCCATGGACCAGCCGGGCGGCCACGGCCGGGGAACGCGTTCCCCCGGAGGCAGGCACAGGACCCGTTGCTGGGTGGCCACGTCCGCGTACCCCAGGTACACCGATCCGTCGGGAGCCGTCTCGGGCGCGGAGACCATGCCCTCTCCGGGCAGGTCCACCGTGTACAGCGGTGCGCCCGAGCGGGCGTCGTGCACGGTGGCCTCGCTGATCCCCAGCCGTGTGCGCGACACGAACAGCGCCGGATCGCCCCCGGACCCCCCGGGGCACGGCGCGAACGCGTCCAGGGTCGCTCCGCACTCCTCGGGCACCACCTCGCGCCAGTGCTCCACCCCCGGCTCCTCGGGGGAGACCGCGCAGATCCGCCGCCACGGCGCGCCCAGGGTGGTGCGCAGGTACAGCAGCCCGTCAGGCCCCAGACGGGCCTCGGTCTCGCTCTCGGGGCCCACCTGGACGGGGCGCAGCACGGGGCTCCCCGGTGCGGCGGCGGCCAAGTCGGCCAACCACAGGTCGGTGCGGTGTCCGGTGCCGTGGCTTTCAGTCACCAGCAGCCACCTGTGTCCCAGGATCCGCACCCCGGGCACGGTGTCGGGCGCCGCGCACGCGTGGACAAGCGTCTCGGCGCCGTCGGCGGCTCGGCGCAGCCACACGCCGCGTACGCCCCGTTCACCGTCGCGGCGCACGTAGTAGAAGGAGGGCGCGCCTTCGGGGACCCACGCCACATGGGAGTAGCGCACCCCCGGCACGGGCGGGCCCACCGGGACGCCTGTGCCGGTGCGCAGCACGCGCAGGCCACCGCGCTCCACACCCCCGGATGAGACCTGCACCGCCACCAGGCCTCCGTCCGGACTGGGTTCCCAGGCGTCCAGGGTCGTGCGCCCGGCGGGGTCCTCGGAGACGGGGTCGTACAGGATGCGCGGCGGGCCCTCCCCGGTCAGGACGACCAGACGCGGGTGCTCGGTCCCTGCTGGACGCACGGTGGCGAAGGCCGCCGCTCCGGGCCGGTGGACCGGCGGACTCCACAGGTCGGTGTCCACCAGCGAGCGGATGAGAGCGGACAGGCGTTCGCGCAGGGGCCAGCCGGCCGCCTCGCGCTCGTACTCGTGACCGCGTTCCTCAAGCCAGCGCAGGGTCTCGGGAGAGCCGGCGTTCTCCAGCCACCGGTAGGGATCGGGCACGGCCCGGCCGTGCAGTGTGTCGACGGCGGACACCGGGTCGGGGGCGAGGGCGGCTCCGGGGGCTCGGTTGCGCACCATCACATCGTTGGGGTGAGCTGAGTCAGCGGTCAAGAAACAGATCCCTTGCTCTCGGGCACATGACTATGTCCTCAAAGCAAGGTTTGGCATCGCGCTGACCGGGGGGCTTCGGTTCTCTCCGGGCCGGTCGAGCCTGTTTCGGTCCTGGCCACCCGGCGGGGCGGACACAGAACCGCCCCGCCGGGTCCCGGAAGGAGGGAAGGACCCGGCGGGGCGGCCGGAGACGACTAGGAGTTGGCCGGGTGGCCGATGGCCAGCCCGCTCTCCTGGTCGAAGAAGTGCAGCTGGCTCACGTCCACCGACAGGCTGATCGTCTTGTTCGGGCGCACGTTGCTGCGGGGGCTCACGCGGGCCGTGAACTGCGAGTTGCCGCCACCCAGCGGCATACCGCTCTCGCCCTCGCCCTCCTCGCCCGCGGCGTCCTTGGCCAGGGCGGCGGCGTCCTCGTGGCGCACCGGCGGGGCGTCGACGTCGAAGATCACGTTGATCTCCGTGCCCAGCTCCTCGGTCACGCCCGCGGTCACCTGGAGCTGCGGGTCGCCGCTGCTGTTGTCGAGCTCGGCGTCGTTGAAGTCGGAGGGGCGGATGCCCAGGATGATGCTGCGGCCCAGGTAGTCGCGCAGGTTCGGCCGATCGTCCAGGACACTCGCCGGGACCGGGAGCTTGTGCTCGGCGAAGGTGAGCACCGCGCCGTCGCCCTCGGCGGCCAGCTCGGCGTCGACGAAGTTCATCGCCGGGGAGCCGATGAACCCGGCCACGAACAGGTTGACGGGGGCGTCGAACAGGCGCTTGGGGGTGTCCACCTGCTGTAGACGGCCGTCGCGCAGCACCGCGACCCGGTCGCCGAGGGTCATCGCCTCGATCTGGTCGTGGGTGACGTAGACGGTGGTGACGCCCAGGCGGTCGTGGAGCTGGTTGAGGGAGGCACGCATCTGCACGCGCAGCTTGGCGTCCAGGTTGGACAGCGGCTCGTCCATGAGGAACGCGCGCGGCTCGCGCACGATCGCGCGGCCCATGGCCACACGCTGGCGCTGACCGCCGGAGAGCGCGCCCGGCTTGCGCTTGAGGTAGGGCTCCAGACCCAGCATCTCGGCCGCGTCCTTCACGCGGCGCGCGATCTCGGGCTTGGCGACCTTGCGCAACTTCAGGCCGAAGGCCAGGTTCTGCTCGACGCTCATGTGGGGGTAGAGCGCGTAGTTCTGGAAGACCATCGCGATGTCGCGGTCCTTGGGCGGGCGGTCGTTGACGATCTCGTCACCGATGACCAGCGTGCCAGCCGAGATCTCCTCCAGGCCCGCGATCATGCGCAGCGCGGTGGACTTGCCGCAGCCGGAGGGGCCGACGAGCACCATGAACTCGCCGTCCTCGATCTTCAGGTTCAGGTCGTCGACGGCCTTGACGTCGCCGCCGTAGATCTTGTCAACACCCTCAAGGGCGATCTCCGCCATGGTTGTCAGCTCCCGGGCCGGGGTCGTAGGGGGGTGACGTGGACCTCAGGAAGTCCGCACCACCGAGCCTGGTTGTTCGAACTTGATCGAACCAGGCTGTTCTGCTGATCACATCAGACACGATCTTGATCGAAAAGTCCATACTTGGGTCGATGTTGATCTGATTGTGGTCAGGAGCAAACCCTGTTCGCTCAGCTGGCGTGGCAGCCCCAGGTGCGTTAGCCTGTCCGACGGTTCATCACTTTCTCCCCTTCGCGCACTCGAAGCGGCGGCCACGACACGGCAGCCGGGTTGAGGCATCGGGTCGGGGAGTCTGGGTAACCTAACGACCAGTCCAGCACTGGACGGACCGGTTGTGCGGCCCCCACTCGTCCGATTGGACGCTGCATCACGCACCAGGTGTAGTTGGGATCGGGTGAGATGTGGAGTACCGCGACCGGGCGGGGGGTTGGACCCGGAAAAGGCCCGAACATCCAGTAGACAACGGTATTTCGAGCTCGCCGCCGACGGGACGGAGCCGGTCCGAAGGGTGGCTCGGGCCTTTTCCGCGTCCCCCCAATATGCTGACCGCGAGCACTTCACCAGCCAGCGGAAAGCGAGCACCCCACGTGGTTGCCGAGCACACCGATCAGGGCGGCGCCCCGGGCTCCGACAAAATCTCGCCGGAACCGGTGGGGCGGGAGCGGACGGCGACCCCGACACGCTCCCTCGCCTCCGCCCTCGTACCGGGGCACCGCTGGGGGAGCGGCGACCTCGTGTGGCGGGTACTCGCCGCGGTCGGCTCCGGCCTGGCCCAGCTCCTGGCCCTGCCGCCCTACGGCCTGTGGTGGCTGGGGCCGCTCAGCGCGGCCCTGCTCGCCTTCGCCGTGGCCGGGACCCGCGTGCGCCGCGCCGCCTGGCTCGGGATCCTGTCCGGAGCCACGCTCATGGTCCCGCTGGTGCGCTGGCAGGACATCTTCGGTGTCGACGTGTGGCTGCTCATCGCCGCCGCCGAGACCGTCTACTTCCTACCCATGGCGATGGGCCTGGCGCTGGCCATGCGCCTCCCCGGATGGCCGCTGTGGACCGCAGCCCTGTGGGTGGCCCAGGAAGCCGTGCGTGCCCGCTGGCCGCTGGGCGGCTTCCCCTGGGGCAAGCTCGCCTTCGCCCAGCCCGACACGCCCTTCGTCGGCTACGCGGCCCTGGGCTCCTCCGCGCTGGTCTCCTTCGCCGTCGCCCTCGCCGGCGGCCTGCTTCTGTGGAGCGTGCTGCGCGCCGCCTCCGCCCGACGGTCCGCGCACCGGGACCAGAGTGACCGCCACGGTGGCGGTGGCCGGGGAACGCGGACGAACCTGGTGCTGGCCGCCGTCGGCCTCGCCGCCAGCGCCGCGGTCGTCGCGGGCGGCACGCTGGCCCCGGCGATCGGCCGCCCCGCCGTCGCCGACACCGTCGCCGTCGGCATGGTCCAGGGCAATGTGCCGGGCGTCGGCGAGATGTCCATCCTCGGCGAGCGCATGCAGGTCCTCGACAACCACGCCGAAGGGGTCCACGAGCTCGCCGAGGCCGCCCGGGCCGGCGAGTACCCCCAGCCCGACATGGTGCTGCTGCCCGAGAACGCCAGCGACATCGACCCCTTCCGCGACCCCACCGCACGGGAGACCATCGACGCGGCCGCCGCCGACGCGGGCGTCCCCCTGCTGTGGGGCATGAGCCGCTTCAACGACGACGGCACCCGCTACGTCAGCAGCGTGGTCTGGGACCCCGAGACCGGGCCGGGGCAGACCTACGACAAGCGTTACCTCGTGCCGTTCGGCGAGTACGTCCCCTACCGCGACTTCTTCACACGGTTCGTGGCCCGCTTGCAGCAGGTCAGCGCCGACGCCGTCCCCGGTACCGAACCCGGCGCGGTGGACGTGGGCGGCACCACCCTGGCCGTCGGCATCTGCTTCGACGTGGCCTTCGACCCGCCGGTGCGCGAGGCGGTGGCCGAGGGCGGACAGATCATCGTGATCCCCACCAACAACGCCAACTACAACTTCACCGGCCAGACCAATCAACAGCTGGCCATCACCCAGCTGCGCGCCGTCGAGCACGGGCGCCCTGCGGTGGTCGTCTCCACCAGTGGAGTCAGTGCCATGGTCGAGCCCGACGGGACCCTCGCCTACGCCTCGGACGAGGCCGTGGCCGACATCCACGTCGCCGAGCTCGAGGCGATGGAGGGAACGACCGTCGCCACCCGGCTCGGCGCGGCCCCCGAGGTGCTGCTGAGCGCGCTGGGCCTGGCCGCGGCGGCCGCCGCCGTGGTCATCGGCCGCCGCCGCACCTGATCCCTGTTCGCCCACGGCGTTCCCGGCGGGGGGAACCATGAGGCCCGCGTGTGCGTTCTCCCCTGTAGGGAGGACCCGGCCGACGACCTTGAGGATGGTTTCGCATGCCGCTGCTGACAGTGCTGGCGCTGATGGCGCTGCCGTTCCTGGAAGTGTGGCTGATGATCTCGGTCGGCGGCTGGATCGGTGTGCCGTGGACGCTGGCCGCCCTGGTCTCGCTGCTGGCCCTGGGCGTGGCCGTGCTGCGCCGGGCCGGCACCAAGGCCTTCGGTGACGCGGACAGGGCCATGCGGTCGGGGGAGCAGCCGCGCGGCGGCCTGCTCGACCCACTCATGCTGATGGCGGGCGGCATCCTGCTCATCGTGCCCGGGTTCATCACCGCCGCACTCGGACTGTTGATGGTCCTGCCCTTCACCCGGCCCGTCCTGCGCTGGGCGTTCGCCGGATGGGCGCAGCGGCGCGTGAAGCGGATGCAGGAGCGGATGAACGGGGAGTTCGTCGGCGGGGGCGCCGGCGCCGCCCCCGGTCAGGGCCCCCACAGCGGCATGGGCGCCCCCTTCGGCCGCCGTCCCGGCACCGGCGAGGAAGCCGCCGCCCCGAACCGGGGCCGTGTCATCCAGGGCAGCTTCGAGCCCGACGAACCAGGCGACACCAAGGACTGAGCGCCCCGCGGTGACGGCGCGCCCCGGAACGCGCGGGGCCGCCTCGAAACGCCCCGACGGCGGGTCCCGTCACGGTCGGCCGTGGAAGCGGGCCTGAAGGGCGCGTACCTCCCCGGCCAGGGGCTCCACCGGACCGTCCACCGCGATCCCGGGTACGACCTCGCCGACCGGCAGCGCCCGTACCGGTGCCGGGGGCACCTCCCACTCCTCCAGCCATGAGGCCAGCTGCGCCGATGAGCTGGCGTACACGATCCGGCCCAGCCCCGCCCACCCGTGCGCGGCCGAGCACATGGGGCAGTGCTCTCCGGAGGTGTACACGGTCGCCGCCGCGCGTTCTGCGACGGTCATGCGGGTCGTCGACCACCGGGCGATCGCGAACTCCGGATGCTGGGTCCTGTCACCCCCGGCGACGTGGTTGTGGTCCTCGAAGAGCGCTGTCCCGTCCGCGCCCACCAGCACCGAGCCGAACGGCTCGTCGCCCGACTCCAGGGCCTGGGCGGCCAGGTCCACCGCGCGTCGCAGGTGTCGCAGGTCGGCGTCGTTCAACATGGTGTCTCCCTCTCAGGCGGTCCGTGAGAACCGGACGCGGTCGTTCGCCAGAGCGGCCCGGGCGAACGCGTCACGGATCGCGCTACGTTAGCGCCGACCGGCCGCCACCGGCCAGGCGCTACCAGCTACCCTGCGCCACATGACCGGACCCGACCCCTCCTTCCTGGCCGACACACGCGCCTCCTACGACGCTGTGGCCGCCGACTACGCCGAGCACTTCCGCGACGAGCTCGCGGGCAAGCCGCTGGACCGGGCGATGCTCACCCTGTTCGCCGAACTCGTCCGGGCCCGCGGCGGCCCGGTCGCCGACGTCGGGTGCGGTACGGGCACGACCACCGCCCACCTGCACGGACTGGGGCTGGACGTGTCCGGGATCGACCTGTCGCCGGGGATGCTGGAAGTAGCCCGGCGCGCCTACCCGGAGTTGCGTTTCACCGAGGGCTCGATGACCGGCCTCGACCTGCCGGAGGCCTCCCTGGGCGGGATCGTGGCCATGTACTCCACCATCCACGTCCCGGCCGAGCTGTTGCCGGGGGTGTTCGCGGGGTTCCGCCGCGCCCTGGCCCCGGGCGGCCAGGCACTGGTCGTGTTCCAGGCGGGCGACGGGCCGCCGCTGCACCTGGAGGAGGCGTTCGGGCACGCCGTACTGCTCGACTTCCACCGGCGTACCCCGGAACGGATCGCGGACCTGCTGGAGGCCGCCGGGCTGGTCGTGCACACCCGAGCGGTGCGTGAGCCGGAAGGCCCGGAGTCCACCCGGCAGGCCTACCTCCTCGCCCGCCGGCCGGACCGCGGCTGACCGACGGGGCCGCCGTGATCCCAGCGGCCCCCGCGGCAGTCCTCAGACGGGCTCGGGGGCGCGCTCCTCGGACCCCCTCCGGGCGGACTCCTCGGTGGTCCGGGCCTCCGAGCGGGCGATCATCCGGTCGTCCACCACGCGGATCACCGTGATCGCCGCGATCGCCACGCCCGCCACGGCCAGGCCGGTGAGCACCTTGGCCGGGTCGCTCACGTCCAGGTCGAAGAACCACTGCCCCAGCGGCGTCACCATGGCCAGCGACAGCAGGCCCACCATGGACCCCACCAGTACCAACTTCCACCACACGTACGGCTTGGCCACCAGCAGCAGCACCCACAGCGTCGTCGCGCACAGCGTGATCACCACCGCCGTGCGGTCCGCCGGATCGGGCACCGTCCGCCCGCCCAGCACCAGCAGGTAGGTGGTCACCGCCGCGAAGCCCGACACCATTCCCGCGGGGATCGCCAGTCGCAGCGTCCGCATCACGAACCCCGGCCGGGCGATGTCGGTGTTGGGCGCCAGCGCCAGGAAGAACGACGGGATACCGAACGTCACAGCGTTGATCAGCGTCGCGTGGCGCGGGAAGAAGGGGTAGGCCACCGCCAGCAGCCCCACGACCGTGGCCAGCGTCATCGTATACACGGTCTTGGTCAGGAACAGGCCGGCCACCCGCTCGATGTTGCCGATCACCCGGCGGCCCTCGGCCACCACGCGCGGCAGTGCCGCGAAACGGTCGTCGAGCAGCACCAACTGGGCCACCGAACGCGACGCCGGGCTCCCCGAGCCCATCGCCACGCCGATGTCGGCCTCCTTCAGCGCCAGCACGTCGTTGACACCGTCACCGGTCATCGCCACCGTGTGCCCGCGCTCGTGCAGGCCCCGCACCATGTCGCGCTTGCGTTCGGGCGTCACCCGCCCGAAAGCCGAGCGCTCCTCCACCTCGCGGGCCAGTTCACCGCCGTCCTCAGGCAGTGCGCGCGCGTCGACCGGCTGGTCCGCGCCCGCCAGGTCCAGCTCCCGGCCCACCGCGCCCACCGACGCCGCGTGGTCGCCGGAGAGGATCTTGACGTCCACGCCCTGCTCGCCGAAGTAGTCCAGGGTCGGACCGGCGTCCTCGCGCACCCTCTGGTCCAGCACCACCAGAGCCACCGGCACCACAGTGCCGGGTGCCTCCTCGGAGTCAACCCGGGCCGAGGCCCGGGCCAACAGCAGCACCCGGTGCCCCCGCGCGCCCAGCCGGGCCGCCTCGGCCGCCGCAGGGCCCTCGGACGGGGCCAGCACATCGGCTGCGCCCAGCACCCAGTGCTCCTCGCCGTCGGGGGTCAGAAAGCTCGCCCCACTCCACTTCCGGGCCGAGGAGAACGGCGCCAGCGCCACCACCGGCCAGTCGGGGGCGGACCAGCCCGAGGACGCGCATCCGCGTGCGATCGCCGCCATGCTCGCGTTGTGGTCGCGGTCGTTGAGCGCCAGTGCCGCCAGCACCCGGGCCGGAGACGGCCCGTCGCCGTGCCCGCCCAGGTCGCGGACCCCGGCCAGCTTCATGCCCGCCTCGGTCAGCGTGCCCGTTTTGTCGGTGCACACCACGTCCACGCGGGCCAGGCCCTCGATCGCGGGCAATTCCTGTACCAGGCACTTGTGCCGCCCCAGCCGGACGACCCCGACCGCGAACGCGATGCTGGTGAGCAGGATCAGTCCCTCGGGGATCATCGACACCAGCGCCGCCACCATGCCGCGCAGCGCGTCAGCCAGTGGGCCGGAGAGCTGCCCGCCCGCCGTCGGCTCCTCCAGGGTCACGTGTCCGCCCATGAACAGCTGGCTGTAGACCAGCAGGGCGCCGATCGGGAACAGCGCGTAGGTGATCCACGTCAGGATCCGGTTGATCCCCGAGCGCAGCTCCGAGCGCACCAGCGAGAACCGGCTCGCCTCCTCGGCGAGCCGTGCCGCGTAGGCGTGCCGCCCCACCTTGGTGGCGCGGAAGCGGCCCGTGCCCGCCACCACGAAGCTGCCCGACATCACCGTGTCGCCGGGACGCTTGACCACCGGGTCGGCCTCGCCGGTCAGCAACGACTCGTCGACCTCCAGCGCACCGGCCCACCTGACGGTGCCGTCGACCATGATCTGATCGCCGGCGCCCACCTCCAGAACCTCGTCCAGGACGATCTCCTGGGTGGTCACGCGCACGGTGGCGCCGTCGCGCACCACCCGCGGGCGGGCGGCGTTGACGATGGCGAGCCTGTCCAGAGTGCGCTTGGCGCGCAACTCCTGGACGATACCGATGAACGTGTTGATGAGGATGACCATCGCGAACAGCCCGTCCTGGACGGGGCCGATCACCGCGATGATGGAGAACAGCACCGCGATCATCGCGTTGATCCGGGTGAACACGTTGCCGCGGACGATCTGGGCGACCGTGCGGCTGGCGCGTACCGGAACGTCGTTGGTCCGGCCGGTGGCGACGCGATCGGCGACCTCTTGCCGGGTCAGGCCGGGCTCGTCCGGGGGAGCCTGTGGGCCGGACCGGCCAGCCGGGGAGTCCGCCGTGCCGGACGTTCCGGGGGAACAGCTGCCCGGCCACGTGCCGGTGGCCGCCGGGACGGTCCTCTGCGCCCTGTCCGCGGTACCGCGCGCACCGTCGTCGGGCTGGTCGGATTGTTCGGGCACGCACACTCCTGGGTGATACGGGGAGCCGGGGCGGTGGTCCGGGGAGAGCACGTCGGACACACCCGCCCCGGATGCTCAACAATAAGGAGTCAAAAAGACTAGTGCGGTGACCGCCGAGGCTGGCCGGTTTCGCCCGGCGTCTGGCCGCCGCACTGGGCGGCCCCGGGTCCGCACACGAGTACCCGGGCCCGGTGTTCGCACCACACGGTTCGGGTATGTCCACACCTGTCGCCCGCGGGGCGCACCGCGTCGTAGAGTCCGGGTACCGTTGCGTTCGTTTATCCGTCCGCCTTCCCGGTCGTCCCGCCACGTCGGCCGCGTCGCCGGGAGCCACAGCAAAGGTCGTCATGTGCACTGTCATCGTCGGCTTCGATCCCGGCGCGGACACGCCCCTGGTCATCGCCGCGCTCAGGGACGAGATCTCCTCCCGGCCCTGGGACCGGCCCGGGCACCACTGGCCCGACCAGCCCGACCTGGTCGGCGGCCGCGACCGTCTGGCCGGGGGAACCTGGCTTGCCGTCGACCCCCTCCGCGCACGGACGGCCGCTCTGCTCAACGGGTGGCCCTGGGACGGGCGCATGCCCTGGGAGGGCACCTACCCGGCCAGTCGGGGGGAGCTGCCGCTGCGCGCCCTCGCGCACACGGTCAGGGACCCGGAGCGGGACCCGCTGCATGGCGAGGATCCCACCCTGTACGCGCCCTTCCACCTGCTGGACGCCGACGCCCACCGGGCCAGTCTGCACAGTTGGGACGGCCGCTGCCTGGACACACGGACGCTGCCGGTCGGGGTGAGCATCGTGGTCAACACCGGGCTGGACCCGGAGGACCCGCGCGCCGTGCGGCACACCCCCGGGTTCGCGCGTACCCGGCCCGACCCGGTCGATCTCGCACGCGCCGAGAGCGTCGAGGACGTGTGGGGGGAGTGGCCGAGCCTGATCACCGAGGCCGCCAACTCCGCGCCCCGTTCGGCGGGTACCGACGAGTCCGGTGACCCGGGCGGCCTGGTCGCCCGGGCCGACCTGGGCGGCGGGCGGGTATGGGCCACGGGGTCGGTGACCCTGTTGGCTCTGGACCGCGAGACCGTGCGCTATGCCTTCACCGACGCCCCGGCCGACCTCGGGGCGTGGCGGATGACCGACCCGCCGCCGTCGCCCCGGGCCTGAGAGCACGGTGCCGCCCACCGGGAAGGCCTGATGGGCGGCACCTACGGGGACGTGGGGGTCAGCCGGGCAGGTTCCAGCGCTGGACGTCGCTGCCGTCGCAGTCGGCGATCTCCATGCGGGTGCCGTCGTTTTGCACCCTTCCCTGCGGTTGCAGGCAGCGGTCCGACTGCGGGTTGCGCAGAGCCTGCGCCCCGCCGTCGTGGGCCCACTGCTGGGCGCCGGTCCCGTTGCAGCTCCACAGCTGTACCGGGGTGCCGGCGGTGGTTCCGCCGCCGGCCACGTCCAGGCACTTGCCGAACGCCTGGACCGTGCCGTCGGTGCCCACGGTCCACTGCTGGGCCTGGCTGCCGTTGCAGTGCGCCAGCTGGATGGGGGTCCCGTCGCCCGTCTGCGCCCCGGCGACGTCGAGGCAGAGGCCGTTGGATGCGGTGACCGTGCCGGTGCCCCCGCCGGGGCCGCCGTCCTCCAGAGAGTGGACCCGGACGTAGTCGATGACCATCTGCTGCGGGAACTGTGTGGTCTCGTCGGGGTAGCCGGGCCATTCGCCGCCGACGGCGACGTTGAGGATCATGAAGAAGGACTGGTCGTAGACCCAGGGGTTTCCGCCGACGTCGGCGGAGGTGATGGTGTTGAAGGGGGTGCCGTCCACGGACCAGGTGATGGAACCGGGGCTCCAGTCGACGGCGAAGGTGTGGAAGTCGTCGGTGAAGGCCCAGCCTTGGGGGTGGGTGTAGGAGGCGCCGATTCCGCCGCCGCCGGAGTAGCCGGGGCCGTGGACGGTGCCGTGGACCGTGTGGGGTTCGTGGCCGACGTTCTCCATGATGTCGATTTCGCCGGAGTCGGGCCAGGGGGTGTCGGGGAAGTCGGAGCCCAGCATCCAGAAGGCGGGCCAGACGCCCTGGCCGGTGGGGATCTTGATGCGGGCCTCGATGCGGCCGTAGGCGTGTTCGACCTTGTCCTGTGTGGTGATGCGCGCGGAGGTGTAGGAGCCGTCCGCCTCCTGGCGGGCGGTGATGACGAGGTTGCCGTTGCCGTCCAGGGCGGAGTTGGCGCGGCTGTCGGTGTAGTTCTGTAGTTCGTTGTTGCCCCAGCCGTGGTCGCCGGTCTCGTGGTTCCAGTTGGCGGGGTCGGGGGCGCTGCCCGCCGCACCGTCGAACTCGTCGGACCACACCAGTGCGGACTGCGCCGTCTGGTCGGCCTCGGCGCCGGCGGTCGGCGTACCGGCCTCGGGGACCGGGGCCGCGGACGCGGTGCCGGGGAGTAGGAGTGCCGCGGCGGTGACGACGGACGCGGCGGCGGAGGCGAGGGTTGGGCGGGGATGGTACGCGGTGCGCATGGACTACTCCGGGGGGAGGCCCCGCGGTGGCGGGGATGTCTGCGGGCGGAGTCGGTCCGGCGCGCGTGCGCCGGACACGGTGGTGGCGACTGTTCGGGGTCGCCGCGTCACTCATCGGAGTGAAACGTTAAGTTACTTTACGTTTAGTCAGGCTCTCGCACAAGGGGGGATGAGAGGACGGTCCGGCGCTGTGCATTCCGGTCGGGACAACGGGTAGAGGGAAGGAACATCGTGGCGGCGCCCCTCCCGGTCTCCGCCGACCTGGGAGAGGGCGAAAGGATTCCGGAAGCGCACCGTAGGCGTGGAACGGGATCGTGTTCACGGTGAACCCGGGGTGCGGAAGGCGCATCACACCGTGGCCCGGGGTACCCCTGACCGCCCATCCACCCCGAAGGACCTCCCATGAGCGCCATCACCGTCCACGACCAGGCACTTCTCGACGACCAGGCTCAGCCCGCGCGTACCGGCCGCCGTGACACGGCCCGGGCGCGGTGGCGGCTCCGCGCGATCCAGGCGGACATCGCCGAGTTCGGCCCGGCCGGTGACCCCGACCTGGCGCGGGCGCGGGAGGAACTGGACCTGCTGGAGACCGAGGCGGCCGCCCGGCCCTGACCACGGGCCGCCCTCCACGGCCATCGTCACATTCTCCGTCGTGAAAACCTGTCAACTCCCATAGTGACCAGAGCGTCTCTGAGAGAGACGGGGCACGCACCGTCAGGCGCGCGTGAGGGCACGCGTTCACGGCAGGGGGGCACGATGGAGGGGCGTAGTGGCAATCTGATGGAGGCCGGAGCGTACTGGCTGCTCTACGTGGTCTCGGTCAGCGGGGCGCTGCTGCACTGGCGGCTGGGCAACGAGGGCATGGCCGCCGTGTGCGTAGCCGCGGCGGTGTTCGGCGCGGTCCTCATCGGCCGAAGACACCGCAACGTCGCCGCACACCGCTGATCCGCCTTCTCCGGACTATTCCCGTCCGGTCTGGGGCGATCATCACCCGTGGCGACCACCCTCCCATGGGCGTGTGCCACGCGCACGTCCGGATAGTCTTCGCGGTATGCGTTCTTGGTCTGCGCCTGACATCGTCCCTCTGCCGGGTACCGGCGGCCCCCTCCGTGTGTACGACACCGCCACCGGCCGGATAAGGACGACGGCCCCGGGGCCCCGGGCGGGGATGTACGCCTGCGGTATCACCCCCTACGACGCCGCCCACCTCGGCCACGCCTTCACCTATCTCACCTTCGACCTTGCCAACCGTGTGTGGCGCGACGCGGGGCACGAAGTCAACTACGTACAGAACACCACCGACATCGACGACCCGCTGCTGGAGCGAGCGGAGGCCACCGGTGTCGACTGGCGCGACCTGGCCCACCGAGAGATCGACGTGTTCCGCGAGGACATGGCCGCCCTGCGAGTCATCCCCCCGACCTCCTACGTCGGAGTGGTGGAGTCCGTCGACCTCATCAGCGACCTCGCCGCGCGTATCCGCGGCACCGGCGCCGCCTACGAGATCGACGGCGACCTGTACTTCTCCGCCGCGGAGGCCGCCGGCCTCGGCGAGATCAGCCATCTGGACCGGGACCAGATGCTGGAGCTGTTCGGCGAGCGCGGCGGCGACCCGGGACGCGCTGACAAGAAGGACCCGCTGGACTGGCTGCTGTGGCGCGCCGAGCGCCCCGGCGAGCCGGCCTGGGACAGCCCTCTGGGCCGTGGCCGCCCCGGCTGGCACATCGAGTGCAGCGCCATCGCCCTGGACCGGCTGGGCCCGGCCTTCGACCTCAACGGGGGCGGCAGCGACCTGATCTTCCCCCACCATGAGATGGGCGCGGCCGAGTCCCGCTGTGTCACGGGCGGACCCAACGCCCACAACCACCTGCACGTGGGCATGGTCGGCCTGGACGGCGAGAAGATGTCCAAGTCCCTGGGCAACCTGGTGTTCGTGTCCAAGCTGCGCGAACAGGGCGTCGACCCGGCCGTCATCCGCCTGGCCATGCTCGCCCACCACTACCGCGCACCGTGGGATTGGACCGACGCCGAGCTTCCCATCGCCACCGCGCGCGCCGACCGCTGGCGCGCCGCCCTGGCCCTGGGCGCCGCACCCGACGCCGCCCCCGTGCTCGCCTCCGTGCGCGCGGCCCTGGCAGAGGACCTGGACTCGCCCGCGGCTCTGGCCGCGGTGGACGCCTGGGCCGACACCGCCCTCACCGACGGTGGCACCGACACAGGCGCGCCCGCCCTGGTACGCGCCACGATCGACACCCTGCTGGGTGTGGTGCTGTAGAGGGCCCCGCGCGACCTTCCCCGATGACGGGCCCCGCCCGGGAACGGGCGGGGCTCAGCGCGCGGACAGGTCGGGATAGGGCGTGTCCGGCGGGTCGGCGGGGGTCAGGCGGACGATGGGGATGCCGTTCTCGTGGTCGGAGCCCAGCCGCTCGAAGGACCTGGATGTCGCCTCCACCTCGTGGCCCAGTCCCCGCACCAGGGCCGCGGCGGTCGCGGGGTGCCTCTGCGCGTAGTGCGCCAGCGCCTGACCGGACTCCTCGGGGGTGAGGACGGCGGCCGTGCCCCGCTGGCGCCGATTGCCCACCTGGAACAGCACCCGGGGTTCCCGCCGGATGTTGCGGAACCACTGTGAGCGCGGACCGTACCCGGAGGCCACCAGCACCGTCCCGGTGGCGTCGTTGCCGCCCATCACCTCCAGCACCGCCTGCCGGGCCTCGCCCGTGGTGCGCCCCTTGTGGGTGAGGAGTACGAACCGGCCGCCCATCAACCCGCCCAGACCCAACCGGTACAGCCAGACCGGGGCGCGAAACAGCGCACGGGGCACGGGCGCGGTGGGCGGCTGGGCGAACGGCATGCGGTGACCTCCCTGTGACCCGGCCCCGGGAGGGGAGGGAGGTATGAGTGTAGCCACGCCGCCGTCCCGGCACCCGGAGCCACGCCCGCGGACCGTCGGTGGGCGCTGCCACAATCCGGGACATGCAGACAGGACCGGACGTACTTCGCGCCACCGACTGGGCCCGCACTTTCCACGCCTACGGCTCCGGCACCGACGCCCCCGAGCACCTCGACCTCCTGCTGACCGGTGGGGAGGGCGAGCGCAGGCGCGCGCTGGACTACCTCCACGGCGCGCTCATCCACCAAAACACGGTCTATCCGGCCACCGTCCCCGCCGCTCTGTTCGTGGCCGGGGTCCTGGGCCGCCCCGGCCACGAGGGCCCGGCCCGGGAGCCGGCCTCCGGGGCGGCGGCCACCGTCCCGGCCTCTCTCCGGCGGATCCTGCTGGGCTTTCTCGCCGACGCAGCCGAGGGGGCGCTCAACCCGCTCCCCGACGGTACGCCCGGACCCGCCCTCCCCGCGGGGACCGACCCGTGCCGGGTCCGCGCCGCGCTCGCCTCCGACGACGAGGCGAGCGCGGCGCGGGAGGAACCCGTCATGGACGCCCTCATGCACCGGGCGCGCGAGGACATGCGGGCCGCCGCGCCCGCGCTGTACGAGGCGGTCCGGCCCCTGCTCACCGACCACGACGCCCTGACGCGCATCCGCGCGGTGGAGGCCGCGGCGGCCGTCACCCGGCTGGGCGGTCTGGACCTGGACCTGTCCGGCGCCGCCGACATGGCCGAGTCCCGAGACGAGGGAGCCGCGATCGTCCTGGCACTGGGCGCGTCCGGTGCCGACACCGCCGAGTTCCTCACCCACGCCGACCCGGCCATCCGCGTCTGCGCGGCCCTGGCCCCCTCCCAGCGTGACAACCCCGCCGCCACCGGGGAACTGGTCGCCGCGCTCACCGACCCCGCCGGGGCCGACGCCTGGTTCACCACACGCCTCGCCTTCTTCACCGGAGGCGTGCGCCTCTCCCTCGTCCGTGCCCTCGCGGACCGTTCCTCGACAGTGTCCGTGAGTGACGTCTGATGCCACGTCCCGGAACCGCGCGCGTCCCGAACGGTGTTGGACGCGCTGGTTCCCCGCGTTCGCTGTTCCCGTCCGGTGACGTGCATCGTGTGCACGCTCCGAGACGAGTGGGCGGGTTCCCTCACGTCCACGGACACGCCGATCCCGCCTGCCAGTGCGCTTCGGCTGCGGCGTACCGGTCCTGGAGCGCGGCCAGGCGTCGGGCCTTGGCGTGCCATTCCTGCCGTGTGCCTTTGTCCCCCAGGGGCTGGGTCAGCCGGTGCCGCAGGGTGTCGATGCCCGCCTGGAGGCGGTGCGGACGGGCACGGTGGCTGCGCCGGGCCAGTGCCCACTGCTCGTTGGCGGCCCTGGTGATCGCCCCGGCCCACCCCTGACGGTGCGCGTTCGTTTCGTTGCCGTGTCCGACACGAACAGTAGCCAGGACCGGGACCACCTGTCCCGGGAACCAGCGCATTTCCCCGCCCCGGTTCCTCCGGTTCTCCGGCGGGCTATCCGGGGGGCAGCGGTACAGACCGCACACCAACGCCTGAGCACGCAGCCGCTCCTGTGTACTCGTGTGCGCTTGGGTCACCTCCCACACCAACAGCTCACAACCCCTGAGAACGGTGTCCCCGGCGCACCGTCGCCCTTTGCCCGCACCTGTCCCGCCGTGCACGTGCAGGGTGAACACCTGTGGCCACGGGCTTGTCCAAACACCGGTATCCAGCGCCCAACCGTGGTGGGATAGCCTCCATGACGACCACCCCCACGCGGCGCAGCACGGCCGCCGAACTCATCGCGGACTTCGTCTCCACCGGCGGCAGCCTCACCGACCGGGCCGACCTCGCACGCTTTCTGCGCGAACACCGCCTGACCACCGAGGGAGCCATCCCCATCACCCTGGCCGACCTCGACGAGGCCATCGCCCTGCGCGACGGCGTCCGGGCCGTCCTGGACCGCCGCCCCGAGCCCGACCACGAGGCGATCGCCCGGGGCCAGCGGGTCCTGGACGGCCTGCGCGTCACCGTCCGCCTCCAGCCCGGCCCCGACTCCGGAGCGCAGCTCACCCCCGCCGTCGTGGACGAGGTCCGCCGCGGCCTGGCCCGCATCGCCGGTGCCTGGGCCTCGGTCCTGGCCACGGGGGAGTGGTGCGACCTGCGGATCTGAGTCCTGTACCTCCCCCGGCGTTCGGACGGGCCAGGAAGGCCCCGGCGGGTACCTGCCCGCCGGGGCCTCTCAGTCATCTGGGGAGGGACTCAGCCGTCGTCCTGGCGGCGCAGATAGCGTTCGAAGTCCCGAGCGATCGCGTCGCCGGAGGCCTCCGGCAGCTCGGCGGTGTCCTTGGCCTCCTCCAGGCCGCGCACGTACGCCGCGATGTCCTCGTCCTCGGCGGTCAGCTCGTTGACGTTCGACTCCCACGAGACGGACTCGTCGGGCAGGTCGCCCAGCGGAACCCGCACACCCAGGAAGTCCTCCAGCCACGCCAACAGCGCCAGGGTCGCCTTCGGACACGGCGGCTGGGCGACGTAATGGGGGATGGCCGCCCACAGCGACGCCGTCTCCATGCCCACCGAGCTGAACGTCTCGTGCGCCACGCCCACGATCCCCGTCGGGCCCGCATAGGTGGTCGCCTCGAGCCCGATGTCGGTGCCCAGCTCCACCGGTGTGGCCATCCCGGTCACCGGGATCGGCCGGGTGTGCGGGGCGTCCGCCAGCAGCGAGCCCAGCATCACCACCCGCCGGACGCCCAGTTCCCTGGCGATCGCCAGCAGGTCGGCGGTGTAGGAGCGCCACCGCATGTTCGGTTCCGGGCCGGTTACCAGCACAACGTCACGCTTCGACCCCGGAGGCCTGGCCACCCGGACCCGGGTCGTGGGCCACTCGATATCGCCGACCACGCCGTCCACGACCGACATGCGTGGCCGGGTCACCTGGAAGTCGTAGTAGTCGTCCGGTGTCAGGGCGCACAGCTCATAGGCACCCCACTCACTGGAGAGATGCTCCACTGCGAGGCTCGCCGCCTCTCCGGCGTCGTTCCATCCCTCGAACGCCGCCACCATCACAGGCTCGACAAGCTCTCGGACGAGCTTGGTCATCAATAGCCCCTTCCTGCACGCGGACGTGGTCCACCCTACGGGGTGGCGACCCGCCCGGGAAACCGTTGCCCATACTCCTGGTGGAGGGGCCCAACTCACACTCCGTGGGACACCCGTCTCACGTGCTGGAACAGTGGATCGGGTAGCCTCGCAGGCAGCGACTGACAAGGACGCCGCCGTCCCCGGACGCCCCGACCCGCCCCGCACCGCGGGTCCACCCAGTGCCATGCGTCACGGGGATATCAGCTGGGCCGCCGCGGTGCTCCGACATAGAGTTGCTGAATATGAGAGCTAGCCCCACCTTCCGCGAAGCACTGTCCCAGCGTGTCGTCGTGGCGGACGGCGCGATGGGCACCATGCTCCAGGCCCATGATCTCGGCCTCGACCAGTTCGAGGGCCACGAGGGCTGCAACGACATCCTCAACATCACCCGTCCCGACATTGTCCACGACACCCATGCCGCCTTTCTTGCCGTGGGTTCGGACTGTGTCGAGACCAACACCTTCTCCGCCAACTTCGGGGGCCTCTCCGAGTACGGCATCGAGGACCGCACCCACGAGATCGCCCAGGCCGGAGCACGGGTGGCCCGCGAGGCCGCCGACTCCTACTCCACTCACGACCACCCCCGCTACGTTCTCGGCTCCATGGGTCCCGGCACCAAGCTGCCCTCCCTGGGCCACGCCCCCTACGCCTTGCTGCGCGACCACTACGAGCAGTGCGCACGCGGTCTCATCGACGGCGGCTCCGACGCCATCCTGATCGAGACCTGCCAGGACCTGCTCCAGGTCAAGGCCGCCGTGGTGGGCTCCAACCGCGCCCGCAGGGCCCTGGGCAAGGACGTCCCCGTCATCGCCCAGGTCACCATCGACACCACCGGCGTCATGCTGCTCGGCTCGGAGATCGGTGCCGCGCTGACCTCCCTCGAACCGCTCGGTATCGACGTCATCGGCCTCAACTGCGCCACCGGCCCCGCCGAGATGAGCGAGCACCTGCGCTACCTGTCGCACCACGCGAGCATCCCCATCTCCTGCATGCCCAACGCGGGCCTGCCCGAGCTGGGACCGGAGGGCACCGTCTACCGGCTCACCCCGCAGGAGCTGGCCGAGGCTCACGACACCTTCACCTCCGAGTTCGGCATGAACCTGGTCGGTGGCTGCTGCGGCACCACCCCCGAGCACCTGCGCCAGGTGGTCGAGCGTGTCCAGGGGCGCGGCATCAAGAACCGCAAGCCGGTCGTGGAGCCCTCGGCATCCTCCCTCTACCAGAGCGTGCCGTTCCGCCAGGACACCAGCTACCTGGCCGTGGGCGAGCGCACCAACGCCAACGGCTCCAGGAAGTTCCGCGAGGCGATGCTCGCCGGGGACTGGGACCAGTGCGTGGAGATGGCCCGAAACCAGATCCGCGACGGCGCCCACCTGCTCGACCTCAACATCGACTACGTAGGACGCGACGGGGTCAGTGACATGCGCGAGCTGGCCTCGCGCTTCGCGACCTCCTCCACCCTGCCGGTCATGCTCGACTCCACCGAGCCGCCCGTCCTGGAGGCGGGCCTGGAGTCCCTCGGCGGCAGGGCCGTGATCAACTCGGTCAACTACGAGGACGGCGACGGCCCCGAGTCCCGCTTCACCCGCATCATGGAGCTGGTCAAGGAACACGGCGCCGCCGTGGTGGGCCTGTGCATCGACGAGGAGGGTCAGGCCCGCACCGCCGAGTGGAAGGTGCGCGTCGCCAGCCGCCTCATCGAGCAGATCACCGGCGAATGGGGACTGCGTACCGGCGACATCATCATCGACTGCCTCACCTTTCCCATCAGCACAGGGCAGGAGGAGACCCGCCGGGACGGCCTGGAGACGATCGAGGCCATTCGTGAGCTCAAGCGGCGCTACCCGGACGTGCAGACCACACTGGGCCTGTCCAACCTCTCCTTCGGCCTCAACCCGGCCGCCCGCATCGTGCTGAACTCGGTGTTCCTGCACGAAGCGGTCCAGGCGGGCCTGGACTCGGCGATCGTGCACGCCTCCAAGATCGTGCCGATGAACCAGATCCCCGACGAGCAGCGCGATGTCGCCCTCGACATGGTCTATGACCGGCGCGAGGGCGAGTACGATCCGCTCTCGCGCTTCATGGACATGTTCGAGGGCGTGGACGCCAAGTCCATGAGGGCCTCCCGAGCCGAGGAACTGGCCGCACTGCCGTTGTGGGAACGCCTGGAGCGCCGCATCATCGACGGCGAGCTCACCGGCATCGAGGCCGACCTGGATGAGGCCCTCGGGTCCAAGCCCGCCCTGGCGATCGTCAACGACACCCTGCTGTCGGGAATGAAGACCGTCGGCGAGCTGTTCGGCTCCGGCCAGATGCAGCTGCCCTTCGTCCTCAAGTCCGCCGAGGTCATGAAGAGCGCCGTCGCCTACCTCGAACCGCACATGGAGAAGACCGACGACGACGGCAAGGGCCGTATCGTCCTGGCCACCGTCAAGGGCGACGTCCACGACATCGGCAAGAACCTCGTCGACATCATCCTGGCCAACAACGGCTATGACGTGGTCAACATCGGCATCAAGCAGCCGGTGTCGTCGATCCTGGAGGCGGCTGAGAACGAGCGCGCCGACGTGATCGGCATGTCCGGCCTGCTGGTCAAGTCCACGGTGATCATGAGGGAGAACCTGGAGGAGATGAACTCCAGGGGCCTGTCCGAGCGCTTCCCGGTCCTGCTGGGCGGAGCCGCGCTCACCCGCTCCTACGTCGAGCAGGACCTGGCCGAGATGTTCGACGGCCACGTGCGCTACGCCAAGGACGCCTTCGAGGGCCTGCGCCTGATGGACGCGTTCATGGCGGTCAAGCGCGGCGAGGAGGGCGCTGAACTGCCCGCCCTGCGCCAGCGCCGTGTGAAGTCGGGCGCCAAGCTCAAGGTGACCGAGCCCGAGCAGATGCCCGCCCGCAGCGACGTGTCGACCACCAACAAGGTGCCCACGCCGCCCTTCTGGGGCGAACGCATCAGCAAGGGCATCCCGCTGGCCGACTACACCTCCTTCCTCGACGAGCGCGCCGTCTTCATGGGCCAGTGGGGCCTCAAGGCCGCGCGCGGCGGAAACGGCCCCACCTACGAGGAGCTCGTGGAGACGGAGGGCCGCCCGCGCATGCGGATGTGGCTGGACCGCATCCAGACCGACGGCCTCCTGGAGGCCGCCGTGGTGCACGGTCACTACCCCTGCTACAGCGAGGGTGACGACCTGGTCGTCCTGGATGAGAACGGCGAGGACGAGCGCACGCGCTTCACCTTCCCGCGCCAGCGCCGCGACCGTCACCTGTGCCTGTCCGACTTCTTCCGGCCAAAGGAGTCGGGGGAGCTGGACGTGGTGTCCTTCCAGGTGGTGACCGTGGGGTCGGCGATCAGCCGTGCCACCGCCGAGCTGTTCGAAAGAGACGCCTACCGTGACTACCTGGAGCTGCACGGCCTGTCGGTGCAGTTGACCGAGGCGCTGGCCGAGTACTGGCACACCCGGGTACGTGCGGAACTGGGCTTCGCCGGTGAGGATCCGGCAGAGCTGGCGGCGTTCTTCAAGCTCGGCTACCGGGGGGCTCGCTTCTCCCTGGGCTACGGGGCCTGCCCCGACCTGGAGGACCGTGCCAAGATCATGCGCCTGCTGGAGCCCGAGCGGGTGGGTGTGACCCTGTCGGAGGAGTTCCAGCTGGTGCCCGAACAGGCCACCGACGCGATCGTCATCCACCACCCGGAGGCGACCTACTTCAACGTCTGACCGGTTCGGCTCCCGCACGGAGCCGGCCACCGGTCCAGACGCTCCGGGTCCGGCCCCGTCCCTCCTCGCCGAGGGGCGGGCCGGACCCGTCGGATGTGGGGCAGCTCTCGCCCCGCCGCCGCCCGAGTGTTCGTAGTGTGGAAAGGACGCCGACAGGTCCCCTTCACGAGGCGGGCACCCCGCACCCAGCACGATGATGACGAACACCGGGGCCCGTGGGCGGGCGGGGAATCCATGACACACGAGGGGAGAGCGTGGTGTCCTCCGGCTCTGGCTGGAACACGCCACCGAACGTATGAGCGAGCAGAGCACGCTGAGCCTTGACGCCTCCGGCACCGCGGCGCCCGGGGGCAGACGCCTCCAAGCCGTGCTTTTGGACATGGACGGCACCCTCATCGAGAGCGAGCACCTGTGGGGTGAGTCCGAGGCCGAGCTGGTCGCCGAGCTGGGCGGGGTGTGGACCGAGGAGGACCACACACGCAACGTCGGCAACGCAGCAGAGGCCGTGGGCCGCTACATCATCGACCTGTCGGGGGCCGACCACCTCACCCCTCGTGAGGTCGCCGACCGCCTGTACGACCGGTTCCGCGGCAAGCTCGCCGGGGGCGCCCAGCTGCGCCCGGGGGCCAAGGCGCTGGTGACCATGTTGTCGGAGGCCGAGATCCCGGTCGTCCTGGTGACCTCCACCGAGCGCCCGCTGGTGCAGGCGGCGATCGACGGGATCGGCCTGGACAACTTCGACGACTCGGTGGCCGGGGACGAGGTCGCCGCGAACAAGCCCGACCCCGACCCCTACCTCAGGGCCGCTCGGCGGCTCGGGGCGGACCCCGCGCGCTGTGTCGCCGTCGAGGACTCGGTTGTCGGCGTGGCCTCGGCCGCTGACGCCGGGTGTGTGACGGTCGCGGTACCCAACCACGTGGTGATCCCGCCGCGCGAGGGTGTGGTGTTCCGGGACAGCCTGGTGGGCGTGGACCTGGACTGGTTGGAATCGCTGGTCGCCAGCCGCTGACCGCGCTTCCCGCCCCCTTCTCCTCCGGACTTCTCCGTCCGGGCGACGGACGCGCGGGTAACGTGGGTGCGGGGTCCCCCGAAGCGGGCGTCGGGTCGGGGGCAGGCCCTAAGGGATCGACCGGATGTGCGTTCCGGCGCCGGATGGGAGACTGGGCCCATGCCTGAGAATCTGACAATGATGGCCGGTCTGGTCCTGGGAGGCGGTCTCACCCTCGTGGGACTGGTGATCTCCTTCCTCGTGTGGCGTGCCAAGGGGGCGGCCTCCGGCCTGCGGGGAGTGGCGTGGTCGCTGCTGCCGCTGGCAGCCGGTCTGATCGGGCTGATGAACGCTGTCTGGCAGTTCGTCCTGAGCATCCTCGGCATCCTGTTCGGACTGCTGTTCAACCCGATGGTGTGGGCCGGCGTGGTCCTGGCGGGCGTGGCGGTGGTGCTCTACGTGGTCTCGGGCGTCATGCGCGCCCGTGGCGCGGGGACCCAGCCCCGGTCCAAGGAGCCGAAGGGGTCCAAGGCGTCCAAGGCCGCGAAGGAGGACGCCCAGCCCGGTGCGGCCGCCGGTCCGCGGGAAGCGAAGGGCCACGTGGGCGCGGCCCCCAAGAAGTCCGGTGCCGACGACCTCTCCGACCTCGGCGACATCGAGGACCTGCTGCGCAAGCGCGGTATCGAGTAGCTCCCCGGGGAGAGGGAGCCCCCCGGACGCGGCCGGGAGGTTCGGCCCGCACCCTCACACACGTTCGGCCCCTCACAGGCGCCTGCTCCGCCGACCGCCGCCGAAGCGCCCTCCGCGCCGGTGGCCGTGGCGGCCCCGGCGCCGGGGAGGTGTCGGCCCACGACATGACGGTCCCGTCGGCGCGGGGCCGTCATCGCATTGTGAATACGCACTGACGCATCGTGATGCATAGCACTTGCCATAGGGCGGGCCTTCAGCGGACGAACTGGTGCGTATCCGGACGTATCGTTGGCGCGGCGATACCTGGGCATCGCCCCAGCTCGCAACCGGTCATCCCATGAATGCGAACTCTGTTAACTTTATTGTTATATGAGGCTTTTGGCATTGTTTGTCACGATTTAGCTACATGGCCGGATATTGGACGCTATGCACTCGCCGGGCGAGTAAGTTGGTCGCTGTGTAACAGCCCGGGCGTATCGGTCCTCGGGTGTGTCCAACTCCTCCTGTGATGCGGCACACCCTCGTGGACCGGAGTCTGCGAGGTCGGGTCATCCTCCCGCCGCGCTGACCAGCGCCCACGCCAGCCAGTGTCGAGAACCGGCCGGCCCCGCTGTGGGTCTCCGAGGGTTACCTCCCGAACGGGATCATGTGCGGGATCTGTCCTGTTTCCCTCGGCCAGAAGCTATGAGTGGAGAGTGGTGGCCTGATGAGCGCGCCCTCGCATGCCCCTGATTCGGCAGAGCAGGACGACGCCGCGAACGTGGCTGCGCAGGCCCAGGAGATCCGTGGAGACTCCGACAACCGGTCCCTGCGCCAGATCGCCTGGCAGCGGTTGCGCAAGGACAAGGTCGCGATGATCTCCGGCGTGGTCGTGGTCCTGCTCATCCTCGCGGCGGTCTTCGCGCCCCTGCTGGCCAAGTGGCTCGGGTACCCGCCCACCCAGTTCCACCAGGACCTCATCGACCCCATCCGGCGCGTCCCCTACCTGGACCCGGACAACCCCGAAGCGGGCACCGACCCGTGGGGCGGCATCAGCGGTGACCACCTGCTCGGCGTCGAGCCCACCACAGGACGCGACCTGTTCAGCCGTATCCTCTACGGCTCCCAGATCTCCCTGTTGGTCGCCTTCCTCGCCACGCTGGTCTGCGTGGTCCTCGGTACCGTCCTCGGTATCCTCGCGGGTTACCTGGGTGGTTGGGTCGACACCGTCATCAGCCGGGCCATGGACATCTTCCTGGCCTTCCCGCTGATGCTCTTCGCCATCGCGCTGGTGGGCGTCATCCCCGAGGGGGTACTCGGCCTGACCGGCAACGGCCTGCGCATCGGCGTCATCGTCTTCATCATCGGCTTCTTCAACTGGCCCTACATCGCCCGCATCGTCCGCGGGCAGACGCTCTCCCTGCGCGAGCGGGAGTTCGTGGAGGCCGCCAGAAGCCTGGGAGCGAGCAACCGGCACATCCTCGTCAAGGAGATCCTGCCGAACCTGGTCACGCCGATCATCGTCTACTCGACCCTGCTGATCCCGACCAACATCCTGTTCGAAGCGGCCCTGAGCTTCCTCGGTGTCGGCATCAACCCGCCCACTCCGAGCTGGGGAAAGATGCTCTCCGAGGCGGTGCCCTTCTACCAGACGGCTCCCTACTTCATCGTCTTCCCGGGTCTGGCCATCTTCATCACCGTGCTCGCCTTCAACCTGTTCGGTGACGGCCTCCGAGACGCTTTCGACCCCAAGACCTCCGACTGATCCGAGTCCGGTGGCGGCTGCCCCGCCAAGCTTCCACCACCACGGCGAAGGGTCCGACGGCAGGTTGAACCCAACCCTCACCATCAGGTTCGCAAGAGAGGCAGTTCCTTGAGGAAACGTACCCTCGGCTTCGTCGCGCTAGGCGCGGCGGCGTCCATCCTCCTTTCCGCGTGCGGCGGCGGTGACTCCGCCGCCGGAGACTCCGGATCCGACAACACCTTCGACCAGGGCTCCACCGAGGTCGTCAACCCGTCCGACGCGACCGGTGGCACCCTGAAGTACGCCATCGAGGCCGACTTCGACTCCACCGACCCCGGCAACACCTACTACGCGTTCAACTGGAACTTCTCCAGGTACTACGCGCGTACGCTGCTGGCCTTCAACCCCGAGCCGGGCGAGAACGCCACCGACCTGGTCCCCGACATGGCCGAGTCCCTGCCGGAGCCCAACGACGACTTCACCGAGTGGACCATCAAGATCCAGGAGGGCCTCAAGTACGAGGACGGCTCCGAGATCACGGCCGGGGACATCAAGTACGGCATCGCGCGCTCCAACTTCAACGGTGGCGCGCTCTCAGAGGGCCCGCAGTACTTCAAGGCGCACCTGGACCAGGACGACCACAACGTCTACGAGGGATCCGACCCGCTCGCGGGCTTCGACTCCATCGAGACCCCGGACGACTACACGCTGGTCTTCCACCTCAACTCCTCCTTCTCCGAGTTCCCGAACGTGCTGACCCAGCCGCAGACCGCCCCGGTGCCGGTCGATGCCGACCGCGGTGAGCTCTACCAGGAGCACGTCCTCTCCTCGGGCCCGTACAAGTTCGACGGTGACTACGAGCCCGGCGTCCAGCTCAACCTGGAGCGCAACGAGGAGTGGGACCCCGAGACCGACCCGATCCGCGAAGCTCTGCCGGACCGTGTCGAGGTCGAGATCGGCGTCAGCCAGGACGAGATCGACGAGCGCCTGGTCAACGGCGACATCGACGTCGACCTGCGCGGTGTCGGCGTCGGGCCTGCGATGCACGGCCGTCTGATCGACGACGACTCCGTCCAGGGCAACCTGGACAACCCGTACTCGGGCGCCCTGCGCTACGTCAACATCCACACCCCGATCATCGAGGACGTGGCCTGCCGCCAGGCGATCATGTACGCGGCCAACCGCGACAGCATGTGGCGTGCCTGGGGCGGCGCGACCGGTGGCGACCTCGCCACCAACCTGCTCCCGCCGGCCATCCCCGGCTCGGACCCCGAGTCCGACCTGTACCCGTCCGAGGACAACAAGGGCGACATCGAAGCCGCTCAGGCCAAGCTCGAGGAGTGCGGTGAGGAAGACGGCTTCTCGACCAACATCGCCGTCCGCTCCGAGAGCGAGAAGGACGTCCTGACCGCGGAGGCCCTGCAGGAGTCGCTGTCCCGCGTCGGTATCGACGCGGAGATCCAGACGTTCCCGGCCGCTGACTTCTTCGGCCAGTACGCCGGCTCCAAGGACTACGTCCGTGAGAACGACATCGGTCTGAGCGTCTCGGGCTGGGGCCCGGACTGGCCCACCGGCTACGGCTTCGCCTCCAAGATCACCCACAGCGACGCCATCATGGACACCGGCAACTTCAACACCGCCGAGCTGTCCGACCCCGAGGTCGACGCCCTGTGGGACCAGGCGCTGGAGACCGAGGACCCGGACGAGCGGGCCAACATCTACGAGCAGATCGACACGCTGGTCATGGAGAACGCCGTGATCCTGCCGGCCGTCTTCGACAAGGCGCTGTTCTACCGCTCCGACGAGCTCACCAACGTCTACTACCAGCCCGCGTACATGATGTACGACTTCATGTCGCTCGGTGTGGACCGCGGCTAGCTCCACCTACCCGCCTGAACTAGTACGAGAAGGCAGGTGAAAGCGGCGGGGTCCACGGCCCCGTGAGACCCCGCCGCTGACCGCGATGCTGAACTATATTCTCCGCCGCCTGGGCGCGGGACTGCTGCTGCTCGCCGTCGTCACGGCGGTGACCTTCTGGATCTTCTATGTCCTGCCCCGCTGGGCCGGGGTGACGCCACGCGGTATGGCCGCGATGTACGTGGGCAAGGCCCCCACCCCGGAGGCGCTGGACGCCACGGTGGAGCGGCTGGGCCTGGACCAGCCCATCGCGATGCAGTTCCTCGAGTTCGTGCGCAGCCTCCTCTTCGGCCAGGAGTTCACCTTCGGCCGCGAGACGGTGGAGTGCTCCGCACCCTGCCTGGGCTACTCCTTCACCACCAACAGCCCCGTGCTGCCCCAGCTGCTCGACCGCCTGCCGATCACCATGTCGCTGGCCGTCGGCGCGGCGATCATCTGGGTCATCGGCGGCGTGGCCGTCGGAGTCCTCTCCGCGGTCAAGAAGGGCAGCTTCTTCGACCGCCTGGCCATGGGAACCGCTCTGGTCGGCGTCTCCCTCCCCATCTACTTCACGGGTCTGCTGGCACTCGCCTTCCTCGTGCACGAATGGGAACTCTTCCCCGTCTCGCGGTACGTTCCCTTCGCCGAGAACCCGGTCGCGTGGTTCCAGGTGATGTTCCTGCCCTGGCTGACCCTGGCGTTCCTGCACGCGGCCCAGTACGCGCGCCAGACACGCGCGGGGATGCTGGAGGTCCTGGGGGAGGACTACATCCGCACCGCCCGGGCCAAGGGCCTGAGCGAGCGCCGCGTGATCTTCAAGCACGCGCTGCGCCCCACGCTGACCCCCATCATGACGATCTTCGGACTGGACCTGGGTCTGGTCCTGGGCGGCGCGATCCTCACGGAGAAGGTGTTCTCCCTCAACGGTGTGGGCGCCTACGCGATCGACTCGATCGTGTCCAAGGACCTGCCCGTCATCCTGGGGGTGACCCTGCTGGGCGCTGTCTTCATCGTCATCTGCAACCTCATCGTCGACCTGCTCTACCCGGTCCTCGACCCGCGGGTGCGGATCGCCAACTAACGCGTGACAGCGTTGAACAGACCAGCTCTAACGAAGGAAAGTGACATGGCCTCGACCGAGCCCGTCGTCCGGGTGGACGACCTGCGGGTGACGTTCCCGACCATGGACGGCGATGTTCATGCGGTGAACGGGTTGTCCTTCGAGGTGCCCGCCGGCGGCGCCCTCGGCATCGT
>NZ_JBWDTQ010000034.1:0-73563 GCF_056312425.1 Nocardiopsis sp. TRM 82005
TCTTGGCCTGCTCCTGACCGATCACGTAGGAGTCCAGGAACTCATAGAGCTCCCGCGGCTTGGGAAGCGAGTCCCAGGTGAGCTCGGTGGCGTCGGCGAGTTCCTCTTCGATGATCTCGTTGCACAGATCGATGCACTCATCGCAGATGTACACGCCGGGGCCGGCGATGAGCTTCTTCACCTGCTTCTGGCTCTTGCCGCAGAACGAGCACTTCAACAGGTCCCCGCCGTCGCCGATGCGTGCCACCCAGCCACTCCTCAAAACTAAGGCCGCCCCGTCGGTACCGCTCGCGCGCGAAGGCCGCACGGAAGTCGAGAATCTCCCGTAACCGTCCACAACGGCGGTCAACGGACGAGGCGATCTGTGTGTCGCTCTCCGTCAGACTAAGCGAAAGACCGGACCGGCTTCACCACCAGGCTCCTCCGGGCGGGTCAGGGGCCGGTCCGGCCAACACTTCTGCCTCTGTCTGAAACTCCCGCCGCGTTCCCGTTTCCACGGGACCAGCCGAGGTCTCAGTTCTGCCGTGACCCTACTGTAGAGAGGCCTTGCGGTAGGGCAGCACAAAGTCGATGATGCCGTAGTCCTTGGCTTCCTCGGCGGTGAGGATCTTGTCCCGCTCGATGTCGTGGGAGACCTGCTCGACCGAACGCCCGGTGTGGCGGGCCAGGGTGGTCTCCAACTGGGTACGGATACGGGTGATCTCGTTCGCCTGGATCTCGATGTCGCTGGCCTGACCGTGCATGCCCTCGGTCGCGGGCTGGTGGATCAGGATGCGGGAGTTGGGCAGCGCACCGCGCTTGCCGGCGGTCCCGCCCGCGAGCAGGATCGCGGCGGCCGAGGCAGCCTGTCCGATGCACACCGTCTGGATGTCGGGCCGGACGAACTGCATCGTGTCGTAGATCGCCATGAGGGAGGTGAAGGACCCCCCGGGCGAGTTGATGTACATCTGGATGTCCCGCTCGGAGTCGAGCTGCTCAAGGGTGATGAGCTGGGCCATCAGGTCGTTGGCCGAGACGTCGTCGATCTGCACGCCGACGAAGATGATCCGCTCCTCGAAGAGCTTGTTGTACGGATTCATCTCCTTGACGCCGTAGGACGTCCGCTCCACGTAGGACGGCAGGACGTAGCGGCTCTGGGGAGCCATCGAGGCCGCGCCGCCGATGTGACTGGGGTTGAACTCGGTCATTTCACGCCTTCCACGCACTGTGCCGTTCCTGGGACCAGGTCCGACGGATCAACTCTGGCCCCGGTCCGGGGTCACGTCGAGCGTTCCCTCCAGGACCTCGTCGATGAAGCCGTAGTCCAAGGACTCCTGGGCGGTGAACCAGCGGTCGCGGTCAGCGTCCTTCTCGATCTGCTCGATCGCCTGGCCCGTGTGCTCGGAGATCTTCTCTATGAACATCTTCTTCACGTAGAGAAGCTGGTCGGCCAGGATCCGGATGTCGGAGGCGGTACCGCCGATGCCACCGGACGGCTGGTGCATCATGACGCGGGTGTGCGGCAGCGCGTAGCGCTTGCCGGGGGCACCGGCGCACAGGAGCATCTGACCCATGGACGCGGCCATACCTATACCCACGGTGCGCACGTCGTTGGGGATGTACTGCATAACGTCGTAGATCGCCATGCCCGCGGTCACGGACCCGCCAGGCGAGTTGATGTACATGGTGATGTCTCGCTGGCGGTCCTCCGCGGACAGCAGCAGGAGCTCACCAACCAGGCGGTTGGCGATCTCGTCGTCGACCTGCTGGCCGAGGAAAACGATTCGCTGGCGCAACAGGCGCTGAGGCGTCTGCTCAAGAAAAGGGGAAAACTGCGTCTCCGACGTACGAGCGTCGAAGCGCGGGGACTCATCAAAGGTCGGCGGCACTCTCGTCACCTGCTCCGGAATCGAAACGGTTGCGATACAGCGACACTAACGCCGCACGGCACTGAGCCAGTCCGGATCGCGTCCCTGTTCGCTTTGAGCGCAGGGTGGTAGAACCCTGCGCAGTGCGTTCTTCCACCAGCGAACACGAAGGGCCCCGCCCGGCCTAGGAAGCTTGGGCGGGACCCGTGCGCGCAGGGCTTCGGAGCTACTTGGCGTCCTCGGCCTTGGCGTCGTCGTTCTTGGTGGAGGCCTCGGAGGCTTCGGCGGTCTCAGTCGCCTCGGCATCGTCCTCGATGACCTCAAGGGCCTCGTTGGCGGTGGCCGCGGCGGCCTTGGCAGCCTTCTCCTCGGCGCTCTCCTGCTCGATGACGTTACCGTCCTCGTCGGTGACCTTGGCCTCGGCCAGGACCAGGTCCATGGCCTTGCCGCGGACGACCTCGGTGAAGGCAACGCGAATCTGGTCGGACTCGACCAGGTGCTGGGCCAGCTGGTCCGGGCTCACGCCCATGCGCTGGGCCTGCTCGAACACGTACTGGCTGAGCTCGCTCTGGTCGGCGCTCAGGTCCTCCTGGATGGCCAGCTGGTCGAGGATGAACCCGGCCTTGACCGCGGAGCGGGCTCCGGTGGTCAACTCCTCGTCGAACTCCTCCTCGGTCTTCTCCTGCGACTCGAGGTAGGCCTCCTTGGTCAGACCACCCTGGGCGAGCTGCTGCTCCAGGCTCTGACGGCGACGGGTGATCTCCTCGTCGACGACCGCGTCAGGCAGCGGGACGTCGACGGAGTCGATCAGCTTCTCCAGGGCCTTGTCACGGGCGGCGGAGAGCTGCTGGAGGCGACGGACCTCGCCCATGCGCTTACGGACGTCGTCGCGCAGCTCGCCGATGGTGTCGAACTCCGAGGCCAGCTGGGCGAACTCGTCGTCCAGCTCGGGCAGCTCCTTGACCTTCGCGCTGTGCACGGTGACGGTGACGTCCGCCTCCTGGCCCTCGTGCTCACCGCCGACGAGGGTCGTGGTGAAGGTGGCCTCGTCACCGGCCTGCATGCCGCGCAGGGTCTCGTCGAGGCCCTCCAGCATGGAGTTGGTGCCGACCTCGTAGGAGTAGCCGCTGACCGCGACGTCCTCGAGGTTCTCGCCGTTGACGGCAGCGGACAGGTCAATGGACAGGTGGTCGCCGTCCTGGATCGGACGGTCGACGCCCACAAGGGTGGAGAAGCGCTCTCGCAGGGTGCCGATCTGCTCATCGACCTGCTCGTCGGTGACCTCGGCGCTGTCGACGGTCACCTCGATGCCCTTGTAGTCCTCAACCTCGAACTTGGGGCGGATGTCGACCTCGGCGGTGAAAGCGAGCTCGTCGTTGTCCTCCAGCTTGGTGACCTCCACGTCGGGCTGGCCGAGCGCGAAGAGCTCCTCCTTCTGGACGGCTTCGTTGTAGAGCTCCGGAACGGCGTGGTTGACCGCTTCGCTGATCACCGCGCCGCGGCCGACGTAGCGGTCGATCAGCCGCGCCGGCGCCTTGCCCGGGCGGAAGCCCTTGATCCGGACCTGCTTGGCGAGCGACTTGTAGGTCACGTCGAAAGCGTGATCGAGCTCCTCGAAGGGCACCTCGACGGTCAGCTTGACCCGAGTAGGGCTCAGCTCCTCGACATCGGTCTTCACGGGGCGGTACTCCTAGGTTTGCCGGCTGGTGTCCGCGTCGGCCCGCAGGCGCACCACACACAACGGCGAAATGCACGCGCGCACCCCGGGGGTCTTGACGACCACATCCAGCTGGGGTGCCCTGCGACGGGCTGGGACTTACAGTTTCCTGCTGATCGCACCAAGTCTAGGGCAGATACACAGGGGGCCACGGCGCACGGCCGGAGCCGCTGCCACAGTGGTTTCGTCGGGGTGGCGGGATTCGAACCCGCGGCCTCATGCTCCCAAAGCATGCGCGCTAACCAAGCTGCGCTACACCCCGTGTGCCAGACCAAGGATCGCACTCTCAGCGTGAGTGTGCGAACACGGCCTCAGAGACTGTACTCTTGTCTCTGTCGGCTCCACGAGTCTAGAGGACACTCGAGGTCTCTGGCGCCACGCGGGCGTAGTTCAATGGTAGAACCCCAGCCTTCCAAGCTGGTCATGCGAGTTCGATTCTCGTCGCCCGCTCCAGCATCCCGCCGGGGGACGGCCCCGCGCCACTCGGCGTGAGGTGCGCACGTGACGTGCCAACCCGTTCCGCCGCCCCGACTCGGGGACGGCCCCGAACCCCCATGCCACCTGGCGTGAGGTGCGCACACCACGCGCCGCCCCCACCGCCCACGCACCACCCGCTGGCGATCCGTGTGCCCCCACGCCCGCCCCTCCTGCGCCCGACCGTCTTTTCGGTGAGGTCTCTCACACTCACGACCCGGCACCCCTGGAGGAGAACACCGTTCGGTTTTCTCCTCCAGGCGGAATACCGGCCCCGGACGGGTACGTTGACCTTGCGGGCGGCCCTGTGGGCGCGATCGGATACGGGCGCCCTCGGGCTTGTGAAACGGGTGACTGAATGACGGACACGGACGCGGCACACGAGCCGGGCACCACTCTCAGTACGCGCTGGTTCGAACGCCCCGACGACCTGGTGCGGCCGGCCGTGGTCACCGGAGCCTTCGACGTCCTGCACGTCGGACACGTCCGCTTCCTCCGGGCCATCGCCGAGCGCGGGCTCCCCCTCGTGGTGGGTATCGAATCCGACGAACGCGTGCGCGCCTGGAAGGGGTCGGGACGACCGGTGAACCCCGCCGAGGAACGCGCCGAGACCGTCGCCGCCCTGGGATGCGTCACCGGCTCATTCATCGTCGAGGGGCCACCGGAGGTCGCCGACTGGGCGTCCTACGCCGAAGCCCTGCGTCCCCTGGCCCCCGCCGCCCTGGCCTACACCGCCGGGGACCGCTACACCCAGGCCAAGATCCGCGGCGCCGACGCGCTCGGCGCCCAGGCTTGGGAACTGCCCTTCACCCCCGGCCGCTCCACCACCGCGGCGCTGGGCCGCCTCGCCCACTCCCTTTAGCACCGCGCGGCCCACGGGTGTGCTCGACGGAGCGGGCGGCCCCGAACCGCCGTGGACGTCCGCCCCGGGAAGTGCCCCACGTACACCAGTGTTGACGCATGCGTGTGTTGACACATGCGTGGCGAACCGGCGAGCAGAACGAGGCTGTCCATGACGATGATGTCCGGCAGGCCCTCCTACAGGGCCCTGGTCAACGACGGGAGCGCGAGAGGGAAGGCACTGCCTCCCGGACTCGCCCGACGGATCATCTCCTACGCCCGCCCGCACTGGCGAGCGATCCTGTACTTCCTGGGGGTCACCACGGTCGGCGCCTCGATCGTGGTCGCCAACCCGCTGCTCCTCAAGGCCATCATCGACCGGGGCATCCTGTCCGGGGACACCTCGCTGGTGGTGTGGCTGGCGTTCGCCGCGGCCGGGCTGGCGGTGCTGGAGGGCGCCCTGACACTCCTTGGCCGGTGGCTGTCCTCCCGGATCGGAGAGGGGGTCATCTACCAGCTGCGCACGGAGGTGTTCACCCACGTGCAGCGGATGCCGGTGTCATTCTTCACCCGCACGCAGACGGGTTCACTGATCAGCCGGCTGAACACCGACGTGGTGGGTGCGCAGCGGGCGATCACCTCCGTACTCCAGTCGGTGGTGTCCAACCTGGTCAGCGCGACCGCGGTGATCGTGACCATGCTCGCGCTGTCGTGGCAGGTGACGCTGATCGCCCTGGCGCTGGTCCCGCTGTTCGTCATCCCCGCCAAACTGATCGGGCGGCGCCTGGCGCACATCTCCCGCGACGCGATGGACACCAACGCGGACATGAGCTCGCTGATGACCGAGCGGTTCAACGTCGGCGGAGCGATGCTGGTCAAGCTGTACGGACGCCCCGACGAGGAGTCGGCCGGCTTCGCCCGCCACGCGGGACGGGTCCGCGACCTGGGCGTGCGTCAGGCCGTGTTCGGTTCGCTGTTGTTCAGCATGCTGGGCCTTATCACGGCCTTGGCGATGGCGATGGTGTACGGAGTCGGCGGCGTGCTGGCGATCAACGGGGCGTTCGAGGTGGGCACGCTGGTGGCGTTGACCACCCTGCTCTCCCGCCTGTACGGACCGGTGACCACGCTGTCCAACGTGCATGTGGAGATCATGACCGCGCTGGTCTCCTTCGACCGTGTCTTCGAGGTGCTGGACCTGGAGCCGGGCATCAAGGAGAGCCCGAACGCCAAGGACCTGCCCGGAGGCGCGCTGGGTGTGGAGTTCGACAACGTGTCGTTCCGCTACCCGGGGGCGAAGGAGTCGTCGGTGGCGTCGCTGGAACTGACACCGCACGCGGAGGTGGACGAGGACACCCAGGTGCTGAGCGGGGTGTCCTTCCACGCGAGGCCGGGAACGATGGTGGCCCTGGTGGGGCCCTCGGGCGCGGGCAAGACGACGCTGACGCACCTGGTGTCGCGGCTGTACGACCCGACCGACGGCGAGGTGCGCCTGGGCGGGCTGAACCTGCGCGAGGCGACCGGGGACTCGCTGCGCGAGGCGGTGGGTGTGGTCACCCAGGACGCGCAGCTGTTCCACGACACGGTGCGCGCGAACCTGCGGTACGCCCGTCCGGAGGCGACCGACGCAGAGCTGGAGGAGATGCTGCGGATGGCGCGGCTGGGTCCGCTCCTGGAGCAGCTGCCCAACGGCCTGGACACGATGGTCGGCGACCGGGGGTACCGGTTGTCCGGCGGTGAGAAGCAGCGGCTGGCGATCGCGCGGCTGCTGCTGAAGGCGCCGTCCGTGGTGGTGCTGGACGAGGCTACGGCACACCTGGACTCCGAGTCCGAGGCGGCCGTCCAGGAGGCCCTGGCCGTGGCGCTGGAGGGACGGACATCGCTGGTGATCGCGCACCGGCTGGCCACGGTGCGGGAGGCGGACCAGATCCTGGTACTGGAGGACGGGCGGATCCTGGAACGGGGTACACACGACGAACTGCTGGACCAGGACGGGTTGTACACGGCGCTGTACCGGACCCAGTTCGCACCGCAGAGCCGGTAAGTCGGGGCCGCGGGGGCCGGGTCCACGGTTCCCGGAACGGGACCGGGCCGTGTGACGGCGAAGCATCGGACTACTTCTTGTCCTTTTTGATCTTCTTGTCGCTTTTGTCGCCCTTTTTCTTGTCCTTGCCGGACTTCTTCGGGTGACTGCGGTCCTTGTCCGAACCCGTCTCCTTGGCGGCCTTCCTCTCGGCCTTGGCCCTCTTCTCCGCCTTCTCCTTGGCCTTCTTGCGCTCCTTCTTGGCCGCCTTGGAGTGCTTGGACTCCTTGCTCTTCTTCGGCTTCTCGGCGTCCTTGGACGTCACGTGGCCGGCCAGGACCGCGGGCAGAGGTGCGATACCGGGACCGCCCTCGAAGATCCAGTCGTCGATGACCCCGACCAACCCGTCCTCGGTGACCCCGCCCAGCCACACCGGGCGGCCGCCGGCGGCGCGTCCCGCCCGGGACGGCTGGACGACCACCACGTTGGCCTGGAAGCAGATGTCCAGGCACGTGCTGGTGCGTACGGGGACGGTGCGGCCGGAGTGATCCTCGATAGCGCTGAGCCGGGCGAGCTGGGCCTCGTGGTCCACGCCCGGGACCTTCTTCCTCGTCCCGCAGCAACAGCCCCGACAGACCGTGAGCTGACACGGACGTCCTTCGCCTCCGTTCACGCTCTCCCCCGTGCTCTCCTCGGGACCACCAGAACCATTAGGTTCGCCTTACCTCATCAGCGTAGTCCGCATCGGGGACCTTCTGACCAGCGGGTACGCCGTTCCCTTCGGGGTCGGCGACCACCACGGGCCGCCAGGTCTCCGGGAGCCCCTCTCCCGGGGAACTCCCGTTCCATCCCGGTACCCACATGATCGGCAGCCCGGCGGCGAACAGGGGACTGCGGTGGTCCATGAGCTGCACGCGTACCTGGGGCTCGGTGCAGGCCCCCGAGCTGCCGCAGCGGGCCACCAGCTGACCGGCCCGGACTCGGTCCCCCCTGCGGACCACCGCTGATCCGCGACGCAGGTGGCCCAGGAGCACGTAGGCGCCGCCAACGTCGATCACCAGGTGGTTGCCGAGCAGTCCGGCCGGTCCGCGCAGCTCCCGCAGCGTGTTCTCCACGACCGAGCCGAACAGCCACGGCCACGAGTTGCGGCTGCGGTGGTCGCGCCGACGGCCGTGCACGGTCACCACGGTCCCGTCGGAGGGGGCGTACACGGGCTGCCCGAAAGCCGGGAAGTCGCCTGGCGGGCGGCTGAGCGGCCGCCAGCCGATGTCGGGGCGCGCGCCCTTCCCGGGTTCGGCGACCAGGCCGAGCGCGTAGGACTGCCCGTAGGCGTGGCTGCCCTGGCTGGGCACACCGTCCACGGGACTGGTGAGTGCCATCCACCGGCCCCGTACCGGCGGCTCCAGCACCCGGGGCTCACGCCGCACGGTGCCCAGGCGCAGGTAGACGGCGAGCGCGGCGGCGAGCAGCGTTCCGCTCACCCACCAGGACAGGCCGACGTAACCGGCGAGGAGGGCGAGCGTGGCCGCCCACATCAGCGGCATGCGGACCCTGGCGAGCAGGATCGGCCACCGGGGGCCGTCCGGGACATTCGGCCCGGAGGGTTCGACGGGTTCGGGGGAGGCGGAGCAACGCCGGAGGGACGGAGAGGGCATCCTCCATTCTGGCTTCTCTTCCTCCTGGAAGAGGATCCCCGGGCTCAAGCCGCCCGTCGGGGCCCGCGCGGCCAGTACCAGCCGGAGGCCGAAGGGGCCCGAACCGGCATCACACACGCGGTGGAACCCCCGGGGAGAACACCATTCTCCCCAGGGCGCGGACCTGGGCGTCCTCCAGCACGGCTGGTGGACGCCCCGTCCGTGTCGCTCTCACACGGGCCGTGCTACTTCCCGTCCTCCCGAGCGCGCTTGCGCAGGTACTCCGTAGCGGCTCCGGCCCCTCGGTCGATCTTCTCGTCGTGGGCGCCCCCGGTGGCCTTCTTCGCGGCTCTGGCGGCCTTGCCCACCATGCCCTGAGCCTTGCCGGCGTTGTCGTCGACGGCCTTCTTCAGCCGGTTGAACGCACCTCCGGTACCGGACATGGAATCCTCCCTCGATCCGTCCTGCTCTTGTCGCGATACCCGCTCCACGCCCGGTCCATGCAGCCGGAGTACCTTGCAAAAGGTGCGCGAAACGGCACTGAGCAGGTCAGATACCCAGGACCGCTGTGGCGATGGAGAAGTAGATGAGCAGTCCCGTGGCGTCCACGATGGTGGTCACCATGGGCGAGGACACCACCGCCGGGTCCACACCCACCTTGCGGGCCAGCAGCGGCATGGACGAACCGATGACCGCCGCCCACGTACACACCGCGATCACCGAGCACGCCACCACCAGCGCGACGTCCACACCCACCAGCAGGGAGCCGATGGCCATGGCCAGCCCGGCGAGGAGGAACCCCAGGAGCAGGCCGACCCGCGCCTCCTTCCAGATCACCGAAGGCAGGTCGCGCACCCGCACCTCACCGACCGCCAGGGCGCGTACGATCGCGGTGGCCGACTGCGCACCGACGTTGCCGCCGGTACCGATGAGCATCGGTACGAACAGCGCCAGGGCCGTGACCGCGTCCAGGGCCGACTCGAAGGCCTGCATCACGTTGACCGTGAACGTGGCCGCCACGATGAGCAGCATCAGCCACACTGAACGCGCCCCGACCAGGCGCAGTACACCGACGGTCACGTAGTGGTCGCTGACCGGGCTGGCGCCGGACTGGCGGGCCATGTCCTCGGAGTCGGCGGCCTCAATGATCTCCAGGGCGTCGTCGAAGGTCAGCAGGCCCAGAAACCGGTCCTCGGAGTCCACCACCGACAGGGAGACCAGGTTGGCCTCCTGCATCAGCCGGGCGGCGCCCTCGACCGGTTCCGAGGCACGCACGCGTGGCGCGAAGACGTCCACGATGTCCTTGATCAGGCGGTCGTCGTCACTGACCACCAGGTCGCGCAACGTCACGGTCCCGACCATGCGGCGGCCGTCGCTGACCACTGGCAGGGTGTAGATGCTCTCGGCGCCGGCCCCCTTCGCACGCACGACCTCCAGGGCGCGGCCCACCGCCAGGTCCCGGTGCAGGATGACCGTCTCGGGGGTCATGTACCGGCCGACGGAGTCGTCCGCGTAGCCCAGGAGGGCGGCGGTCATCCTGCGTTCGGCGGGGCTGAGGCCGGCCAGCGCACGGGTGGCGATCTTGGCTGGCGCCTCACCGATGAGACGGGCCCGGTCGTCGGGGTCCATCTCCTCCAGGATCTCGCGGAAGGCGGCGTCGCGCAGCCCCAGCAGGATGGCCTGCTGCTGGCTGGGGTCGAGTTCCTCGAAAACCTCCAGTTCGCGGTCCTTGTCCAGGAGCCGGAAAGGGATGATCGCTTCGCCACCATCCATGCGGGAGAGCTCGTCGGCGATCTCGTGGGGCCTGTGTTCGGCCAACCAGAGCCGGATACTGGTCAGGTCGTTGGTCTGCACCAGATCGGCCAGTTCCTCAGCGCGCTCGCCTTCTGCCATGCGAAGCACCCCCTCGCATTCTCCTACGCCCGTTGGGGGGCACCCACGGGCGGCACCAGTCCTCGGAAAAGCGGTGGGCCGGTGGTCCGGCCCCGCTCCGGTCCCGTCGTCACTGGTGTGGTGGACCGTGCGTGGAGTTGGCGCCCGGGGGCGGAAAAGGGCGGGCACGGCGATCCTGGACGTGTACGGACTGAACCGCCGTACGCGGGACGGGGAGCACACCGACCCTACCCGTCCGAGCGGCCCGAGCCGTACTGATCGGCCCTCCGGCGCGGCAGCGGCGGCTCCGTGGCGTGGGAGGGCGCACCAGGAGGGCGGCGCCGAGGAACCGCCGGGGAGCCGTGAAGTACCTGGCCAGTGCTCAGGAGGACCCACACCAACAGATCACAGCCCCTCTGCGTGGGTCAGTCGCGCCAGAGGACGACCAAGGCGCAGTCGTCGTTCTTGTGCTTGCTGAGGGTGTCCACGATCTCGTCCGCGCCAGTGGCGAAGCCGCGTGGGACGAGCTGCTCGGCGGCGCCCAGGAGCCGGTCGATCCCGGCGTCCAGGTCCTCGCCGGGGGTTTCGATGAGGCCGTCAGTGCAGAGCATGATGGCGTCACCGGGCCGGAGTTTGCCCTCGGCGGAGGCGTAGGTCATCTCGGGGATGACGCCCAGGACCACGCCCTTGGCCTCGGTGGTGCTCCACACACCGCCGCCGCTGTCGTAGTGCAGCGCGGGAGGGTGCCCGGCGGAGGCGATCTGGTACTCGCCCGTGTCCAGGTTCACGCTCAGGTGCACGGCGGTCACGAAGCCCTCACCGCCGCCGTTGCGCATGAGGTAGTCGTTGCAGTGGGCGAGGAAGTCACTGGTGGGAACGGCCCCGATGAGCCCGCTGAACGCGCCGGAGAGCATCAGGGCACGGGTCCCGGCGTCCACGCCCTTACCGGAGACGTCCACGACGGCCACGTCCAGCTGGTTGCCCCGGCGGATGGAGACGACGAAGTCGCCGCCGAAGGAGGAGCCGCCCGCCTGGCGCAGGACGGCGGTGCGCCCCCAGCCCTCGGGCAACAGGGGCATCCTGCCCTGGTGGCGGATGCGGTCGCGCAGGTCCAACAGCATCATCTCGCCGCTGAGCCCCTGCACGCCGAGGCGCTCGCGCACCCCGGACAACAGGTAGGACAGGACGGCGGTAACGCCGATGGTGACCAGCAGTCCGGGGCCCACCTGGCCGAAGTCGAGCATGAAGGCGACGAACAGCAGGACGGCGCCGACCACGGCCAGCAGGAAGGCCAGGCTCTTGCGTTTGAGGAGGAGGCCGCCCGCCAGGACGGTGAGGATCGTGGAGCTGGGCGGGAACCAGCCCGCGGGGCCCCACACGGCGCCGACGCCGATACCGACAGCCAACACGACGAGGGTGATGAGGACGAGCCGGTAACGGAACAGCACCTTGCGCCGGAGCACCGCGACGAGCCGCTGCACGGTGGAACGCAGCAGCCGGGTGGCCTTGGCGGTCGGTGTGGGCTTCATGGATCCCCTGCATTGCACACCCGCTCGCCGGCGGGAGTTCGGTTCTCGGACGGCACGGTCGGGTGGCACGAGGGCCACGTCGCCACCGGGGGACGTGGCCGGCGTACGGGGGCGGTGTACGGGGTACGCCCTGGCCGTGATGGCTGGAGGCGCCGACGGCGGACGCCGACGCGCTGCGGGCGACGAGGGCCCGCTACTGTGCACGAACTGTAGCGCGGGGGGTGGAACCGTGGCACGTGCAACCAGCGGTGTTCTCCCCCCAAACCACGGATTTGGGTTCAGCCGATAACCGAGCGTACGGAGTCAGGCACTACTCCGACACGGGGGAACGGTTCCGAATACCGGGATTGTTCCCCTCTCTCGGACACCGTTTCACGATCGGGTTCCTCTCGCGACCGGGTCGTCCGGGTGGGCCCGCGGCCCGGTGGCGCGACCGCGCTTCAGGATCTCACAGAGGCCCGGCGCAGGCCAGAGACCCACGTCCCAAGAAGTGAGATAAGGCACAATGGCCGAAAAAGACATAAACCGGATATCAAGTGCAAATAGGGCACTTGGCAGGAGTGAAGGGATGGCCGGACGAACGGAGGCCCCCGCGCGGTGATCCGTGGCCAACGCACCAGAACGTGGAGAAACGGTCCCGGCAGTGTCCTGGGAGGGCCCCGGCCGGGGCCCTCCCAGGACACTAGCCCTGTGGAAGCGGCGGGAGTTCGCCGGCCTCCTCGTAGGCCGTCAGCATCTCGATGCGGCGGGTGTGCCGCTCCTCGTCGCTGTAGGGGGTGGAGAGGAAGACCTCCACGAACCTGGTGCTCTCCTCCCGGGAGTGCATCCGGGCGCCGATGCCGAGCACGTTGGCGTCATTGTGCTCGCGCGCCAGTCGGGCGGTGTCCTCGCTCCAGGCCAGAGCGGCGCGAACGCCCCTGACCTTGTTCGCGGCGATCTGCTCGCCGTTGCCGGAGCCGCCGATGACGATGCCCAGGGAGCCCCGGTCCGAGGCCACGCCCTCAGCCGCGCGCAGCACGAAGGGCGGATAGTCGTCCACGGCGTCGTAGACGAGGGGGCCCGCGTCGACGACGTCGTGGCCGTGCTCCTTCAGCCAGGAGACGAGGTGTTCTTTGAGCTCGTAGCCCGCATGATCTGATCCAAGGTAAACACGCACGGCATCAGTCTGGCAGGTCATGGTGGTGACAAGCGCGGCGCCCCGCTCGCATGTGCGTAACGGGGCGCGGTGGTACGCGGACCTCTCAGACGGCGGCGGAGGCCGCGGAGGCGACGGCTAGTCCGAGAACGGCGAAGAGGGCCATGGAGACGATGGCGATCATGTTGTACAGGACCATCGACTTGATGTCCTTACCGATGGGGCCTGCCTTGGAGACCGCGGACTTGTTGCTCAACTCACACCTCGTTCGGGGTTCGACCAGAGATATCCCGCCGGAATTTTTCCACACCGCACAACGCGGTCGTCACCGGGGCCGATTCCCCACGGAAGCATGCGAGGGCCGTGAGCCCGCGCACACGTCCGTTGGCGAGCCCGCGGCCCCGACGGCCCTTCAGCCGCCCGGGGGCCAGCACGCGAGCGTCACATCTGGACGGCCTTGACCTCGCAGAACTCCTCCAGCCCGGGCAGGCCCCACTCGCGGCCGTTACCAGAGCGCTTGTAACCGCCGAAGGGCGCACGCGGGTTGAGCGCACCCCCGTTGAGCTCGACCTGCCCGGCCCGCAGGCGCCGGGCGACGGCCAGGCCCTGATCGGGGTCGCCGGACCACACGGCGGCGTTGAGCCCGTACACGGTGTCGTTGGCGATGGTGACCGCCTCCTCCTCCGTGTCGTAGGGGATCAGTACCAGCACGGGGCCGAAGATCTCCTCCTGGGCGATACGCATGTCGTTGCGTACGTCGGCGAAGACGGTCGGGCTGACGTAGTAGCCGCTCTCGTGCCCCTCCACCGGCTCGGCGCCGCCGGTCACCAGGCGGGCGCCCTCCTCCGTCCCGAGCGTGATGTACTCGCGGACCTTCTTCAGCTGGGCGGCGGAGACCAGCGGACCCATGCGGGTGGCCCCGTCCTCGGGGTCGCCGGGCGTGTACTTGGCGGCGTACCCGGCGGCCAGTGAGACCGCCTCGTCGTAGGAGTCCCGGTGCACCAGCATGCGGGTGAGCGCGTTGCAGCTCTGGCCGGTGTTGCGCATGACGTCGGCGACACCGCGCTTGACCGCCTTGGCCAGGTCGGCGCCGGGCAGGATGACGTTCGGGGACTTGCCGCCCAGCTCCAGAGCGACCTTCTTGACGGTCTCCGCCGCGACCTGGCTGACCCGGGTCCCGGCACGGGTGGATCCGGTGAAGGAGACCATGCCCACCCCGGAGTGCGCGGCGATGGCCTCGCCGACGACGGGGCCGGTGCCCGAGACCAGGTTGAACACACCCGCGGGAAGGCCCGCGTCGTGGAACACCTCGGCCAGGGCGTAGGCGCTGAGCGGGGCGATCTCGCTGGGCTTGAGCACGACGGTATTGCCCGCCAGCAGGGCGGGGACGATCTTGAGCACGATCTGGTGGAGCGGGTAGTTCCACGGGGTGATGGCGCCGACGACGCCGACGGGCTCGCGCACGATGAGCGAGTTGCCCTGCCGTTCGCCGCCGAAGTAGTGCTCGCCGGTCTCCTCGACCAGGTCGATGTAGGTCTGGAACATCAGGGCGGGCAGGCCCGCCTGAACCTTGCGGGCGAACCCGGAGGGGGCGCCCATGTCACGGGTGAGCACCGCGGCGGTGTCGTCGACGCGGGAGTTGAACAGCTCAAGGGCCTTGGCCAAGTGGGTGACGCGCTGCCCGGGCGTGAGCGCGGACCAGGCGGGGAAGGCCGCCGCCGCGGCCTCGACCGCGGCGTCGACGTCCTCGGCGGCCCCGGCCGGAACGGAGTCGATGACCTGCTCGGTCGCCGGGTTGACCACGTCCAGAGCCTCGCTGGAGACGGAGTCGCGCCAGGCGCCGTCGATGTAGAGGGATCGCATGACCCTACTTTCGCAGAACGGGATTCGGGTTGACCAGCCCGGAACTCGGTGCCGGTGGTTTTCCCGATACCCGGAGGCTTCCCGTGAACACGAAGGGGCGTGTGGGATCCGGGGCGGTGGGTCAGTCCCAGTGCGGCGGACGGTCGGCCATCAGCCGCGCGGTGGAGTCGTCCTCCGCGTCCTCACCCCATCCGAGTCCGCTCTCGTCACTGGTGGTGTCAGGCAGGATGTCGAGATCGTCGAAGAAGTCGACCCTGCGCTCGTCGTCGGGTCCGGGCACGGTTTCCCCTCCATGGTCGCGGCGGGCCCTGCCCGCCGTGCTGCCTGCGTGGTTCCGGACTCCAGTGTGCACCGGATCCGGTGCCGCCCCGCCGCACCGGGAGGGGCGGCGCGGCGGGGTTCGGCGTCGGCGGGCTCCCGGATCAGTCGAAGACGGGGCCCCGGGTCCGGGTCCGCTTGAGCTCGAAGAACCCGTCGGTCCCGGCGACCAGCAGTACGCCGTCCCACAGCTTCCCGGCGTCCTCTCCACGCGGGACGGGCGTGACGACCGGGCCGAAGAAGGCCGTGTCCGCGACCTGGATGACGGGGGTGCCCACGTCCTCACCGACCAGCTTCATCGCCTCGGCGTGCGAGGCGCGCAGGACCTCGTCGTGGTCGGTGACCGACCCCGCCGCCGCCAGGTCCTCGGGCAGGCCGGCGTCGGCCAGCGCGGCGCGGATCGTGTCCGTGGTGCGCGACTCGCCGTTGTTGTGGAAACGGGTGCCCAGGGCCGTGTACAGGCCGCCCAGGACCTCCGGACCGAAGCGCTGCTCGGCCGCGACGCACACCCGCACCGCCTCCCAGGACCGGTTGAGGCCCTCCCGGTACTCCTCGGGCAGGTCCTTCCCCTCGTTGAGCACGCCCAGACTCATCACGTGCCAGCGCACCCTGACCGACCGCACCTTCTCGACCTCGACGAGCCAGCGCGAAGTGATCCAGGCCCACGGGCACGCGGGGTCGAACCACATGTCCGCGTAGACGGTCTTCTGCTCACCGCCGGTGTTGGGGGTTTGCGTCATCGCTACTCCTCGGATCACGAAGGGAAGTGCACAAGTTCTGGCCGTAGAAGTGCAACCTCGCCCATCAGTTGCGCATTCCGCCCCGGCGCGTGACAGGATCGTGCCGAGTGGAAGACGACCTCCGGCCCCGACGACGCTCCACCCCAGGCGGCGGACTCGCCGTGGTCGGCAACGATCCGGCCGGCGAAGAAGGCGGCCGTGGAGGGAGCGTGGCGTGGCAGGCAACCTGACACGGGACGAGGCTCGGGAGCGGGCGCGGATTCTCAGCGTCGACTCCTATGACGTGGAACTGGACCTGACCACCGGTGACGAGACCTTCCGGTCCACCACCGTGATCCGTTTCTCCAGCTCGGAGCCGGGAGCGCGCACGTTCGTCGAACTGGCGGCACCGAAGGTGCTCACGGCGACGCTGAACGGCACCGCACTGGACCCGGCCGAGCTGTTCGACGGCGAGCGCCTCACCCTCCCCGAGGTGGCCGGGCGCAACGAGCTGACGGTCGTCGCCGACGCCGCGTACATGCGCACCGGTGAGGGCCTGCACCGGTTCGTGGACCCGGTCGACGAGTCGGTGTACCTGTACTCACAGTTCGAGACGGCCGACGCACACCGCATGTTCGCGTGCTTCGACCAGCCCGACCTGAAGGCGACCTTCGAGCTGACGGTGTTCACGCCCCCGTCGTGGGAGGTCGTGTCCAACAGCGCCCCGGACGTGGAGCGCGAGGCTGCGGGCGAGGAGCGGGTGCGCTGGCACTTCCCGGCCACACCGGTGATGTCCACCTACATCACCGCGCTGATCGCGGGCCCCTACCACGTGGTCCGCGACGAGCACGACGGCATCCCGCTGGGCCTGTACTGCCGGGCCTCGCTGGCCGAGCACCTGGACTCCGAGGCCCTGTTCGAGGTCACCAAGCAGGGCTTCGACTTCTTCCACGGCCTGTTCGACCTGCGCTATCCCTTCGGCAAGTACGACCAGCTGTTCGTGCCCGAGTTCAACGCGGGCGCCATGGAGAACGCGGGCGCGATCACGTTCCTGGAGGACTACGTCTTCCGCTCCCGGGTCACCGACGCCCGCTACGAGCGCCGCGCCGAGACGATCCTGCACGAGATGGCGCACATGTGGTTCGGCGACCTGGTCACCATGCGCTGGTGGGACGACCTGTGGCTGAACGAGTCGTTCGCGACCTACGCCAGCGTGTACTGCCAGTACAACGCCACCAGGTGGACCGACTCCTGGACGACGTTCGCCAACGTGGAGAAGGCGTGGGCGCTGCGCCAGGACCAGCTGCCCTCCACCCACCCGATCGCCGCCGACATGGTCGACATCCAGGCGGTCGAGGTCAACTTCGACGGCATCACCTACGCCAAGGGCGCCTCGGTGCTCAAGCAGCTCGCGGCCTACGTGGGCGTGGACTCGTTCTTCGCGGGCGTGCGCGCCTACTTCAAGGAGAACGCGTTCGGCAACACCGAGCTCAAGGATCTGCTCAAGCACCTGGAGGCCGCCTCCGGACGCGACCTGTCGGGCTGGTCTCGCGAGTGGCTGGAGACCACGGGCGTCAACACGATGCGTCCGGAGTTCGAGGTGGACGCCGAGGGCAACTTCACCTCCTTCTCCGTGCTCCAGGAGGCCCCCGCAGAGCACCCGACGCTGCGCTCGCACCGCCTGGCGATTGGTCTGTACGACCGCACCGGCGAGGGCATCGTGCGCCGCGAGCGCGTGGAGCTGGACGTCAGCGGCGGGCGCACCGAGGTGCCGGAGCTGGTCGGTAAGGCCCGGCCGGACCTGGCGCTGATCAACGACGACGACCTCACCTTCACCAAGGTCCGCCTCGACGAGCGCTCCCTGCGCACCGTGGTGGAGGGCGCCGGCGAGATCCGCGAGTCCCTGCCGCGCGCACTGGCCTTCGGCGCCGCCTGGGACATGACCCGCGACGGCGAGATGGCCGCCCGCGACTACGTCGCCCTGGTCATCTCCGGGATCAGTGGTGTGGACGACGTCATGGTCGCCCAGACCCTGCTGCGCCAGGCCACCTCGGCGCTGCACATGTACGCCGACCCGGCGTGGCGCCCGTTCGGCTTCGAGCAGCTCTCCGACCGGCTGCGCGAACTGCTGAGCGCCGCCGAGCCGGGCGGGGACCTGCAACTGGCCTACGCCAACGCGCTGGCCGCCACCGCGGTGACCGACGCCCACCTGTCCCTGCTGCGGGGCCTGCTGGACGGCGCGATCACCGTGGACGGGCTGGTGGTGGACACCGAGCTGCGCTGGACGCTGCTGCGCCGCCTGGTCGCGGCGGGCAAGGCCGGCGAGGCGGAGATCACCGCCGAGCTGGAGACGGACCCGACAGCGGCCGGCCACCGGCACGCCGCCGGCGCCCGGGCCGCGATCCCCACCACCGAGGCCAAGGCCGCCGCGTGGGAACGCATCGTGGGCGAGGAACTGGCCAACGCCGAGTTCCGCGCCGTGCTGATGGGCTTCACCGAGCCGGGCCAGGCCGAGCTGCACCGGCCCTACGTGGAGAAGTACTTCGCACAGCTGGCCCCCGCCTGGGAGAAGTGGACGGGCGAGTTCGCGCAGACCTTCGCCGAGGTGGTCTACCCCCGCAGCCTGGTGGAAGAGGAGACGCTGCGGCGCACGGACGCCTACATCGCCGAGACCGACCCGCCTCCGGCGCTGCGCCGCCTGCTGATCGAGGGCCGGGCGGGCGTGGAACGCGCCCTGCGTGCCCGCGCCACCGACATCGCCGCGGGCGCACGGCAGGAGTAGCACCGCTCGGGCAACAGCCCCTCTCCGGGGCAGCGCGGACGTCCCGCCGCCGTCGGGTGGCGGGACGTCCGCGTGCCCGCGGGTGGTACCTCCCCCTCGGGCCCTCCCATGACGGCCGCCGAGGCGCGTTCCGCCCCGCCGCTACAGGACGCGCCCCTGGCCGCCGCTGACCGGGCCGAGGGTGCGCCGGATACGCGCGACCATGCGGGGGTCGGCGAGTAGTTCGTCCACGAGCACAGGCTCGCCCTCTCCGTTGGTGAGCGGGATGCGCCAGTTCGGGTACTCGTCGCTTGTGCCCGGCTGGTTCTGCATCCGCCGGTCCCCCACCACGTCGGTGAGTGCCACCCCGACCATGCGGGCGGGTGTGGCCACCAGGTAGGCGTGCATGGCCGCCACCACGGCGGCGGGGTCGGCCACCGGGTCGACGCCGTCGTCGAGCAGTCCCAGCTCCACCAGCAGCTCCCGCCACCGCTCCACCCGGGCCTCGGCGCCGGCGCGCTCCTCCTCCACCGGTCGGTTGAGCAGCCCCAGCCGGTCGCGCAGCTCCACGTGCTCGGCGGACAGAAACGACGCCACCGGCGGCAGATCGTGGGTGGCGACCGTGGCCAGGCAGTCGGTGCGCCACTGGTCGGGGGTGTGCGGCTCTCCGTCGGCCTCCTGCTCGAACCACAGCACGGACGTGCCCAGGACCCCGCGGTCGGCGAGGTACTCGCGCACCCACGGCTCCACCGTGCCCAGGTCCTCCCCCACCACGACGGCGTCCGCCTGGTGGGCGGCCAGGGCGAGCGCGCCGACCATGCCCTCGTGGTCGAACCTGACGTAGGTGCCCTCCGCGGCGGAGGCGCCCTCGGGCACGCACCACAGCCGGAACATGCCCATGACGTGGTCGACTCGGACCCCGCCCGCATGGCGCAGCGTCTGGGCGAGGACCTGCCGGAACGGGCCGTAACCGAGTTCGGCCAGCCGCCGGGGGTGCCAGGGCGGCTGCCCCCAGTCCTGGCCCCGCTGGTTGAACTCGTCCGGCGGCGCGCCCACGTGCAGGCCGGACACGAGCGCGTCACCGTACATCCACGCGTCCGCACCGCCCGCCTGTACGCCGATCGCCAGGTCGTGCATGACGCCGACGCTCATACCCCCGTTCAGGGCGGTGTCCTGCGCCTGGGTGAGCTGCTCGTCGAGGACCCACTGGAGCCAGCGGTGGAACTCCACCGTCGGCCACCGGCGCAGAGCCTCCTCTCCCACGCTCCGGGCGTTGACGTCGCGCAGGTGGCCGGGCCAGGACCGGTAGTCGGTACCGTACTCCTCGGCCAGGGCCGACCAGGTGGCGAACTGGATCAGGGGCTGACCCTCGCGCTCCAGGTAAGTGCGCAGGGACGCTTCCCGGCTGGGTACCCGGGTCACCTCGAAGAGCACCTCCAGGGCGGTGCGTTTGGCCTTCCACACCGAGTCCCGGTCGAGCAGGTCGGCCGTGCGGCCGCGTTCGCGCAGCGGCCGGGCCAGGCGCTGGATGCCCTCCCGTTGGGCGGGGTCGAGCCGGGCGTATTCGGGAACGTCCTCGATACGGATGTAGAGGGGACTGGCGTAGCGGCGGCTGACCGGCAGGTAGGGCGAGGGTTCCACGGGCGGCAGCGGCTCGGTGGCGTGCATCGGGTTGATCAGGGCGAAGTCGGCGCCCAGGTCGCGCGCGCTCCAGTCGGCGAGCTCGGCGAGGTCGCGCAGGTCACCGGTGCCCCACGAGGCGCGGGAGCGCACGCTGTAGATCTGCGCCATGGTCCCCCACAGGCGCGGGTTGTTCCGGAGTGCGCTGGGCTCGACGCGGTCGGGGACCACGAGCAGGGGCGCGTCGTGCTCGGCGCCGTTGTCGGTGACGTGCAGTGTGTGCACGCCCAGCGGCAGGCCGGGGTCGAAGGGCAGCAGGGAACCGTCGGAGGTCTCCACCGTGCTGCGGGCTCCTTCGGGCAGCACGAGGTCGGGGGCCTTGCCCTCCCGGACGACCACCGCCGGAGGCAGGAGGCCCCGGGCCGCGGTGTCCGGCGCTCCTGGATCCACCCCCAGAGCCGCCAGGACATGGCGGATGGTGTCGGGGCTGACGGGGACCCGCCGTCCCCGCCAGTCCTCGTAGGTCGTCGCGACTCCGTGCTGCTCGGCCACCCGTGCCAGCTGAACGTCCCTCACAGAATCCGATCATGCCCTACCAGGTGCTCCGTACACTGGAGGCCGTACCGGCGTGGGGCCGGAACGTGCCCGAGGTCCTGGCCGATAACGGCTGGCGGACACGGCACGGCTGGCTCCGCGGCATACGTGAACAGTAGGCCTGCACAGGCCGTTAATTCGATCGCAGCGTGTGCTTGACAACTGCATAATCGAGTTGTGCTCGCGAACTACCGGCGGCTCTTCGCCGTCCCCCATGTGCTCTCTCTGCTGGCCTGGTCCCTGACGGCGCGCTTCTACACCCCGGGCCTGATGATCGCGGTCACCTTCCTGGTGGAGGAGTGGACCGACTCCTACACCCTGGCCGGTCTGGTCGCGGGCGCCTTCACCCTGGGTACCGCCCTGGTGGGACCGCTGCGGGGCCGGATGGCCGACCGTGGCGGCACGGACCGGCTGGTGCTGGTGTGCGGCGCGGTGTTCAGCGTGGGCCTGCTGGGGCTGGCCCTGCTTCCAGGATCGCTGTGGTGGCTGTCGATTCCGCTGGCTCTGGGAACCGGGCTGTTCAACACCCCCGCGAACCAGGTCGTGCGTGCGCTGTGGCCGCGGCTGACACGCGGTCCGGAACGGCAGGCGATCTACGCGGCCGAAGCCACCACCCAGGAGCTGTTGTTCGTCTTCTCCCCCATCCTGACCGCCGGTGTGGTGGCCTTCGCCGGTGCCCGCTGGGCACTGTTGGTGTTGTCGGTGCTGGCGCTGCTGGGCGCGCTCGGCTTCGCCCGTGCCCTGCGCCGGGCCGGGGTGACCGGTCCCGCACCGGTCGACGGTGAGGAAGGCTCCGCCGGCGCGGCCACGGCTCCCCGGCGGAGCCTTCTGCGTCGTCCGGCGCTGGTGGTCCTGTTCCTTATGTGCCTGCTGATGGTCAGCGGGATCATGGGGATGGACCTGGTCATCGTGGCGTGGGCCAACGAGCTGAACACGCCGCAGTACGTGATGGTGCTGGCGTCGGTGTGGGCGCTGGGGTCGCTGGTGGGCGGTGCGATCGCGGGCGGGCTGCACGGCCGCCCCCACCTGGTGCGGCGCTGCTTCGGGTCGGCGCTGGGCGTGGCGGTCCTGGCACCTTTCGTGCCGCCGATCATGTACCTGCCGACGCCGCTGCTGATCACACCCCTGCTGTTCCTGTCCGGGATGGCGCTGGCACCGACGTTGGCCGCGGTGATGGGCCGCCTGGGCGACCTGGCCCCCGCTCGGCGGCGGGCCGAGGCGTTCGGGTGGATGGCCACCGCGCTGGGTACCGCGGGCGCGGTGGCCGGGCCGCTGACAGGCGCGCTGGTCGACCTCATGGGGATCGCGGGCGGTGTGCTGGGCGCCACGGCGCTGGTACTGGTGGCGGCGCTGCTGAGCCCGTTCGTGCCCGAACCGCGCCACGAGGCCTCCCGGGAGGGAGCGGACGAGGGCCCGGCCGTGAACGCCCCTGACGGCGATCAGGCCCCGGGCGTGCTGAAGGCTCCTCCTGTGCGCGGGACGGACCCGGGGGCCGAGGCGTGCGCCCCGTCCCCCGACGAGTCCCCTTAGGTCGTGTTGCCGGCCCGGCCCGAGGTCAGCCGTTCCAGCCGGGCGGCACCCGGTGGGCCCACGGGCGTGCGCGTTCCAGCTGCGCGGACAGCGACAGCAGGGTGGCCTCCGCACCCATCCGGCCGGTGAGCATGGCGCCGATCGGCAGTCCCCGGGGCGACCAGTGCAGGGGGACGCTGACCGAGGGTTGCCCCGAGACGTTGTAGACCGAGGTGAACGGCGTGAACTCGGTCATCCGCCAGAACTCCTCCTCCGGACCGCCGCTGGTGAAGTGGCCGATCGGAACCGGGGGCGCGGCCAGTGTGGGCGAGAGCACGGCGTCGAAGGGCTCGGTCCCGGCGATCAGGGAGCGGACGCCGCGTTGGAGGCGGGCGCAGGCGGCGATGTAGTCAGGGACGGGAGTGGCGCGGGCGCGTTCGCGCAACCACCGGTTGAGAGGACCGAGCTCGGCCTCCCGGTCGGGGGCGACGGGGGTGGCCGAGGCCATCGCGGCCCAGAGGAGCTGGAAGTCCTCCATGAAGGTGCCGCCGAAGTGGGCGTCCCAGGGGACGGACACCTCCTCCACGTCGTGGCCGAGGTCGCCCAGCAGGCGGACGGTCTCCTCGTGGGCGGCCAGGACGTCGGGATGGACGGGGATCCCGGCGGAACCGGTGGTGGCGTAGCACCCGATGCGCAGGCGGCCCGGCTCGCGGTCCACATGGTCGGCGAAGTTCTCGCCGCGACGCGGAGGCGGGGCGGCGAAGTAGTCTCCCGGCCGGGCGAGGGCCATGGCGTCCAGGAGGAGTGCGGCGTCGCGAACGTCCCGGGTGAGGGGGCCGGCGGTGGACAGGCCGACGAGGTCGGGCTTGAGGGGGGCGCCGGAGATCCGGCCCCGGGTGGGTTTGAGGCCGAAGAGCCCGCACACGCTGGCGGGGATGCGGATGGAACCCCCTCCGTCACTGCCCTGGGCGACGGGGGCGAGCCCGGCGGCGACGGCCACCGCGGCGCCTCCGCTGGACCCGCCCGGGGACAGGTCCGTGTCCCAGGGGTTGCGGGAGGGCGGGGCGATGCCGTTCTCGGTGTAGCAGCTCGACCCGAACTCGGGGGTGTTGGTCTTGCCCGGCAGGACCGCGCCCGCTTCGCGCAGTTGGGCGACCAGGTCGGAGTCGATCGGGGCCACGGCGTCACGGAGCACCGCTGATCCTTGGGTGAGCCGGACCCCGGCGACGGGGTCGAGGTCCTTGATCGGCACGGGGAGCCCGAGCAGGGGCGGCAGAGTGTCGGGCGTGTCACTCATCACCCGCTTCTCCGCGTAGCGGGCCTGTTCGAGCGCCTTTTCTGGAGTGACCGTAATGTACGCACCATAACGGTGGTCATACCGTTCGATCCGGCTCAGACAGTGCTCAGTGATCTCAGTAGGGGACAGTTCACGACTGTGGACCATCGCCAGGAGGCGGTGGGCCGGAAGGTCATGGATCTGGGTCATGTCGAGTCAGGTTAGCGGGCACGTCTCCGGGCACCACGGTGATGGAAGGCACTTCTCTAGAGAACCTGTCCGAAAGGTAATCATTCCCTTCCCTGGCGCAGGGAACACGTATACGAGTCAGGAAACAGGGCAAGAAAAGTGTGAGAAGTAATGCACTAGGACTCGGATATGGAACGAACTAACCTGTCCGACGTGGAATCGGCAACCAGAGTGAACGGCCCTACCCCATCGTCCGAGGGACAAGAGCGGCAGAGTCCCGAGACCCTCTTTTTCCCCAACCAGAGCAAGAGTACGGAGATTTCGGGCAGCAGAGCTGTCTACGGCGCGCTCCGGGAGAACCAGAACGCCCGCAGGTGGGTCATGCGCGGTGGCGGCGCGGCCCTGGTCGCCGTCGTGGTCGGCATGCTCACGCTCGACTGGCGGATCGGTGTGACCTTCGGGATCCTCACCCTGATCGGGACCATGGTGTACTCCTCCCGGCGCGAGTCCGAGATCCCCCGCTGGCGCAAGCCCTCAGCCGCCCAGCGAAAGACCGAGGCCCAGCTCAAGGTGATGAAGCAGCTCGGCTACCGCGTCCTGCACGCCCGTGCGGTACCCGGTGGCAACGGACAGATCGACCACTTCATCGTGGGACGGCGCGGCGCGTTCGCCATCGACTCCGAGTCGTGGGACAAGCGCCTGCCGCTGCGCAACAAGCTGGAGAAGCTCTACCACGGGCGGTTCAGCAAGAACGAGCGGATCGACGAGGCCCTGGAGGAGGCCAAACGCGCGGAGGAACTGATCAGCGACGAACTGGGACGCGAAATCAAGGTACGTGCGTCGCTGGCCATCTACGGACCCGGCATGCCCTGGGACAGCCACCGGCTGCGGGGCGTGGACATCATCACCGGAACCAAGGTCCGCAAGTGGCTGCGCACCGGCCGCGCCCGTCTGACCGAGACCGAGATCGAGGAGATCTACCAGGCCGCACAGAAGGCCCTGCCCCCCAGGTACTGAAACCCCCCGCCTTCGACACCCCACCGGCCCGGGACGGACCACAGCGCCGTGGCACCCGGGCCTTCCGTATGCCCGGGACGGAGCACAGGGGCGCCAACCTGGGCAGCGGTCGTGAACGTCTCACGATTCGGATGCCCTGTCTTCCACTACGAGACCACAGCGGTGCGGTGAAGGACTACCATCGAGGGGAAACACCCGTAACGATGGGAGTCCACCCCATGCCAGCCCTACGCTCGCGCACCGTCACACACGGCAGGAACATGGCAGGCGCGCGCTCTCTCATGCGCGCCACCGGCGTGGAGCGCGAGGACTTCGGCAAGCCCGTCGTGGCCGTGGCGAACAGCTTCACCGAGTTCGTCCCCGGCCACGTCCACCTGCGGGAGGTGGCCGATGTGGTCGCCGGATCGATCCGCCAGGCGGGCGGGATCCCCCGTGAGTTCAACTCCATCGCCGTGGACGACGGCATCGCCATGGGCCACAGCGGCATGCTCTACTCGCTGCCCAGTCGCGAGCTGATCGCCGACTCGGTGGAGTACATGGTCAACGCGCACTGCGCCGACGCCCTGGTGTGCGTGTCCAACTGCGACAAGATCACCCCCGGCATGCTGCTGGCCGCACTGCGCCTGAACATCCCCACGGTGTTCGTCTCCGGCGGCCCCATGGAGGCGGGCAAGGTCACGGTGGTCGACGGCACCGCCACCACCGTCCGCAAGCTGGACCTGATCAACCCCATGATCGCCGCGGCCGACGAGAGCGTCTCCCAGGCCGAACTGGACGAGATGGAGGAGGCCGCCTGCCCCACCTGCGGCTCCTGCTCGGGCATGTTCACCGCCAACTCGATGAACTGCCTCACCGAGGCGATCGGCCTGGCGCTGCCCGGCAACGGCACCGTGCTGGCCACCCACACCGCCCGGCGCGCCCTGTACGAGGACGCCGGAAGCCGGGTCGTGGAAGCCGCGAAGCGCTACTACGAGGACGACGACGAGTCGGTCCTGCCGCTGTCCATCGCCACCCCCTCGGCGTTTGGCAACGCCATGGCCCTGGACGTGGCCATGGGCGGCTCCACCAACACGATCCTGCACCTGTTGGCCGCCGCCACCGAGGCGGGCGTCGACTTCGGCCTGACCGAGATCGACGAGCTCTCCCGCCGGGTGCCGTGCCTGTGCAAGGTCGCGCCGAACACCGAGAAGTACCACATCGAGGACGTGCACCGGGCGGGCGGCATCCCCGCCATCCTGGGCGAGCTGTCCCGCGGCGGGCTGCTGGACACCTCGCTGCCCACGGTGCACGGCAAGACGCTGGGCGAGTTCATCGCCTCCTGGGACATCGCCTCCGACACCGTCCTGCCCGAGGCGGTGGAGCTGTTCCACGCCGCACCCGGCGGCAAGCGCACGACCAAGGCGTACTCACAGTCGACACGCTGGGACACCCTGGACACCGACCGGGAGGCGGGCTGCATCCGCGCGGTCTCCCACGCCTACACCAAGGACGGCGGGCTGGCGGTGCTGTTCGGCAACCTCGCCCCGGACGGCGCGATCGTCAAGACCGCCGGTGTGGAGGAGGAGCTGTGGACCTTCTCGGGCCCCGCCAAGGTCTTCGAGTCCCAGGACGAGGCCGTCGACGGCATCCTCAACAAGAGGATCGAGCCCGGTGACGTGGTGGTCATCCGCTACGAGGGCCCCAAGGGCGGCCCGGGCATGCAGGAGATGCTGTACCCGACGAGTTTCCTCAAGGGCCGCGGCCTGGGCAAGGCCTGCGCGCTCGTCACCGACGGACGCTTCTCCGGCGGCACGTCGGGGTTGTCCATCGGCCACGCCTCCCCCGAGGCCGCCTCAGGCGGCGACATCGCCCTGGTGGAGGACGGGGACGTCGTCAGTATCGACATCCCGAACCGGAGCATCTCGCTGGATGTCCCCGGAGGGGAACTGGACACCCGTCGCGAGCGCCTCCTCAAGGAGCTGGGCCGGTTCCAGCCGCGCGACCGACAGCGCCCGCTGACGGCGGCGCTGCGCGCCTACGCGGCCATGGCGACCTCGGCCTCCACCGGCGCGGCGCGCGACGTGTCCCAGATCGAGGGGTAGGAGCGTGTGGCGGCCTGTCCAGGGCCGCCACCGGTGTCTCAGGAGCAGCAGCCGCCTCCACAGCACCCTCCGCCGGAGGGCGCGGGGGCAGGTGCCCTACCACCCACCGCCACGGTGGACAGTAGACGAACCGTGTCATCGTGCCCCTGTGGGCAGGCGGCCGGGTCCCCGGCTCGGGCCATCGGACGGGAGAGCTCGAAGGTGTCGCCGCACTCGCGGCAGCGGAAGTCGTATCTGGGCATGCCGTCAGAATACGGCCGCCCTCCGGCGGACGTGCCGGAGGGCGGAAGGGTGGTGGCGGGGACCGAGTGGGACGCCCGGTTCCGGTCCCGCCGGGTCATGCCACCAGATGGGCCATGTACGGCTCCCACTGGGGATCGCCGTGGAGGTCACCGTTGATCAGACGCCAGTGGGGGCCCTTGGGCACCTTCGGGGTGACATGCAGTTTCCAGCCGAGCTCGTCCAGGAACCTGTCGGCCTTGCGGTGGTTGCAGGGTTTGCACGCGGCCACCACGTTCTCCCATACGTGCGCGCCGCCACGGCTGCGCGGGATGACGTGGTCGATCGTCTCGGCCTTCCTCCCGCAGTAACCGCAGACGTGTCTGTCCCGACGCATGAGCGCCACCCTGGTGAGGGGCACTCTACGGCTGTGAGGGACGTTGATGTAGCGCCGGAGCCGGATGACCGACGGTACGTCGTAGGAACGTGTCGCCGAATGCAGTACCGCGCCCGCGTCGTCCTGGTGGACGACCTCCGCCTTCTCCCTCAGGATGAGGAGAACCGCCCTTCGCAGGGGCAGCGTCGTCAATGGTTCAAAACTGGCGTTGAGCAGCAGCACATGGCGTCGGGCGGTTCCTGGACCACCCTCCCGGCTGCCTCGGGCGCTCATCGCGTCGCCCCAGCCGTCGTCTGAGACGACTGTGTCTCTTCCCCGGCCAGCCGATTGGCCAGCCAGGAGACCTCCCTGTGTACCGATCCGAGGATCGGTGGTTCCGTACGCCTTGCCACACGGACCTCCCGGTGGTGCCGCCGAGTTGCGTCCCGCATTCAGTTTGCGTGGTCGGACCGCCCCGGCGCCACCCCAATTTCCATCGGGCCGCCCAGAAACCGCGTGTTCTCCCTTTTCTGCGCACCATTGTGCGCCGAACACCCCTGTTTCACCCTGCCGCCGCGCCGAACACACCGGGGTGGATAACGGTGGATAGAGTGCGAAGTATGCGCGAACTCCGCTACCCCTCGGCCGCAAGGCTGGACATCATCGAGAACCTGCACGGCCACACTGTCGGTGACCCCTACCGGTGGCTGGAGGATGACGAGTCGGCGGAGACCAAGGAGTGGGCGACCTCGGAGGACGCCCTGTACGCCGAGGTCTCATCGCGGTTCGGCACACGTGACTGGTTCGCCGACCAGGTGCGCTCCCTGCTGGGGGCCGGAAACGTCGGGGCGCCCGTGTGGCGGGGCGACCGCCGCTTCTTCGTCCGCCGTACCGCCGAACATGAGCACGGCGTGCTCCACGTCCAGGACGGCGACGGCCCCGAGCGTGTCCTGGTGGATCCCGGGGAGCTCGACCCGGAGGGCCTGACCACCCTGGACGCATGGAAACCCGACCACTCCGGCCGCCTGCTCGCCTACCAACTGTCCGAGGGCGGCAACGAGGAGTCCGTACTCCGGATCGTGGACGTCGACAGCGGCGACGTGGTGGACGGGCCCATCGACCGGGCCCGTTACAGCCCCATCGCGTGGTTGCCGGACTCCTCCGCCTTCTACTACGTGCGGCGTCTGCCCGCCGAGGAGGTCCCCGAGGGCGAGGAGAACTACCACCGCCGGGTCTACCTGCACCGGCTGGGCACCTCCACCGGCCAGGACATCCTGATCTTCGGCCGGGGGCGCGACAAGACCGAGTACTTCGCCCCCGTGGTGAGCCGCGACGGGCGCTGGCTGATCCTGCTCGCCAACCTGGGGACCTCGGCGGCCACCGACGCCTGGATCGCCGACCTGTCCGACGGAAACCTGGACGAGCCCAGCCTGGTACCGATCCAGGAGAACGTCGACGCCTCCCTGTACCCGCAGGTGGGCAGGGACGGGTACCTGTACCTGCTCACCGACCGCGAGTCCCCGCGCGGACGCCTGTGCGTGGCCGACCCCTCCGATCCCGCGTACGAGAACTGGACCACGCTGGTCCCGGAGGATCCCGAAGCGGTCCTGGAGGGATACGCGATCCTGGACGGCCCCGGGGTGGAGCGGCCCGAACTGCTGGTGGACCGCAGCCGCCACGCGGTCAGCGAGATCGACCGGCACGACCTGGCCACCGGCGAGCGCCTGGGCGGACTGGACATGCCGGGCCTGGGCACCATCGGCGGACTCGTCGAACGCCCCGAGGGCGGGCATGAGGCGTGGTTCGGCTACACCGACAACACCCACCCGTCATCGGTGTACCACTACGACGCCCGCTCGGGCGGAGTGTCGCTGTGGGCCGACGCCCCCGGCGACATCGAACTGCCCGGGGTGAACGTGGAGCAGGTCACCTACACCTCCGGAGACGGCACACCCGTGCGCATGCTGGTGGTCTCGCCCGAGGCTCCCGGCGAAGGGCCGCGGCCGACCATCCTGTACGGGTACGGGGGATTCCGGATCTCCCTCACCCCCGCCTACTCGGCGGTGGCGCTGGCCTGGGTGCGCGCCGGCGGCGTGTACGCCGTCGCCAACCTGCGCGGCGGCCTGGAGGAGGGCGAGGAGTGGCACCGGGCGGGGATGCTCGCCGACAAGCAGAACGTCTTCGACGACTGCGCGGCTGCGGCCGAGCACCTGGTCGCCACCGGTGTGACCGATCCTGAGCACCTGTCCGTCATGGGCGGCAGCAACGGCGGCCTGCTGGTGGGCGCCATGGTCACCCAGCGACCGGACCTGTTCACCGCCGCCGTCTGCTCGGCACCGCTGCTGGACATGGTCCGCTACGAGAGGTTCGGTCTGGGCCAGTTGTGGAACGTCGAGTACGGTACCGCCGACGACCCCGAGCAGCTGGGATGGCTTCTGGGCTACTCGCCGTACCACAACGTGCGCGAGGACACCCGCTACCCGGCGACGCTGTTCACCGTGTTCGACAACGACACCCGCGTGGACCCCCTGCACGCGCGCAAGCTGTGCGCGAGGATGCAGCAAGCCACGTCGGCGGAGTTGGCGGAGCGGCCGATCCTGCTGCGCAGGGAGTCGGAGGTGGGCCACAGCTCGCGCTCGGTGAGCCGCAGTGTGGCCCTCAGCGCCGAACAGCTGGCCTTCCTCGCCCACTACCTGGACCTTTCCGCGGGCTGACCCCGCCCCGGGCCCCGTGGGAGAGCAACAACACAGGGAGCGGACGGGGAGCACAGCCTGTTCTCCTGGGGAGCCTTGAGACAATCGAGGGTGTCCCGCCCCCCAGGAGAACAGCGGAGAGGAACCCGGACGTGACACAGACCGAGGCCGGAGACGCCGACACCCGGACGGTGCCCCGGCGGCACGTGCATCTCGCCCAGGTCCGCTACGCCGACCTCGACCCGCAGCACCACGTCAACAACGTGAGGATGCTGACCTACCTGGAGGACGCGCGGATCTCGTTCCTGCGCTATGAGGGCTTCGTCGAGGACGAGGAGGTCTTCGGGGCGATGGTCGTGGCCCGGCAGGAGGCCGACTACGTGGCACCGCTGCTGCCCCGGTCGGAGCCGGTGCGCGTGGAGCTGTGGGTGACCGAGGTGCGCAACGCCAGCTTCACCCTGTCCTACGAGATCCTGGACGACACGAAGGTGTACCTCAGGGCGAAGACGGTGCTGGTCGGTTTCGACGTACCGACACAGCGCGCCCGGCGGCTCAACCCCACCGAACGCGCCTTCCTCGCCGACTACGCCTGAGCGCCGCGGGGCCCCGCCGGCCCCGCGTCCTTATTTCAGGGAGATGGTGACGGTCTCGCCGTCGTCGCCGTCGTCATCGGCGGACACCGACATCCGCGTCGGGTTGGTCGCCTCCGGGACCGCCGACTCCTCGGGAACGTTCACCATGCTGTGCGCGGCCATGACCATGTACTCCCACAGTTGCCGCTCCAGCACCTCGTGCAGGCCGAGGGAGTCCACCGCCGCCCGCATGTGCTTGAGCCACAGGTCGCGCTCGGTGACGCCGATGCGGAAGGGGACGTGCCGCATCCGCAGCCGGGGATGCCCCCGCTGCTCGTTGTAGGTGCGCGGACCTCCCCAGTACTGGATGAGGAACAGGCGCAGGCGCTCCTCGGCGGGGCCGAGGTCCTCCTCTGGGTACATGGGCCGCAGCACGGGGTCCTCTGCCACGCCCTCGTAGAAACGACGGACCAGGCGGGTGAAGGTCTCCTCACCGCCCACTGCCTCGTAGAACGTCATACGCACGGGCTCGTCGCCCGCGCTCTGCTGGTGATCGCGCGCGGAAGTCATCGCCACCAGGGTATGTGACACCCCGGCGCCCACAAGTGGTCAGCGGGAACGGGTCCGTGCACCGGCGCCGCGGCTCCGTCCCTTCCGGGTGGGCGGAAACGACGGAGCCCGTGGCCGGACCGGTGGTCCGGCCACGGGCCGGTGGAGCGCTGCGGGCCAGGTGGGGCCCGGTGTCCTGGTGCGTCAGTCGCGGGTGAGCTTGCGGTGGGTGACCGCGTGCGGACGCGCGGCCTCGGGGCCCAGACGCTTGATCTTGTTCTGCTCGTAGGCCTCGAAGTTCCCCTCGAACCAGAACCAGGAGGCGTCGCCCTCCCACGCGAGGATGTGCGTGGCGACGCGGTCGAGGAACCAGCGGTCGTGGGAGGTGATCACGGCGCAGCCGGGGAAGTCCAGCAACGCGTTCTCCAGCGAACCGAGGGTCTCCACGTCCAGGTCGTTGGTGGGCTCGTCCAGGAGCAGCAGGTTGCCGCCCTGCTTGAGGGTGAGCGCCAGGTTCACGCGGTTGCGCTCACCACCGGAAAGCACACCGGCGGGCTTCTGCTGGTCGGAGCCCTTGAAGCCGAACGCGGCGACGTAGGCGCGGCTGGGGATCTCGACCTTGCCGACCTCGATGAAGGTCTCGCCGTCGGAGACGGTCTCCCAGACGTTCTTGGTGTCCTCGATGCGGCCACGGTACTGGTCGACGTAGGAGATGTTGACGGTGTCGCCGACGTTGATGTCGCCCTGGTCGGGGGTCTCCTCACCGACGATCATCTTGAACAGCGTCGTCTTGCCGACACCGTTGGGGCCGATGACGCCGACGATGCCGTTCGGCGGCAGCGAGAAGCTGAGGCCGTCGATGAGCACGCGGTCGCCGAAGCCCTTGGTGAGGTTCTTGACCTCGACCACGGTGTTGCCCAGACGCGGCCCCGGCGGAATCTGGATCTCCTCGAAGTCCAGCTTGCGGGTCTTGTCGGCCTCGGCGGCCATCTCCTCGTAACGCTGGAGACGGGACTTGCTCTTGGTCTGGCGGGCCTTGGCGTTGGAGCGGACCCACTCCAGTTCGTCCTGGAGGCGCTTGGCCTTCTTGGCGTCCTTCTGCCCTTCGACCTTCAGACGGGTCTGCTTGGTCTCCAGGTAGGTGGAGTAGTTGCCCTCGTAGGGGTAGAACTGGCCCCGGTCCAGCTCCAGGATCCACGTGGCGACGTGGTCGAGGAAGTACCTGTCGTGTGTGATCGCGATGACGGTGCCGGGGTACTTGGCCAGGTGCTGCTCCAGCCAGTTCACGCTCTCGGCGTCCAGGTGGTTGGTGGGCTCGTCGAGCAGCAGCAGGTCGGGCTGTTCGAGCAACAGCTTGCACAGGGCGACGCGGCGCTTCTCACCACCGGAGAGCTGGGTGACGGAGGCGTCGCCGACCGGGCAGCGCAGCGCGTCCATCGCCTGCTCCAGCTGGCTCTCGAGGTCCCAGGCACCCCTGTGGTCGAGCTGCTCCTGGAGCTTGCCCATCTCCTCGAGCAGATCGTCGGAGTAGTCCGTCGCCATCAGCTCGGCGATCTCGTTGAAGCGGTTGAGCATCGCCTTGGTGTCGGCGACGCCGTCCTCGACGTTCTCCAGGACGGTCTTGTCAGGATCGAGGAGGGGTTCCTGCGCGAGCAGGCCGACGGTGAAACCGGGCATGAGCCTCGCCTCGCCGTTGGACGGCTGCTCGATGCCGGCCATGATCTTCAGAAGCGTCGACTTACCCGCACCGTTGGGGCCCACGACGCCGATCTTGGCTCCGGGCAGGAACGACCCCGAAACGTTGTCCAGGACGACCTTGTCGCCGTGCGCCTTGCGCACGTTGTTCATGGTGTAGATGTACTCCGGCATGCTCCCAGCCTAGGGTGTCGGGGCCAATGCCCCCGCCATCGCTGATGGCCCGGGGTGACCGCCGTGAAAATCCGCGTGTCATGCGGAATCGGAGAACCCGACATGGCCACCCGAAACGACGTCTCCTCCCTCGCGGAACTGGTGGACGGGTTCCTCGAAGACCGCACCGCCGACGGGCGCCCGTAGAGCTGCTCGCGCCCGCCGCTGCCAGCTCCACGGGTGCGCGGCCGGGGACTCCGAAAAGGCTCTGCCCCACCCCCTTGGGGCGGGGCACCTCGCACGTCCTCCGCACGGGGGCACGGTCACTCACTTCCCGCAGTACTCAATAGGAATTGCCTTCTAGGGTGCCGGGGCCAGGCCCGGGCGGGAACGCACCCAGCCCGGCCCCGTACTGCGTCGGTGACCGCTCACTCCTCGGGACGCTCGCTCCTCTCGCGCAGCCAGCGGGGTGTGAACTCCCGCCAGCGCTCCACCGGCAGCCCCCAGGCCAGTGCACGGCTCATCAGCACCGCCATGGAGTAACCGGGGTCAGCGGTCAGAGCGACGTCCAGAGCCGCCGCGGCCAGCGGTTCGTCGCCGCGCTGCCACGCCGCGACCGCCAGCAGCGAGGCGGGGGCCGCCCGTTGGCGCTGGGGCAGGTGTCGAGTGACCCGGCTCCACAACTCCTGGTGCGCGGGCGCGGTCTCGGCGGTGATGCGCGCCCACACCTCGTCGCGCACGCGGGTCTCAACCAGGTACGCCCCCAGCCAGACCAGCTCCTCCCGGTCGGTGGTCCCCCGGCCCGCCCGCTCGGCCCGCACGGCCGCCAGGACGATGGGCAGGCCGCGGTCCGTCAGGGTTCCGCGCATCCCCTGTTCCAACAGCCGCCGGGTTTTCGCCTCCGCTTTCTCGGCGAGCGCGTCCACGGCGATCCGCTCCTCGCCGCCCACGGGTTCGAGGAGGTCCCGGATCCGCTCCGCGTCGGCCCCGGTCGGATGAAGGGACACTGCGGGGGCGATTCCGTGCAGAACCGCGCTGGCCGGGACGGTGGAGCTGTCGACGTTGACGGCGGTTCCCTCGACCGGACAGCAGTCGACCTTCCGACAGGTGTAGGACCAGTACCGGCCGTCGGTGACCCGGAGGGCGTCCATGACGGTCAGGGCGCGCTCGCGTGCGGCGGACAGGAGCCCGTCCACGTAGGGGGTGACCCGTTCGGGCGGCCCGTAGGCCACGACCACCAGGGCGGTGCAGCCCTCGGACACGGCCGTGTCGACGGGGACGACGGCACGCTCCAACGAATCGTCGACCGCGTTCAGCCGGTCCAGGTCGCCGCAGAACGCGGAGTGCACGCCCTTGCCCCGCATGGCCAGGACCACGATTCCGGGGTCGGGAGGCTTTCCCACCAGATAGGGAAGGGTGGCGATGACGTCGGTCGGGGTGGTCAGGACGAGGGCGGCGCGCGGCGCGGGGACGCGGGGACGCGCCGCCTCAACGGAGCTTCGTGGTGTGGGGACCACGGGGGTCACAGGGTCGGGGGCGTCGGCCGGGGCCGGTCCGGGCTCGGCCGGGGTGTGGGGGCGTTCCGTGGGGGTGAGGGGGTCGAGGGAATCACGGGGGTCGGAGGGGCCGAGAGGACGGTGTGGCTGGTCGGAGTGCATATATTCACGGTGGGTGACGCGGTGGTTTCCCGCAATGGCCTCTCCGAAGCTGTGGACAACTCCGCGGAACCGTGAAGCCGCGGTTCAGGGGATCTCTGTGGGATCGACGGGGTCGACGGATCCCGCGCGTCCGGGGATCTCACCTCCTCGGGGACCGGGGATCTTGCCGCCGGCGCCGGGACGTCCAGCGGGCAGGCACACGCGGTTGCGGCCGGTCTCCTTGGCCCGGTAGAGCGCGAGGTCGGCCGCGGTGAGCAACTCCACCAGGTCGTTGCCGTGGTCACCGGTGACGGCCGCGCCGATGGAGATGGTGATGGACACGGGCACGTCGTCCACCGCGATCTCCATGCAACCCACCTGGGAGCGCAGACGCTCGGCGGCCCGCCACGCCTCGGTGGTGTCGGAGCCGGGCAGCAGCACCACGAACTCCTCTCCGCCGAAGCGGCCGAGCAGATCGGACTGGCGCAGCTGCTGGGCGATGGTGGTGGCCACTCCCAGCAGCACCTGGTCGCCGAACAGGTGCCCGTGGTTGTCGTTGACCCTCTTGAAGTGGTCGATGTCGATGATCAGCACCGCTGCCCGGCCCCGCGAGGATCGCGCTCTGGCGATCTCCACCGACGCTTCCTGCTCCCAGGTCGGGGCGTTGAGCAGGCCCGTCTTGGGATCGGTCCGGACCGCCATCTGCAACTGCTGGTACAGCAGGCTGCGCTGTAGGAGTAGCACCGGGGGAACGGCGATGACCAGCAGGAAGAGCGACAGGTGGGCGAGGATGGCGACGGTGACGCCGACACATAATTCGACGGCGTCCACGGTGAAGGCCTCGCGGTCCCACATGGGTCGGAGGCTGTTTCCGGGACCGCTGCTGATCCCCGCGGCCACCGCGACGAGGAGCGTGTTGAGGATCGTGAACCCGGCGCAGCACAGCACCGCCACGAAGACGCCCATCCCGGTGCTCAGGCTCTCGTGGGCCTCGGGGGCGCCGCTCAGCCCGACCTTGAACCCGCCGCCCTGGATCGCGTGCCAGATCACCGAGGCCAGGAACCCCGACAGTGCGATCGAGGCCGCGTTGAACACCCTGCGGTGCACCAGCGCACGGCGCGAACGGAGCTGGAGCAGCAGGAAGACGGGGATGGGGATGAGCAGCGAGTACAGGGGCGGCAGGAGGAGCACGACGGGGAACCACCAGGCGCCCAGCAGGTCGCGGGTCAGGCCGGCGGGTATACCCAGTCGCCGGATCGCCTCCACGCAGAAGGCCGCGCAGACGACGAACCCCGCGAAGACGGCCAGGTCCAGCCACACGAGGGTGACCAGGCCCGCGGTCACTCCGAACAGGAAGAACCAGGAGAACAGGAGTAGCCCCATGTAGAAGATCAGGCTTCGGGGCTGCTGTAGAAACGGCCAGCGCACCCGCCCCTCGGAGGGGCTGCCCTCGGTCTTCATCGGCTTCTCCGAGATGCTCACGGCTCCGTCCTCCCTTCCCGCGTCACGTTCTGTCGCTCGCTCCCGCACCCGTCTCCGATGAGCCGACCGCCCCTCGAGGTTCTCCCTTCGACGGGCCGGATTTGCCCCGCGTTCCCTTACGGTGCCACTCGGTTACGACCATTGGATACCCGTGAACCCGAAAAGTTGTTCGGTGCGTAGCACCGTCGTTACCGCCGCTACTTTACATTACTTTGGGTAATAAATTAATTGCTTATTGTGTGAGGCTTGCAGGCAGCGCCCCCGCCGCTCTCGGAGGCGGTCTCCCGGAGGGTTGGAACAAGCGGAGTTTTAGGGCATTCTGCGCTAGGGACCCAAGACAGTAGCTGTTCTATGGCACAGGGTGTCGACCGCCTGGCGCCCTGGTCGTCCAGGTCCCGGCAGCACCCGACCGAAGGAGCACGACATGTTCAACAGCATCCACTGGATCTAGCCCGAACCGAACGAGACCCGGGGGCGGGCGGCGCGGCGCCGCCCGTCCCCGGGCTGTTGAACGACGTGTGGAGGACTCCGGCGGGACGGTGCTTCCCTGCCCCACCGCCGGGGCCCTCAGGTCAGTTCGCGGTGCTGGCCACCTCATAGGCCGTCCGAAATGTCCGATACCTGGCTAGTTCGGCCTCCATCGGCTCCACCACACGCAGTCCGGTGATCTCCCGGACCCGGACCTGGGCTGCCCTCTCCACGTCCTCACGGCGCTGGACCGCGGCCACCTCCACAAGATTTCCGCAGCCGACCCCGGTCAGCCATCCCACCAGGAGGGCGGCGGCCACCACGGCACCGGAGTAGACGGCGAACAGCGGGTCGTCGAACGCACGCAGCCCGGTGATACCGCCGCCGAACCAGCTCAGCAACGCCACGACCGCCCAGGCCAGCCCCACGCCCGCGACCGCCAGCAACGCGTACTGGGCCGCACGGGCGGCCTTCCACCACGGCGGGCTCAGATCGGGGTCGCCGACCGCACCGGAAACGGCTTCCCCCAGCTCGGCCGGGAGCTCGGGCACCCCGCTGCGCGCGGCGGCGCGCATCCGGCGGCGCCAGGGTGCGGGCATCCCCTCCGAGACGGTGTCGGCGGCATCGCCCAGAACGGTCTCCAACTCGGCCTCGTGGGCGTCCACCGGGCCGCCCACGCCGTTCTCGCTGTCACGGCGCAGGAAGTCGAGCTGGACCGCGGCGAGCGGGTCCTTGCGCAGCCGCGCCGCACCGCGGGCGGCCGGCCAGCCGACCTGGCGCTTACCGCGTCTGACGTCGTTGGTCTCGGTGACGTCGGCGACCGCCGCCACCCCGGCCGCGCTGGCCAGGCCGTCCTGGATGCGGGCACGCACATCGGCCGGGACGGTCTCGGATACCGCTTCGCCGTGGAACTCCCCGAAGAGCTCGATCACCTGGTCGAGGTCGGCGGTCAGCCGGTTCACCAGGGCCCGCCGCTCACGCACCGTCTCGGCGAGGAACTCGCGCAGTTCGTGGATGCCCTCGCCGGTGACCGTGGAGGTGGTGATCACCCGCGGGTGCACCCCCGACTCCGTCTCCAGCAGGCGGCGCAGGTCGGTGAGCAGTTCCTCCAGCTCGTCGGTCTCGACCTTGTCGACCTGGTTGAGAACGGCGACGGTGACCGCGCCGTGCCCGGCCATCTGCGCCAGGTAGCGGTGGTGCACCGCCGCGTCGGCGTACTTCTGCGGATCCAGCACCCACACCAGCAGGTCGACCGAGCCGATGAGCCGGTCGGCCTCGTCGGTGTGCATGCTGCGGACCGAGTCGTGGTCGGGCAGGTCGAGCAGGACCAGGCCGGTCAGCTCGGAGTTACCCGAGTCCAGGACGCTGCTGCGCGAGTGCCGGTAGCGGGTGGGGACGCCCAGCCAGCTCAGGAGGGGGTCGGCGCCCTCGTGCCCCCACACGCAGGCGTGCGCGTTGGAAGTGGTGGGCCGGGTGACGCCGGTCTGTGACAGCTGGAGTCCGCACAGGGCGTTGAACAGGGAGGACTTACCGCTGCCGGTGCCCCCGGCGAGCGCGACCACGGTGTGCTCGTCCGACAGCCGCAGCCGGGCACCCGCGTGGTCGAGCAACTGGGCGGACCGCGCGGTGAGTTCCTGGGGCAGGTCCTCCCGGCCCAGTTCGGTGAGGGTGGCCAGCGAGTCCAGGCGCTCGATCAGCTCGGCGCGGGTGGTGGCCCGGTCGGACCGCCAGCCGTCGTGGGTGGTGGGGCGGTACTCCTCGTCCTCTTCGGCCTCGTCGGCGACGGTGTTGGGGCCCACGGCGCGGAAGGCACCGGAGACGGCGGAGGGGCCGGGGATGCGGCGTGGCAGCGGCTGAGGCTCCTCGCCCGTGGCGTCCCCGTCGCTTTCGGGCTCCGCGGTCCCTGGGCCGGCGGCGGTCGCGGGGGTGCGCCGGCCCCGCTGCGGGCCCGGTCCGGTGCCGGGCTCGGGGCGCCGCCCGGCTGGCTCTTCCTCCGCCTCGACCGGACCGGGGGCCCGGGCGGGCGCAGCCTCGCCTGCACGCTGCGCGGAGTCCTCTCGGGGGCGGTCCTCCTGACCGGTCGGCCCGTCATCCCCAGTGCCCTGCTGCTGGCCCACCGCCGGGAAGGCACCGGTGTTGCGTCCCGCGATGCGGGTGTCGTCGACCGCCTCGGCGAGGCTGCCGACCCACCCGGCGAGCCCTTCGGGGTCCTCGTGGTCGGCGGCGTCGGAGTCGGCGCCGCGGACGCTCCCGCGCTCTCGTTCAAGTGCCGCCGAGCGCCGCGCGTGCCGTCCAGAGCGCCGCTGCGCGTCCGAGGAGGCTTCCGGGGCCCCCGAGTCGCCCCCCTCACCCTCCGGCGTTCTCCCGTCGCTCCGGGGAGCTTCCCTCGAAGCTACCGGGTAGCCCGCGATGCCGTCGTAGGCGGGCTCCTCGGAGCCCTCTCCGGACGCGGTGTGCTCGGGGTGTTCGGGGACCGGCATGGTGTACCCGCGCCACGGCCCGCTCCCGGACCGCGTGTCGTTTCGGGTGCGTTCCTCACTCCGGGCACCGGGCGCGGGCTGCCCGCTCTCGCGGTTCTCACCCTCGGCGCGGTCTCGCTCGCCGGGGTTCCCATGCGCCTGCGCGGGGTTCCACTTAGTCGTCATCAGATGTGTGGGGTGGATACCCCGCCTTCAGGCGGGGAAGGAAGCCCCTGCCTCCTTCTTCTGCGTGGTGTAGCCGTAACCGTCCGCCCGCCGGAGCAGGCGCAGGTTCTTCCATGGGATCTTGACCAAGCCGTGCGGGGTTTGCAGGGTGTGGTCATCACTGCTGCATGCCGCCACCCGACCGGGTTCCTCCCCTGTTCCCGGGGAAGTCCGCTGACGCGGACTCCAGGGCGGGCCGTTGGGGAAGCACGGTCTGACGGTTCTGCCCACCCGTGTGAAACGGAGCCAACGAGTCACCTCCCTGGTGTTGGTTGGTGATGATAACGGCAGGCTCCCGACCGCCAGGGATGGAAGCCCCCACCTTCGGACGGTGGGACCCGTTACCGTGCTGTCTCAAGGTTGTACGTGGCCTGGTAGAGCTGGACGGCGGTGTCCTCGGACGGGATTCCGGCCGATGCCAGGGTGTCGTCGAAGGGCACACGCTCGCGGTTGAGCAGCCCGAGGACGCGCTGGCGCAGGTCCTCCCGTGCCGACGCGCCAATGCTACGCAGTGACTGGGCGCCGAAGAGTCCCTTGAGCAGGCGCTGCGGGGAGGGGCCGGAGGCGTCGGCGGCCGCGTGGACGCCGCCTCCGGAGCGGGACCGCTCGTATCCGAGCAGGTCGATGATCAGGACCAGGGCGACGATGTCATGGTCGAAGGTGACGAACCGGGCCACGGAGCGCTTGGTGGCGCCACCGGCGGTGGTCATCTCGGCGATCCCGCGTTGCCACTCGGTGATCTCCTGGCGGATCTGCTGCGCCAGCAGGCCGGTTCCGGGCTTGTTGAGGGCCTTGACCGCCAGTTCCCCGCCTCCGGGTACCTCCCGCCACTTCTGCTCGATCTCGTCGGAGGCGCGTTCGCAGGAGGAGACCACCAGGGCCTCCAGGGCGTCGCGGACGGCTCGCTCCAGAGCCCCCACACGCTGGCTCCGCTCAGCCTGCTCGGCACGGCCGCTCCTGCGCGCGCGCCTTCCGCGCGGGCGCAGGCTCCTGGTGAGCTCTCCCCCGGCGGTCACCTCCTGCCAGCGGGCAAGCAGCGATCCGCGCAGCAGGGAACCGTCTCCCAAGCTGGTCTCGATGCGGTGGCGGGCGGTGGCGTAGGAGTCGTCCACGGCGGTGGAGAGCGTGCGCCCGGCCTCGATCTGCGCCTCCACTTGGCGGGCCAGTTCGGGGACCCTGGTGCGGAAGCTGTCGATGACGCCGATGAAGGTGCGCCGGGAGACGCGGTCGCGCTGTTCGGCCTCGCCCGCGACGTCGGCCAGGTAGCCGCGAATGTGGTCGGCGACATTGGAGGTGAAGCGCTCGCCGCGGACCTGGTCGGTCTCGGGGATGGCGAACCGGGCGGCCGCGCCCAGTCCGTTGGCCTCCAGCATGGCCCCGAAGTGGTCCAGGAGTTGGCGCCGTCCCCGACGCGGCACCCGGGAGAGCACGACGGCCAGGGAGGTGTCGCGGTCGCGGGCGACCTGGAGGAACTCCCACACGCGCGCGTCGGCGTAGCGGGTACTGGTGGTGACGAACATCCACAGGTCGGCGGCGTCGAGGAACTTGGCCGCGAACTCGTGGTGGGCGGCGACGGCGGAGTCGACGTCGGGGGTGTCGAGCAGGGCCACGCCCGGGGGCATCGCCTCGGTGGCGGCCAGCACCAGCATGCCGTCCTTGCCCGGCATCGCCAGGCCCTGCTGGCGCACGCGCGGCAGGGACGGGATGAAGGAGGCCTCGCTGAACCAGTCGACGTCGGCGGGGTTGCAGGCCAGGACCGGGCTGTTGGTGGTGGGTCGGCGCACGCCGGTGGTGGTGACCTGCTCGCCGACCAGGCTGTTGACCAGGGTGGACTTGCCCGCGCCGGTGGATCCGGCGACCGCGATCAGCAGCGGGATGTCGGAGCGGCGTACCCGGGGCAGGACGTAGTCGGACAGCTGGGCGAGCACGTCGACCTGGAGGGTGCGCCCCTCCTCCGCGTTGGGCAGGCCGTCGGCGAACTCCAGGTCCCGGATCTGCTTGCGCAGCGATTCCAGGACCTGTTCGAAGTGGTGGTCGTCCGGTACGGGAGCGCGGTGCTTGGCCGGTCCGTCCGGAGCCGGGACGGTGGGCCCCCGCCGGGCACCGGGGCCCGCCTCGTACGCGGGTTCGGAGCCCTGGGCGGGCTGGTCAGAGGTAGCGGCCGGTCCGGTTCCGAACCGGTCCGGGGCACCGGGACCTGTGGTCCCCGGTACTGCCGACGGCCGGGTCATGATCGGTGTGCCCTCCTCATCGGTGCTGACGGTCCCCCGCCGCGTGAACGACGTACGCCGCGGGCAGAGGTCTCACTGGAGATCGCGCCCGGTCGCCAGTCGACGGGTCTCGAACTGGGTCCCCGTGTGCAGTATGTCAAGATCCCGCGCTGTTTTGACCACTTCTCCGATGATCACCACCGCCGGAGGCCGGACTCCAACCGATCGGACCGACGCGGCGATGGTGGCCAGCGTACCCGTGACGACCCGTTGACCCGGCAGTGTGGCCTCCTGCACCACGGCGACGGAAGTGTCCGCGGAGCGGCCATGGGAGACGAGGGCGTCAGCGATCGACTCGATGCGCTCCACTCCCATGAGGACCACGACGGTACCGCCCGCGCGTGCGAGCCCCGACCAGTCGACCGTGGAGCGCTCATCCCCCGGCGGGACGTGCGCGGAGACGACGTGCACGTCCTGGGCCACACCACGGTGGGTGGTGGGGATGCCCGCGCTGGCCGGGGCGGCGAGTGCACTGGTCACACCGGGTACGGCGATGACGGGGACCCCGGCGGCGGCGCAGGCCGCGGCCTCCTCGCCGCCGCGGCCGAACAGGAAGGAGTCGCCGCCCTTGAGCCGCACCACGAACTCGCCCCGCCGCGCGCGGTCGACCAGAACGGCGTTGATGTCCTCCTGGGTCATGGACCGGCCGTAGGGGATCTTGGCCGCGTCGACGATCTCGACGTCGGCGGGCAGGCGGTCCAGCAAGGAGGTCGGGGCGAGCCGGTCGACCACCACCACATCGGCCTGGGAGAGGAGCTGTTGCCCCCGAACCGTGATCAGGCCGGGATCGCCGGGGCCGCCCCCGACGAGTGCGACGCCTTGGAGGCGCTCGCGTCCGCGTCGGGCGTCGAGGGTGCCGTCGGTGAGGCCGTCGACGACCGCGTCGCGCAACCCGGCCGAGCGCCGGGGGTCGCCGGAGGCGACGACGCCGACGGTGATCTCGCCGGCGGTGCCGCTGGCGGGGGTCCAGGCGGAGGAGGCGTGCCGGTCGTCGGCGCGCACGCACCACACACGGGCGCCCTCGGCCTCCTCGGCCACGGCGGCGTTCACGCCGGGGGCGTCGGTGGCGGCGTGCACGAGCCAGTAGGCGGGGGCGTCCGGTCCGGCGACGTCGCCGGAGGCGTAGGGACGCCGGTGCCAGGTGAGGTGCCCGACCGAGGCGAGGTCCTCCAGGGCCGCGGACACCTCGGGTGCGATGAGGGTGACCCGGGCTCCGGCTTCGAGGAGTACGGGCACCCGGCGCTGGGCGACTCTGCCCCCGCCGACGACGAGGACGTCACGGCCTTGCATGCGCAAACCAAGGAGATAGGTCACGGATCGCGCCCCTTCGGTCGTCCGTACCGGCCCCCGGCGACGACGGCGGGGTGCTGGCGAAAAGGCGCGCCAGCCACCGGCGATGTCGGTGATTGCTCCACACAGTACGTTGTCAAACAGGTGTTACACAGGCGTAAACGAGAGCGCCTGGGCGGTGTGACCCCGCCCGCACCGGATGCCGGTACGGGCGTGAGCACGGGGCCGCCTCAGTGCGCGGCGGACACGCCCGCGTCGTCGAAGGTGGCGACGTCGCGCAGGGCTCGCGCCGCGCTCTGGAGCAGCGGCAGGGCCAGCAGAGCGCCGGATCCCTCGCCCAGGCGCATCTCCAGGTCGACCAGGGGCCGCAGACCCAGGTGCTCCAGGACCAGGCTGTGGCCGGGTTCGCTGGAGCGGTGCCCGGCGAAGCAGGCGCTGACCGCCTCCGGGGAGATCGCGGCCGCAGCCAGCGCGGCCGAGCCCGCGATGACCCCGTCGAGCAGGACCGGGACGCGCAGTGCCGCACCGCCGAGTACGAACCCGGCCAGGGCGGCGTGCTCCAGTCCGCCCAGCGCGGCGAGGGTGCCGATGGGGTCGTCCGGATCCACCGGGTTCGCGGACAGTGCGCGCCGCACCACGTCGATCTTGTGCGCGTACATGGCGTCGTCCGCACCGGTGCCGCGGCCGGTGGCCTGGTCCGGGTCCGCTCCGGTGAAGGCGCACACCAGCGCGGCGGCCGGTGTGGTGTTGGCGATGCCCATGTCGCCGGTGATCAGGCAGCGGTTGCCCGCCGAGACCAGGTCGCGGGCGACCTCGATACCGCCTTCCAGCGCTTGGAGGGCCTGCTGGCGGGTGAGCGCGGGGCCCTGCGTGAAGTCGGCGGTGCCGCGCGCGACCTTGCGCGGCAGCAGGCCCGCGGCCCGGGGCAGGTCGCCGACCACGCCGACGTCCACCACGGTGACCTCGGCGCCGACCTGGGCGGCGAAGGCGTTGACGACCGCGCCGCCCCCGAGGAAGTTGTGCACCATCTGGGAGGTGACCTCCTGGGGCCAGGAGGTCACCCCTTGGGCGTGCACGCCGTGGTCCCCCGCGAACACCACGACGGCGACCGGATCCGGGACCGGCGGTGGGCACTCTCCCGCGAGTCCGGCGAGTTGGACCGAGACCTCCTCCAGGAGGCCGAGGGAACCGTGCGGCTTGGTCATCCGGTTCTGCCGGTCTCTGGCCTCCTCCATCGCACGGGTGTTCAGCGCTCCGAGGGTGGTGATGGTCTCCTCCAGCAGGCTCGTGGGCTCCTGGCCGGGCAGACCGCGGCGACCGTAGCGGTCGTGGTGCACCGCCCAGGACAGGGGGCGTCCCCGGGCCCAGCTGGCAAGACTGAGTTCGGGTTCGGCGGGGAACTCCTCCACATAACCGACGCACAGGTAGGCGACCACGTCCAGGTGGGAGGGGAGTTCGAGGGCGCGGGCGACGTCGCTCTCGTCGAGGAAGGTGACCCAGCCGACGCCCAGGCCCTCGGCACGCGCGGCGATCCAGAGGTTCTCCACGGCGAGTGCCGCGGAGTGGGAGGCGGCCATGGGCTTGGCGTGGCGGCCCAGGGCGTGCCGCCCGCCACGGGTGGGGTCGACGGTGACGGCGATGTTCAGGGGCGCGTCGAGGATGGCCTCGACCTTGAGCCCGGAGAAGGCACGGGCCCGGGTGCTGGGCAGGGCGTGCGCGTAGCCATCGCGTTCGGTCTCCGCGAGGTCGCTGACACGGCCGCGCAACCCGGGATCGTCGATGACGAGGAAGTCCCAGGGCTGGGAGTGGCCGACGCTGGGAGCCTGGTGGGCGGCCTCCAGGACACGGGTGAGCACGTCGTGGGAGACCGGGTCGGGGCGGAAGCCCACGCGGACGTCGCGGCGTTCGCGGATGGCCCGGTAGACGGCGGCGCGCTCGGCGTCGCCGTAGACGTGGTCGGACCAGCCGTCCACGGACGCCGCGGGCGCCCCCTGGGGCTCGGAGGCGGGCTGGACCGGCGGACCGGTGTGCTGCGGCTCGGGTAGAGGCGCGGCTGCTTCGTGTGCGTGCATGTTCCGTTCTGCTTCGGCGGTCGCGGAGGGCTCCTCCCCGTGCCCGGACCCCTGGTCGGGGGCGTGCTCGGGAGGTGCCTGGTGGACGGCTTCGGCCTCTGGCCCGGAGGCGCGCTCCCCGCCCCGGAAGGGGATGACGTTGGGGTGGTGTGGCGGCCCGGTCGGCGGCGGCGCGTCCACCGGGGGCGCGGCCTCGGACGCGGTCTCGTGCGCGGGCTGCGGGGCTCGGGGAGCGTCCAGGGGAAGCGGGCCGTGGGGGGAGTAGGGCTCGGGCGGGGCGGGGCGCGAGGGTTCCTGGGGCGCGGATCCGGCCGGCCGCCGGAAGGGGTTGGCCGACGCGCCGCCCTCGCGCGGCGACTGGGTCTGGGCGCCGCGTCCGCTCTCGGGGAGCCCGTCCAGCAGTCCGCCGAGGCGGGGACCGGCCCCGGGAGCGGGCCTGCCGCCGTGCCAGCGAGGCGTTTCGTGTCCGCCCTCTTCGCCGCGCCGGGCGTCCTCGCGGTCATCCTTGGTCATGATCGCTCCCCGAAAGAGGTGTTTCGACGGCCCATCTCCGCTTGATTCGGCGTTGACCGATAAGCGTAGTCTGCGGCTTTCGCGCCTTTCGCGCGGGTCCCCCGAGACCCCTGGCCACCGGCCCCGGCTCGGCTGCCGGAGTCCTCAAGTCACCCCAACTGTGCCAGAGTCCGCTTGAGCACGCGGAGGTTACGAAAGACTCGCACCTCTTCCCCCCAGGTCAGAGCATGCGGGATCCCCGCCCGGGACGGGCGTGCACTGAACGGGCCGCCGCCCGGAACCGCTCTGACCCCAGACAGGGGAGGGTGCCTGAGCGTCGGACCGCGACGCCGTGGTGACGCGGATCCGGGCTCGTGTCCACGCGCTCCCCCGCTTCATCGGAGAAATCACCGCACACCACAGCGCTGCCGACTTTTCACCGTCACGGGGACCGTCACCAGTCACAGATTCGGCCATGTCACTGGTGGCGTGGGTCACATCATCATGCAAGGGTGTCGGGGTTCCCGATTCCGGGAGCCCAGTCGGACGAGCCGAACGGACGGACACACATGCGAAGGCGCACCCTCCTGGCTGGTGCCACCGCCGCCGCGGGCCTGACCGCGCTGGGCACCGTCCTTCCCTCCCCGCGTCCCGCCGCCGGGGGATCTGACGACCGGCTCGTGCCCCGGGTACTGACGGAACCCTCCTCGGCGGACGGACTCGTCCGGCCCGACCTGCGCTTCGACATGGTCTCCGTCACCGGGAGCCCCCGGGACACCGATACGGCGATCCGCTTCGAGACCGCCGACGGCCTGGGCCGATGGGTCCCGGTCCGTCTTCACGCCGAGGGCCGCGACGACCGGGAACCGGTCGCGGCCGCACTGGTGCGGGCGCCGAAGGGCGCCACAGGCTACGAGGCGCGTTCGAGGGGGGAGACCGCGGCCGTGAACCTGAGTGACGGAGAAGGGCTGCGTTTCGGCGGCCCCGAACAGATGTGGCTGCCTCCGGACTCCTCCGCGCCGAGCGGTCTGGCCGCGCTCCCGTTCCGTACCCGCGCGGGCTGGGGCGCCGACGAGTCCTGGCGCTTCGACGACGAGGGCGAAGATCTGTGGGAGGCCCGGTTCCACCCGGTGCAGGCGCTGACCGTGCACCACACCGCGATACCGACCGGGGACGACCACGCGGCGGACGTGCGGGCGGTGTACCACCTGCACGCGGTACAGCAGGCTTGGGGCGACATCGGCTACCACGTGCTCATCGACCCCGACGGGGCGGTCTACGAGGGCCGCCACTCCGGCGGGGACCGCGTGCCGGTCTTCTCCGGGCCGCCGGTGCCGGGACGGGCCCGCGCGGTGACCGCCGGGCACGTCTACGGGTTCAACCACGGCAACGTGGGCGTGTGCCTGCTCGGCGACTTCACCGACGAGCTTCCCACACAAGCCGCGCTGGACGCCCTGGTCGGCGTACTGCGCCTGCTGTGCGCGGTGACCGGCGTGGACCCGGCCGAGCGAATCGAGTACGTGAACCCCGATACCGGAGCGGCTACCCCGGGCGACGCGCTCTCGCGGCACCGTGACTGGCTGGCGACCGAGTGTCCGGGCAACGCCTTCGCGGAGGTGTTCGACACCACCGTCCGCCAGCGAGTCGCCTCCGGCCTGGCCTGAGCGCCTACGGGCACCCCCGGCGGATCCGTACGGGAACCGCGGTACCGCGGTTTTCGTACGGGTTTCCACGAGCACCGTCGCGGGACCGCCCCCACCCGCTCCGGGTAGGAAGAACGGGTGCCGAACCATCTGTTCTGCGCGTATTGTGAGCGCACCCTGAAGTGATGGGAGAGACCCCGGCGTGACCACCACCCAGAGCAGACCGATCCTGCCGTCCGTGATCCTGGAGACTGAGCACCTGCGGCTACGCGCTTTCGTCGAGGACGACATCGACGATGTGTACGCCACCTGTACCGACGCCGAGCTCCAGAAGTGGCTCCCCCTCCCCCGCCCCGGCGCGCCCTACACCCGTGAGGAGGCCGAGGTCTGGTGCCGCGAGGCGGCTCCCGGTATGCGCACCAACGGTGAGGGGCAGCAGTGGGCCATGGTGGAGCAGGAGACCGGGCGGCTGGTGGGCTCGGTGGGCCTGGTGCGCGTCCTGTGGTCCGCGATGACCACTGAGATCGGCTACTGGGTCTCGCCCTGGGGCCGCGGTCATGGATACGCGACCGAGGCGGCCGTGGCCGTCTCTCGCTGGGCCGTCAGCCAGAGCTTCCAGCGGGTGGAGATCAAGGCCGCCACCGGCAACACCGGCTCGCGCCGGGTCGCGGAGCGGTCCGGGTTCAGCTTCGAAGGCGTCGAGCGCAGCGCGATGCCGCTGCACGAGGGCCGCGCCGACCTGGCCGTGTACAGCCTCCTGCCCGCCGACCTGGTCTGATCCCGAAGGCCGACCACCTCTCAGGGCGTGGCGCGCGACGGGAGGTGCTCCGGAGGCCGCGGGCACGCGGCGGACCGGCAGACCCCGGACCGGCACCGTGACGACGCGTCGGGGGACCGCCTCATGGCCCGCGGCGCCCGCCCCTCCCCTGGCGAACGCGGCGGAGGAAGCGGACACAGCCGGGAACCCGCGGCCGCGACCAGCGGTCCCCGCCCGCCGCCCCTTCGTCTCGGTGCTATCCCCACACCCGGGACAGCAGCCACCTGCCGGTCGCCGTGTCGTGGCGCAGCTCGTACACCCCCTGCGAACGCGCCGTACCGGCCTCCACCCTCCAATGCCTGCGTTCGGGCACCTGGGGCTCATGCGCCGGCGTCCAGTCCATGCGCAGGGTGACCCAGTGTTCGAGGATCCTGCGCACCCCGTACACCCTGCCGTTCCACGTGAACCGGGCCGGGCGCCCATCGTCCTCGGCCACGGTGACCTCCGCCCCGTAGTACCGTCCCACGACACTTCCCCTCAGCATCATCCGTCTCCTGACCGTCCCGGCGCACGCCACCGGGACACCCGCCCGGGGGAAGACTCGGACAGATATTCGAACGTGTGTTCTGATCCTAGCGAAACCAGTGCTCCCGTGGAACTGTTTCGGGCCGAGCCGCATCCCCTCATGTGAGCACGAGGCCGCCGCCCCACACTCCGCGTGCACAGCGCGGGTGGGTACGCTGAGCGGCTCGCCCCACCGGAAACCGTGAGGTCCCCCATGTCGCACAGTGGCAGCCCGCGCCGCCCCGAAGGCCCCACCGGCCCGGAAGGCCGCCCCGGGCCCGCGGCGCCAACGCGCGGGCGCCGCGGGCCCGTCATCGCCGCCGCCGCTGCCGCCGCGGCACTGGTCCTGGCCGTCGGGTACACCACCCTCCGGCTCACCGACGACGGTCCTCCCACCGACACCTCCGGCATCCTGGCGTACGGCTTCGAGAGGAGACCGGACTGGGACGGGCTCGGCTCCTACCTTCCCGGGATCCGGGAGGAGAACGGGTACTGGGCCGAGCAGGACGGCGTCATGCTGGTCCGCGATCCGCAGGTCCACGAGTACGCGCGGACCTCGGTCTGGGCTCCGGCCCTGACCACCGAGATCCCCGAACAGATCATGGGAGAGGCCGACGCCCGCGTGGTCCTGGGGTACGGACAGGCCGAGTTCGCCCTGCAATGCTGGGACACCTACGGCCCCTCGGACGACCCGGTCCAGCAGGTCTCCTACGAGGGGGCGGTCCGCTTCAACGGTGAGCAGGCGGTGATCCGCAAGTGGTCGGCCGGTTCCGAGTCCCACGAGGACCTGGAGCGCAACATCGGCGTCTCCGGCTTCACCCCCTATCCCGTTCTGGAGGGAAGCACCGAGGGCACGGGATCCGAGGCGGGGGAACAGGTCGCCAACAACCTCAAGTTCGCCTGCGAGTACGTTGGGGGAGAGGACGATGACCCGCCCGCCATGCGGCTGTCCCTGTGGGTCAACGACGGGCTCGTGGTGCGGGCGCTGGACGAGGAGGCGGTCTCCGAGGACACCGTCGGAGAGGCCCTCGTCCGCCGCTACGGCCTCGCGCAGAACCCCGGTTCCAGCGGCCAGCCCATCGGCGTACTGTTCGAGACCTTCCGCCTCCACGAAATCCACCCCGACTGACCCCCGGCGCGCCTTCGCGCCGCCCCGAGCCCCCGCACCACGAGTCCCCGCACCACGAGTCCCGGCCCCGCCGGGGAACCCCGAAGGACCAGTCAGACCAGAACGCGCAGGCGTGTCGGTATCGGTACGCTGTCAGGCGCGAACTCCACGATTCATATGAGGGACCCCCAACTGTGACGTCGAACGGGCACCAGAGCGGCAAACCCCTGCGCGCGGGGGATCCGCGCGAACTCGACGGTTACCGCATCGTGAGTCGTCTCGGACGGGGCGGCATGGGGACCGTCTACCTCGCCAAGGACGCCTCCGACCGTTCCGTCGCCGTCAAGCTCATCCACCCCGACCTGGCCGACGACGAGTCCTTCCGGCTCCGCTTCGCCCGTGAGGTCGAGTCGGCCCGCCGCGTGGCCCGCTTCTCCACCGCCGGAGTGATCGACGCGCGGCTGGAGGGCGAACCCCTCTTCATCGTCTCGGAGTACGTACCGGGCCCGAACCTGGACGAGGCCGTCCGCGCGGACGGCTCGATGGCGGGCGGCACCCTGGAGAGCCTGGCCATGGGCGTGGCCGCGGCGCTCACCGCCATCCACGGGTCCGGGGTGATCCACCGCGACCTCAAACCCGCGAACGTGCTGCTGTCCCCGGTCGGCCCCAAGGTCATCGACTTCGGCATCGCCCGCGCCCTGGACGATTCCGGGGGCGCGGTCACCCGCTCCAGCCAGCTCATGGGCACCCCCTCCTACATGGCGCCGGAGCTGATCCTGGGCCAGAACGCCACGGCGGCCGCCGACATCTTCGCGTGGGGCTGCCTGGTGGCGTTCGCCGGGACCGGTTCGGCCCCCTTCGACGCAGCCACGGTGCCCGCCGTCCTGCACAACATCTCCTCGGCGCCGCCGCGCCTGGAGGGCCTGGATCCGAGCCTGCACGACCTGGTCGGCTCGGCCCTGGACAAGAAGCCGGAGAACCGCCCCACCTCCAAGCAGCTCCTGGCCCGGCTGACCGGGCAGAAGGACCCGGAGGAGTCCGAGGTGAGCCGCAGCATCATCACCTCGTGGGCCCCGCCGAGCAGCGCCCCGGTCCCCGGACAGCCGCCGCAGAACACCGAGAACCAGGCCGAGGCATCCACCCACCAGGCACCGAGCGGACCTCAGCAGGGCGTGACGACACCGCCCGGCGGTCAGCCCGCCCGGACCCGCAATCCGCCGCACCCGCAGTCCACCCAGGCGCAGCGACCCGCCCAGATGCCCCCCACGGCCCCGCAGCCGCAACCGCCGCGCTTGGAACAGCAGTCCGGCGGCCAGGGGTTCCCGCCCGGCGGAACGCCGTACGGCGGATACCCGCCCCAGGGCCCGGGGCGGGCGCACGGCCACGGGCAGCCGGCCCCCGCCCACTACGGCCCCTCCGGCGGACACCCGCCTCCGGCACAGCAGATGCAAGGCGGGTACCCGTCGCCGCCGCAGGGCCAGCCCGCCTTCGCCTCCGGTCCCGGCGGTCCCGGGGTCCCCGGCGGTCCGGGGCGGCCTCCCGGCCAGCCCGGCGGCACACCTCCCAGAGGCGGCCGCAGGCGGATGGCGGTGATCGGAGCCGCCGCGGGCGCGGTGGTCCTGGTGGCCGCCGTCGGAGCCGTGGTTCTGCTGAACAGGGCGCCAGCGGTTCCGGAGAACATCGTCTCCCTCTACAACACCGACTTCAGTTCCGACCCCGGCTGGATCGGCAGCACCTACGAGGCGGAGGAATCCGACGGGTACTGGGCCGAGCAGCGCGGCCTCATGGTCACGCTCGATCCCGAGGACCAGCCCAGCCGCGGTGAGGTCGTGTCCCTGAACCGGGACGACGTGCTGCCTCCCAGGGTCCTGGTCGAGACCAGCGCGTACGTGGCCGCGGGGCCCGGGCAGGCCCTGTTCGGTGTCCGCTGCTGGGACAACGACGGCGAGGACGGCCGCAGCCAGTACGAGGCCCTGCTGCGCTACGACGGCCAGGGCGCGTCGATCCGCCGCATGAGTGAGACGGAGGGCGACAGCATCCTGGCGGAGACCACCGACGTCTCCGGCTACGAGCCCTACCCCCTCTTCGAGGAGTCGGTACGCGAGGAGTACGGCTATCAGGCCGACGACCCCCTCGGGTTCGACTCCGGCGACGTGGTCGCCAACACCGTCACCCTGGCCTGCGACTACGACGAGGACGAGGACAGCATGGAGCTGTCCATGTGGGTCAACGACGAGCACGCCATGACCACGGTGGACGAGGATCCCCTTCCCGACACCGCCGAGGACGTGGAGGACCGGCGCCGGACCGGCGTCGTGACCCGGCGGGGCCCGGGCAACGAACCGCTCGGGGCGCTCTTCACCGAGTTCTTCATCGACCAGATCATCGAAGAGGAGAGGTGACGGGAAGGGACCACCCGGCCATGGCGGACCTCGGAGCCGGACTGGCATGATGCCGGGAACGGACCCGGAAGGAGCAGTGGACCCATGCGCGCCATCGTCATCGAGGAAAACGGCGGACCCGAAGTACTGCGGCTGACCGAGACGGCCGACCCCGTGCCCGGACCCGGCGAGGTTCTGATCGACGTGGCCGCACGCGGGGTCAACTTCATCGACGTCTACCAGCGCAGCGGCCTGTACGACGTTCCGCTCCCCTACGTCCCGGGGATGGAGGCCGCCGGTGTGGTCGCCGCCGTCGGCGACGGCGTCACCGACCTGTCCGTCGGGCAGCGGGTCGGCTGGGCGATGGCCCCCGGCGCCTACGCCGACAGGGCCGTGGTCAGGGCGTCGCTGGTCGTCCCCGTCCCGGACGCGGTCTCCACCGACCAGGCCGCCGCTCTGCTCCTACAGGGCATGACCGCCCACTACCTCGTCCGCTCGGTGCACCCGGTGTCCGAGGACGACACCGTGTTGGTACACGCGGCGGCGGGCGGCACCGGGCTGCTGATCACCCAGCTGGCCAAGGAGCGCGGCGCGCGCGTCATCGGCACGGTGTCCACCGAGGAGAAGGAGCGCATCGCGCGCGAGGCGGGCGCGGACGAGGTCCTCCGCTACACCGAGACCCCCGTGGCCGAGGCGGTACGCGACCTCACCGGAGGGCGGGGAGTGACCGCGGTCTACGACGGCGTGGGCAGGGACACCTTCGACGCCAGCCTGGCCTCGCTGCGCCCGCGCGGTGTGCTGGCCCTGTTCGGACAGTCCTCCGGCGAGGTGGCCCCGGTGGATCCGCAGCGGCTCAACTCCGCCGGTTCGGTGTACCTGACCAGGCCCTCGCTGGCCCACTTCGTGGCCGACCGCGAGGAACTGCTGGGCCGGGCCCGCGACCTGTTCGCACTGGTGGAGTCGGGCCGTCTGGACGTGCGGATCGGCGGCCGCCACCCGCTGTCCGACGCCGGACACGCCCAGAGCGACCTGGCCTCGCGCAAAAGCACCGGCAAGCTGCTGCTGGTCTGAGCCCGGCGTCCTCCGGGCACGGGTCGGGGAGGGAGCTCACCCAGCGGGCTCTAGCCCTCCTCGCGCGGTTCCGGTGTCCCTCCCGACTTCGCCCCGGCCCGTCGGACGTCGTCGCGTGCGTCGGCGACCGCCCGTTCAGCGGCCTCGGCGGCTTCCGTGGCCGCCCTGGCCGAGGAGGACCGGGCGGGGTCGGGACCGGCGAGCTGCGCCGGGCCAGCCGGTGTCTTCTCGTCCGTCCCCTTCTCCGTGGAGGGTGTGGACTCCGCGGCGTCCCCGGAGAAGGCGTGCGAGACGTTCTTGACCGCCTCGGTGAGCTCGCCCGGGATCACCCAGAAGGTGTTGCCCTCGCCCTGAGCCAGACTCGGCAGGGTCTCCAGGTACTTGTAGGCGAGCAGCTTGGAGTCGGCGTTGTTGGCGTGCACGGCCTGGAACACGCGCTCGACCGCCTGTGCCTCACCGTCGGCGCGCAGGATGGCGGCCTGCTGGTCGCCCTGGGCCTCCAGGATGGCCTGTTGGCGGGCGCCTTCGGCCTTGAGGATGCGGGCCTGGCGCTCACCCTCGGCGTGGAGGATGGCCGCGCGCTTGTCGCGGTCCGCCCGCATCTGCTTCTCCATCGCCTCCTTGATGGTGGGCGGCGGGTCGATGGCCTTGATCTCGACCCGGTTGATGCGGATCCCCCACTTGCCGGTGGTCTCGTCCAGGACGCCCCGCAGGCGGGTGTTGATCTCCTCGCGGGAGGTGAGGGTCCTCTCCAGGTCCATGGAGCCGATGACGTTGCGCAGCGTGGTGACGGTGAGCTGGTCGATGGCCTGGATGTAGTTGGCGACCTCGTAGGCCGCCGCCTTGGGCTGGGTGATCTGGTAGTAGAGGACGGTGTCTATGTTGACGACGAGGTTGTCCTCGGTGATCACCGGCTGCGGACGCGAGGTGAAGACCCGTTCACGGAGGTCGAACTTGGTGTTGACCCGGTCGACGCCCGGGATGATGAAGTTCAGGCCCGGACCGAGGGTGCGTGTGTAGCGTCCGAAGCGCTCGATGTTGTACGCCCTCGCCTGAGGGACGATGCGGATCGCGGACAAGGCGACGGCGACGACTATGACCGCGAGGATGATGAGGGCGATGGTCGGTTCCATGTTCTGCACCTGGCCTATGTACGGGGATGTGGCTGGTTCAGGGCAGTGCTTCGCGCGGGTAGACCACGGCCGTCGCTCCGTCGATCTCCATGACGTCGACGCGCGTACCCACCGGGATCACCATGTCTTCGTCGATGCAGCGCGCGGACCACTCCTCTCCGGAGAGCTTGATCCTTCCCTGTTCGCCGTCGACTTCCTGTAGGACGACGGCGGAGCGCCCGACGAGCGCCTCCGCACCCGACCTGGCGTCGGGTTCGCCTCGCATCTGGCGCTGCATGATCGGTCGTACGAGGTAGATGCCGGCCGCCGCCGTGACGGTGAAACCGATGATCTGCACGGCCACCGGCATTCCGATGGCTCCGAGGAGGGCGGCTATCAGTGCCGCGACCGCGAGGAGGCCGAGCACAAAGGTGAGTGTGAGGACCTCGGCGATGCCCAGGCCGATGGCGAGGATGAGCCAGACCAACCAGGCGCCCATGTTCCTGTGACCCTCCCGCTGTGTTCGGGGTATTTCTTACGCTACCCACACAAGCCCGGTGAAGCACGTGTTCCGTGGCAGAGTTCTCGGGCCGTGACGCACGGACGCGGCTCCCGGTGGCACCCGCTCAGGACCACCGCGAACCGCGTCCGCTCCGCCCGCCCTACCGTCCGCCGGAGAACTGGTAGACGAGCTGGTACGTGGGCCGGTTCTGCCAGGCGATCGGCCACATGTTGATACCGCCCACCGCCTGGTGGATCACCGTGTCGGCGCACAGCTGGTCCCCCACCGCGCAGTGGCCGTCACCGGGGTAGACCTCCCCCGCCGGGGTGGCGGCGGCCTGGGCGAGGGTGTCCAAGAGGATCGTGCGGCAGGCGTCCAGGTCGCCCCCACCGCAGTAGGCCCCGCCCAGCGATCCGTCGACATCCCGCCCGAGCACGGTGCGCAGGTCCTTGTCCGCGTACGACCACCAGCCGTACTGGAAGGCCGATCCGCGGTGGGGCTGCCCCTGGTTGACGCTGCCGGGCTCGCCTCCGCCGATGGCGCCCGAAGGGGACTCGTCGGTCTGGACGGCCCGGGTGAGCTGGGTGTAGAGGTCCTCTCCCAGCTCCGGCTCGAACTGCGCCCGGACCAGCAGCGGCCACCAGGCGTCCAGCGTGCGGATGGCGTTGGCGTAGGAGTAGTACCCGGCGTCGCGGAAGGGTTCGCGGCGCGAAGAGCCCGCCTCGTGCCAGAGCCGCAGCTCCTCCACGGCGGAGGCCAGCTCGGGATCGGCCACGTCCTCGGTGTCGATGACCTCCAGCAGGAGCGGGAGGATCTCCTGGGCCCGCAGGTCGGCGACACCGGCCTCCATCATCGTCCGGGTGAGGCTGGCGGTGGTGAACCGGTGCCCGTCGGCGATCAGCGAGGACACCCGGCCGTCGAGCAGGTCGCCGCGGTGCACCGGGCCGGACGCCCAGCCGGAGGTGTAGCCCCGGGCGGGCTTGTTGTTCCAGTTGACGATGTAGTCGGGGTTGACCTCCTGCGGGTGGTCCTCCATCGGGTGGTGGTCGGCGCCGTTGGTGTCGGGGTCCCACCCGGACCATCCCGAACCGGAGTAGGCGTCGATGGGCAGGTTGGGGTTGGTGCCCTCGGTCCGGACGGGGTTGGCGCCGGAGTTGACGAAGGCGATGTCCTCGTCGTCGACGTAATGCCAGTTGAAGGCGTAGCCGATGTCCTCGGCCGCCTCGGTGAAGGACGCGGCGGAGGTGACCTCGTCCGGGTCGTTGAAGCGCTGGAAACCGAGGATGGAGTCGACCTCGCGCATGTAGGTGGAACGCAGCGTCGTGAACGCCACGGGTTCGCCGTCCACGGTCGCGAACGAGTGCACCAGCCCGAACTCCGAGCGCAGGGATGTCAGCGTGTAACCGCCCTCCGGGGTGCCGTCGGCGACCGTGGGCGACCACTCGTTGGTGACGCTCAGCTCCTCGAAGGGAACGCAGGCCCCGGAGCCGTCCACGTAGGCGCGTGAGGCGGTGTTGGACGCGGAGCCGTCGGTCTCGCACAGCTCGACCGCGAAGGTGTCGGTGACGTCCTGGCCCGCCGATGTGGCGCTCCAGGCGTAGTCGGCGCCGCGACCCATCTGGACGTAGAAGCTCACGCCCGCGAAGGAGGCGCCGCGCGCGCTGATGCCCGGGCCCTGGAGCTCCTGGAGCATGAGCAGCTGCGGGGAGAAGTAGCCGGTCTGGGGGCCCATCACCGCGACGGGGTTGCCGCTCTCGGTGTGCTCGCCCGAGACCAGGAGGGCGTTGGACATACCGCGCGGGTCCATGAAGCCGTCGGGCAGGACGCCGTCGTTGAACACGCCCTCGACCGCGGACAGGTCGCCCTCCTCGGCCATCTGCTCCAGTTCGTCCTGCTTCTCCTGGGGCAGGTCCTCGACGGTGGGAGCCTCTGGTTCCTCCACGGTGCCCGCCAGCGGCGCGGGGGCCTCGGCGGTCCCACCGCTGAGCGCGGAGCCGTGTTCGCCGTGGACGATGTCGTAGGGTTCGACGGATCCCGGATCGGGCACCACCTCGCCGACCGGGTCGTCGGGGGTGCCGCTGTAGGGGAACTCGCCCCCGACACTGACCAGGGCCTCGGGGTCGTTCTCCATCCGCCAGGCATCGTAGAGTTCGGCTCCCTCCTCGGAGCCGTAGCGGTCCTGGAAGTTGGCGAGCACGATGGCGGACCGGACCTCGCCGCCACCGCCGCCGCCGAAGATGCCGCCGACCATGGAGGCGATGCCGACCACGTCGGTGGCGGTGAAGGGCTCGATCTCCCCGGCGTTGGTGACGGAGTCCTTGTGCCCGGTCAGGACGTACTCGCCGGGGAAGTAGCGTCCGCTGTCGGCCTGCTCGACATAGGTGTTGACGCCCTCCAGATAGGCGTCGACGTCGGCGAGGGCCTGTTCGCCGCGTTCGCCGCTGGCGGCGACCCGGTCGATCTGTGCCCGCTTGTCCTCCTCGGTGTAGGGGGCGTTGCGCCACAGGTCCTGTTCCAGGCCACGGTTGCCCTCGGCGCCTCCGGCGAAGGAGGTGAGCTCGCCCCGGCCGACCCGGCGCAGCACGTCCATGAGGAAGAGCCGGTCCTCGGCGGCGACGTACCCGGCGCCGAACATGGTGCCCTCGCGGGTGGTGCCCCGGACGTGCGGGATGCCGTGGCCGGCGTCGCGGGTGACGGTGACGTCCTCGCGCGGCTTGTACTCGCGGCCCACGTCACCGGGGTCGACGCCGAATCCGGCGTCGAGGAAGAAGTCGTCCAGGCCCTCCTCGGTGAGGCCGTCGTAGTGGTGGACGAGGTCGTCGTACATGTCCAGCTGGCTGGAGGAGTGGTTGGGCCGGGTGCCGAAGACCTGGTGCCCGAGGATCTCGACAAGGGTGGCGCTGCCGTTCTGGCCCGGGGGAAGGACGTCGAGGCACCCCGCGGGCGCGCAGTAGTCGGCGGGGGGCTCGGGAGACGCGAGGGCCGGTGGGGCGGGAAGGGCGGCGACGGTGGCCGCGGTCACCGCCAGCGCGGCACCCGTGGCGCCGGCGCGTAGCCATCGTGCGTGGGAGGGGAACAAGAGCTGTCACCACCTGGGGGTGCGGGCGATGGATCAGCGGCATGCTAAGCACGGTCGGGGAAATCACGAAAGAGTTTCATGTTTTGGGCGGCAGGCGGTACCCCGCACCAGAAAACCGGCGGGTTTGAGGCCGCCCACGGCACACGCAGCCCGGATCACTGAGCACCTCCGGCGAGGGAGCCGGCGTGGGAGCTTCGGAGTGGCCACATCCGGCCACGGCCTCCTCCGCCCGCCAGTCGAACTGCGAAGGGCCGGAGAACACGGTGTCGCCGGTGCCGGGAAGCTGGTCCCCCGGTCTCAGGGCTTTGACACAATCTCGACATGCACCAGTACCCGAACCCCAGCCCGGACCCGAACGAGCCGTGGCACCAGCCCAGCGGTGGAACCCCCGGTTGGGGTCCTCCCCCGGAGCAGTACCAGGGCGGGGTGATGGAGCCCTACGGCGCCGCCGCCGGCTACCAGCCCGCGGTGCCGCAGCCCCAGCCCCCGGCCCTCGATGACACCCCCATCGGCTCCATCGGTGAGATCGCGTTCTCCCAGAACACCGTGTTCACCCCCGTGGGACGCTTCCCCATCAAGGGGACGGTGTGGACGGTGAACGACATGAGCCGCACCGAGCAGAACATCCCGGTGTGGGCCATCATCTTGGCGATCCTGTTCATCTGGGCCTGCCTGCTGAGCCTGCTCCTCCTGCTCGTCAAGGAACAGAAGACCACCGGGCACGTACAGGTCACCGTGCAGGGACACGACAAGCACTACAGCACGTCGATCATGGTGAGCCACCCGACCATGGCGGGTCAGATCCACCAACAGGTGAACTACGCGCGCAACCTGACCTGAGCCGGCCCCGGCCCGAGGCCGGGCCGCGTACGGCCGCCCGGCCTTCCGGCAGGACCACCGGACCGGCGGTGGCCGCGGCCGCCGGCAGGGCGTTACCGGGCCGTGGCGGCGGCCACGGCCACGGCGCCCAGATGGACCGCCCGTGCGAGTCGCACGGCGCGGCGGATGTCGGCCGTCTCCGCCCCGGGGCCCTCCCCCATCTCGGGACGACGCTCCGCGTGTCCTCGGTAGACGTTGGCGCCGCCCAGGGTCCTGCCGAGCGCACCCGCGAACGCGGCCTCACACTGCCCCGCGTTCGGGCTGGGGTGCCCGTCACCGTCACGCCGCCACACCATCCACGCCGCGCGGACGTCGCCGCCCACCAACGGCGCGGCCAGGACCGCCAGGAGCGCGGTCAGCCGCGCCGGGCCCCAGCCGGCCACGTCGTCCAGCCGTGCCGACGCCGCGCCGAACCGCTCATAGCGCTCGTCGCGGTGGCCGACCATGGCGTCGAGGGTGTTGACCGCGCGAAAACCCGCCAAGCCGGCCACACCGCCCAGAGCTCCCCAGACCAGGGGGCCGACCACCGCGTCGGAGGTGTTCTCGGCGACCGACTCGACCACCGCGCGGGCGATCCCGGCCTCGTCGAGGTCTGAGGGATCCCTGCCGCACAGGTTCGGCAGGAGCTCGCGCGCCCGTTCCAGGTCACCGCGTTCCAGGGCCTCGGCGATCCGTTCGGCCTCGCGGCACAACATGCTGCCCCCGAGCACGGCCCACGTCGTGACCGCCGTCGCCGCCCCGCCCCGGACCAGGGAACCCGCGCCCACCACGGGAAGCACGGCACCGGCCGCGAACAGGGCTCCGCACGCCCTGGAATCCCCGTGGACGAGCTTCTCCCACCGCCCGACGGCGCGCCCGTAGAGGGCCACGGGATGCCCCCGGCGCGGGTCGGGCACCACCCTGTCGAGCAGGAAGCCCGTCACCAGTCCCAGAGATCGCACGCGCCCACGGTAGCCGCACCGACGAACCCGGATCACAGCGAGCCATGGTTGTTACTCTCTGTTGTTAGATAACTACTTATAGTGATTGCCGGTCACTCGCCAGGAGGCTCCGGATGTTCACCACGATGGTTGCCCTGATGGTTTTCGCAGGTCAGTGGTGGATGTTCTGACCCACCAGACCACCCGGGCCACCGGGACTTCGCGAAACGCCAGCGGCACAGCACCGCACCGGGAGTTAATCACCGGTAACGTGGTGCACGAGGTCCTTAGCGACCGATTTGACGGAACGCGCGTGGTAACGAGAAGCAACTACGAATCACCGTAGTTGGTGAGGCTTTGCCCTCCTGTGGGCGACATCGGGCCAATACCCTAGAATGTCTGCCCAGGACGCCCCAGGCGCCACAACACGGAGCTCCCCGACCGTAGGCGCCGACCCGGGCACCACCCGCCTCCGGCACGTAGCGCCCTCCGGCGACCACGGGTAACAGCGTGGTAACGACCTGCCATGGCGGGCGACAATTGAATCAGGCACCCGTAGCTCAGTGGATAGAGCATCGGACTTCTAATCCGACGGTCGCAGGTTCGAATCCTGCCGGGTGCGCCACAAAACCCCAGGTCAGACGGGGTGCGCGAGTCGAACAGACGAGGCGCGGAGCCCGGATCAGGGCCTGAAATGCTCCGTGTGTGCTCCCCAGTGCAAGGTCCAGTACATCAGGGCGAGGACCTCGCGGAGCATTTTGCCGTTCCGTGACCGTGGCGGCCATCGCCCGGGGCGCCCCGTGTCCGCCCGTTAGCGCCCCACAAACGCCCCAACGCCGTCGCGTGGACACCGCAGGACCGGGGCGGCACGCCCTACCCGCCCCCGGGCCGCATACGGCTCCTTCAACCAAACCCCTTACCCCGCAGGGCTTCGCACATCACAATCAGATAGCACGAAACAAGGAGTGCCTGGTCGTTGTCGACCAGACCGAACTGCTCGTCATCCCAGGTCCAGCCATCGTCCCAGCCCTCGGGGTTGTTGATGCGGTGCTGGCAGAGATCCTGAGCGACCGTCGCGATTCGAGAGTCATGGCTGGGCAGGTTATTAAGGTCGCACAGGCGGCCCAGAGACTCCTCCTCGCCAAGAGCACAAGTCCACCACAACCTAACAACCGCTGTCCCTAACGTGGAAGCCCCCGAGTGGCTCATGAAGCAGGCCCAATCCATACTGGGCGCATGGATCTTCGCCGCGACAAGCACCGTGATGAGCGCGACCAACTGGACGAGGTGATGCGGGTCATCATTGAGGCGCTGCGTACCTTCCCATCCGAGGGCAACTGCCAACTACGTGACTTCCCTCGGGGTTCGTGTTCGGTGGCATCCTTCGTGATCGGGTCTCTGCTCCGAGAGTGGGGATACGGCGACTGGACCCTGGTCTCGGGGGAAGGCGATGATGAAGAGTCATCGGGGGGACTGCGGACCCATGTGTGGCTGGAGCTGCGCAAAGACGGAAGGATCCTGTTCTCGCTGGATGCGACGGCTGACCAGTTCCCTCAGTGGGAGAGCGGACCCTTGGTGATCAGGGGCGAGTCGTCTATCGCGCAGTATTTCGCAGTAGGGCGGAATGAGGCCCTGGCAAGTGAGCCGTTTGAGAGAATGGCGGACCATTTCCACATACGACCACTGGAATATGTCCGCAGCAGGCTTGCCGGTGGCACCCGGGAAGGATGCCCCTGACGTTCGGGGTGTTGGGGGTCGAGGTGGGTTGCTATAGAATTTATCAGTAAAACTCCCCGCTCAGCGGTCAGTAGTGAGCGCTTCCAGTGCGCGAGCCTTGTCTACCTCGGTGAGCAGGGCGTAGCGGCGGATGTTTCTAATCTGACGGTCGTAGGTTTGAATCCTGCCGGGCGCACCACAAAACCCCAGTTCATGCGGGTTCATTGAGGGCCTTAACCGAGGTCCTCGTGGCGATTAGGTGCCGTGTGTGCTCTTGATGTGCTGCCCAGTACAAGGTCAGTGTAGGTGGGGGAACCTCGCGAAGCACTTTGCCGACCTGTGCCCCTGATGACTTCAGACTTCCCAAACAGCCGGGTACGCCCAAACGTCCTGCGAGCTGCCCAGGCGCCCGCATGAGCGAAGACCACCCATACAGGGTCGGATAAGCGCCCACGTTCGGAGGTGGCCTTATCTACCACTGGCCGCCGCTACCCCACCTGGGCGACAATCCGCATCCACGGACAAATCCCATGCATCTTGCACAGTCACAGCGCTGCACATTCATACTAATAATTTCCCCAAATCAAAATAATATTTCATATTCCAGGTATCACCTACCCAAAAAATACAGACAGACAAGAGAAACACCCAGCAACCCCTTCAAGTGGACCGTCAAACATTAACCGCAGATCCAACAGTGAGATTGAATTGCAGACTTCCATTGCCACCCTCGCCCAAGTCATCCCCGCCGTTTATATCGCATTCACCATCTACCTTCAATATTCCCTCAAGTCAATGTTCGACACAAAACCTATCGCCAAACAAGAAGCAAAGCTAAAGGAGCAAGAGGCGATATTCGAATGCGCCAACTTTGATATCACTGAGCTTCGCTCCCAAAAAATTGACCCAAGCTCCATCCACAGTAGACACGAAGAGGTAAAACGCCTAGCCAGCGTTCGATTTTACGCACTAGGGGAGCTAGCACAGCTCAAGCAAGGCCTGCGAGCGATGCGCTTCAGGTATATATTCATGGTGTACAGCATTACAATACTGTCACTACTCGTTTCCCTGATTGCCGCAATCGAGTTCTACCTGCTCTACCTACTCTTCCACCAATGGACCCAAGCAGTCCCGATTTTGTTCGCAGTGGCAGCATTAATGTCACTACTCGGCATCTACTCGATTGGAGAATCCGTTGCTCGATTCGACGACCCCAACCGACGTATATGCCAAATAAATATACATGGGGAAATTGCCCTCGGAGTTTGTCTGATTGGTGGAATCGGACTCCTTCTGGCAGCAGCGATTTCCGTAGCTATGCTTAGATGAGAAATCTTCACATACAAAGAATTGTCACGCCTTTAATCTGATCGCGTAACAGAAAAAATACATCGGACCTTTGAAGCGTCAACTGGCCCGGGGCACGACGAAACCCCAGGCCAGCAGGGGTGAACTCGTGGGCCGGCCTGGGGTTGATGGTGTCGTGTGGCTCCTGGTGTGCTCGCCGGTTCGGCTACACCGCTGCCGTCACCGCTACCGCCTGGCGGGTTTGAGCATCGCGGCGGTGGCCTCGGCCGCTGCCCTCGCGACCTCGGGGAAGACGGTCTGGTAGGTGTCCTGGGTGAAGTGCGTGGTCGCGTGCCCGAGTTCTCCCGAGACCACCTTCACATCTGCCCCCGCGGCGAGCGCGAGCGAGGCCGCGCCGTGGCGCAGCCCGTGCAGGTGGATCGGCGGCAACCCCGCCGCCTTCGCGATTCGGTTGAACCACCGGGTCACCTGTCCCGGATGCCATCCCGACCCATTGGCCTGGGTGAACACCAACTCCGAGTCCGCCCAGCCCTCTCCTGTTTGGAGGCGGGCTTCGTTCTGGAACTTCTTCCACGAGCGCAGCACCTTCACCGTGTCCTTGTCGAGGGTGATGGTGCGTTGTCCGGCCGTGCTTTTCGGCGTGGTCGTGGCTATTTTCCAGCCCAGGGTCACCACCTGGGTGCGGATGTCCACCTGTCCGTCGGTGAGCCGGGTGTTGGCCCAGGGCAGCCCAACTGCTTCTCCTCGGCGGAGTCCTTTGACGGCGATAAGGTGGAACAGCGGGAACAGCCAGGTGTACTTCTTGGCGTGGGCCAGGAAGGTGATGGTCTGTTCCGGGGTCCACACCATCACCTCGCCGGGCACGACTCCATCGACCTGCCACTGGCGTACCCGGTCGGTTGTCCACACCAGAGGCTTCGCACGCGGGCACGAGGGCAACCGGACGTGGGAGGCGATGTTCACTGACACCGGCAGGTCCGGGCGCCTGACCGCTTCGGACAGGGCACTGCGGAGTGTGGCGCGGATGCGGTGCTTGGTGGCCAGCGACACCACCCGCCTACCTTTCACCGAGGCCCGCACCTTGGCGTCGTCGGATTCACGGCACTCCAGGATGTGCGCGTTGTGTTCTTCGACCTCGGCGAACATCGCCTCGACCTGCCAGGAGGTGAGCTTGTCCAACCGGGTGCGCCCCAGGTGCGGAACCAGGTAGTTACGGATGTGGCCGGCGTAGGACAGACGGGTCTTCTGGGCCAGATCGGGCTTGCCCACCAGCCACTCGTCCAGCCACTGTGCGACGGTGGGCACCGTCTCCCGGACACGCATCCCCGTGCCGATGCGGCGCTTGACCTCCTCCACCTCCGGGAGGCGGTGACGTCCCCGCAGTGCGGCCTGGACCAGGTCCGCGACCTGCACCTCAACCTCTGGTTCTTCGTCGGCCAAGCCGATAAGGACCTTGAGATGGTCGATCGCCCGCTGGGCTTCCTCCTGAGAACCCAGCCCGGTGCGCCTGGCCTGACGGCGCCGCCCCTCCGAGGTACGGGGCAGCTCCAACTGGAAGCCCCACTCCCCGTGCCGGGGATTCCAGCCGCCCTCCTCCCGGCGCAACCGGGGGCACTTCGCCCCCAGGAGCTTGTCGGTCACCTGGTCGCGGCATCCGCAGCGTTTGAACACCGACCCGTCATGAGAAGCCATCTACTTCCCGCCTTTCGTGTGGTCACCGCGCGCACCGCACCCACACCCACCCCATGGCGGAAAGGCCAGGTGGTCCAGGCCGAGGTGGGCCAGGACTCCGGCGGTGGGCACCACCCACGCCTTGCCCGCCCGATGCGCGGGCACCGGGAAGGCACCTTCGCGCAGGAGCCGGTAGGCAGTGGTGCGGCCCAGCCCGAGCATCCGCCCGGCCGTGACCACGTCCAGCACCACCGGCAACGAGCCGACCTCGTCCAACCTCACCTGAGGTTCCCCTTTCACCCAAACCACCTCCCCACCACCTGTGAACTGCGCGGATACGGTGCGCGGCCCCGCATGTGGCGGGGCACCACGCATCCACGCTCGACCTCGCCGAGAAGTGCAAGCGGATTCACCACATCCCCCACCGGATTCACGCTCCTCTGTTCATTCGCCCACCCGTTTCGGGCGGTATGCCGTTTTCCCTGGTCAGGCCCACAGGCAGCCCCTGTCGGCTACCCGCGACCCGGCTGGGGTGACGGGGCCGAACCCGGGCGGTGGGGCCGGCGTGGGGCACCACAACGCCCCACGTCGGCCCCGCCCCAGCGGGCTACCGCCCGTGCCCCGGCCAGAGCCGTCTGCGGCCCGACGGGCTCGGCTCAGTCCGGGCGCACGTGCCCGGTGTAGGACAGCCAGGCCCGGTAGGCGGCCCGGGCATCGTCGGGGATGGCCACGGCCCGGTAACGTCCCGCACCGTGGGTGTGCTCGACCACGTAGTGCTCGCCCTCCCACGCCGGGATCCGACCCAACAGGGCCGCGATGTCGGCGACCTCGTCGAAGGCCTCGTCCTCGGTGTCGGTGTGCGGGAAGTAGACGACCTCCACCCGGGTGTGCGGCCCCAGAGGCAGGTCGGGGTTCAGGTCCAGGAAGTCGGCCAGGGCACGGATGTCGTCGATGATGCGCCTGCGCAGGTCCGCCGAAGCGGTGTCAGAGAAGCCCACAGGACCAGGTGTCCTTTCACTGCGGGTGTCGGGAACGGCGGCGGAATCGGACGGTTTCACGCAGCCGCCCTCTCTTCTCCTGCGACTGGGGTGGGGTTGGTGAAGACCAGTGCGTCCTCGTGCTGGATCACGTGTACCTGCCTGCCTTCCTTGCGCAGCCGTCGCGTCTCGACCTGCTGGAAGAACGAGGTCCGCGAGACCACCTCCCCGCCGCGCAGTGCGCACAACAGGGCCGCGCACCGGTCGATCTGCATCAGACCCGCACGTCGGCCCGCTTCGGCGACCTGGCCGGGGAAGTCGACCAGACGGCCCTGGGTGCGGTAGGGGCGGGTGGTCACCACGACCACCCCGCCCGGGGCCAGCAACGGCCTGCACGCGGCCATGATCCGGGCGAATGACGAGGTCAACGCCTCGGGTTTTTGGTAGGCGAGGTTGTCCGCGCGCCGATCACGGTCGCGGGAGTAGGTATAGGCGTGCTTCTCCACCGCCTCAGCTCCGTCGCGGCGCGAGCGCACCTGCCCGTGAGTCATGGACCCGTATGGCGGAGAGGTCAACACCAACCGCACTCTCCCGGCCAAAGAACCGTCAGCAGCCAGCCCGGTGAGGGTGCGGGCGGCCTCACCGGTGTGCACCTCGCCCTGACCCAAGGCCCCCCGGGCCGCGGCGGCCTCCAGGTTCAACCTCGCGATACCGGCCCACTTGGGCTCCAGCTCCACCCCGAAGGCGTTGCGGCCCAGGTGGACGGCCTCGACCAGGCTGGTGCCGATCCCACACATCGGATCCAGCACCACGTCTCCAGGCCGGGTGTAGGTACGGATCGCGTGACGGGCGATGGCCGGAAGCATCTTGGCCGGGTGCTCCACCGACAAACGGGAGTAGCGATTGCCGCGCTGCTGGCGGGCCTGCTGCTGCCCGGTCAACCACACCGACCACCCCGCACCGCGCACCCGGCCGTTTTGCTGTTCGGGGTGCTCGTGCGGGCACACCCCGCCGAGCAGGTCTTCCTGACATCCGAGGTCGGGGGTGTCCTGGGTCATGCGCCCACCTCCCCGAGCATGCCCGCGGTGACCGTGTGGCCCTTCTTCGGAAGGCGGAACACTGAGATGTTCAGGTGTGCAGGCGAGGTGATGGAGGCCGCCGCGTCAGCCACCGAGGCCGGCAACCCTGCGTCCGCCTCGTCCTGGTCGGGGTCGAAGCCCTCGCCCCGGACGGGGATGGTCGTACCGAGCCCGGCTCCGCAGAGCGGCGCGGTAATCGCGATGACGTGCTGCAGGTACACCAAGCCCGCACAGGAGGCGGCCCGCACCAGCCCCGGAGCCGGGTCGATGACCGCGCCCTGGGGGGTGTGCCCGAGTGAGGTGATGGCGGCGATGACCCCACCGGGACGGGTGATCGTCGCGGCGAACATCACCTGGGCCCGCATCCGCCGCTCGTGTAGCTGCTGGGCCTCCTCGTTGGCGGCGGACAGCGTCAAGGCCGTCAGGTCGGCCCACGCCACCCCGCTCTCCCCACGCGCCGATCGGTGAGCCGAGGTGGGCGCAACCACCTCGTAGAAACATCCCGCCGCTGCGGCCTGCTCGGCGATCAAGCTGGTGCCGCTCAGGTCCGCGACCACCTCGCCGGGGCGGGTGTACTCGTCCACCAGTCGGCGGGCCAACCGGCGCGGCACCGGCACGAGGCCCCCGCTCGGAGGAGATGGCTGGTGCGTGGTCGGCGCGCACAGCCATATCGCCAACGGCGGCCTACCCATGCGGGAGGTGTCGTCGTGGGTGTGTGTCATCAGGAGCTCCCTTCTTTCTTCTCGCCCTGATGACCCCCTAAGAAGACACCCCCACAGCGAATGCGACACCGGCCCCCGAAAACCCTCGGGCGGGTGGAGAACGTTGAAGGCCCGGGACCCGCACCAGCGGTGAGCTGGTGCGGGTCCCGGGCCTTCACCCGGTCGGCGTGGCGCGGGTCAGGTGCGCCTGCCGTTCAGGCGGCAAGGGCACCCCGGCTGCTGCAACATGTCCCGAAAGACGAGGGGCATGGGCAGGGCGATGATCATCGCGAGGTGGTCCAGCGGGGTGCCGTGGCAGCACCGGCCGGTGGCCCGGTCGTGCGCGACGAGGTGGTGCCCGCACGCCCCGCAGATCGTTCCGGGGCCGCGCTCGGAGTGGTGAACCATTCCAGGCCAGTCACCGCGCACGTAGTAGGTGTTCAGCAGGCGGCTGGTGCGGTTGACGACCCCGACCAGGGTCGCGGTCACACACAACCCGGTCAGAACCAGAACGTACTTCCACTCCAGGCAGCCGAGGTCGAACACGGTCCAGGCAACATCAAACACGAATACTCCCTAGGGGTATGTAGAAGGTGGGGGTGCGGGCTGTTCAGATGCCCGCACCCCGGGTGGTGTGGTCAGGCCTGGTGCTTAAGGGAGCGGTAGCGGCGCGGCCGGTCGCAGGTCTGCACCACCTTCCCCTCCTTGGCCAGGCGTGCGAGGTTGTTCTGAATGGCTCCGATGGAGCGGCCCTGGAGCAGGTGGCTGATCGCGGTCGCGGTGAACTCCTCGCCCGGTTCGGCGTCGAGAATCGCTTTGACCATCAGCTTCAGTTCGCCCGACGCGAGCCGGGTGCTACGGCTGACGGGGTTGAGACCTTCCCCGGTAGTGGCTCCGACCCGCATGGCGGTCACCGCGGCCCCGGACGCGGCAGCCCTGGCCCGCTGGGGCGGGGCGGGCGGCGTGAGGGTACGGGTGGCGGGCACGTTCTGGTCGTTCGCCGTTGCCGTGACCGCCTCGTCCGTCGGAGGCTGCTCGGAGGTCACCTGCACAGAGGTGTCCTGCGTTGCCGGAGTGGAGGTGGGAACACCCACCTCGGGGGCCTCCTCCGTAGTGGCCTCCGGCGCGGTGTCGGGTCCAGTGGCAACCATGTCGGCCTCCTCCTCGGCGTGGTCATCCGCCTCGGGTGAGGTGCCCTCACGCGAGGTCGTGTCCGGCGTGGTGGAGGTGGTCACCTGCCAGGTGTCGGGCAGGCGGCGGCGACCATCGCGCCCGCCCGGGGTGCGCACCGCCAACTCGTCCTTCTCCAGGGCCGGGAGGTGTTTGGCCAGGGTGGACTTGCCCACCCCCGCCAATTCAGCCAGCTCGGTGACGGTGACGGGCTCGATGGCCTCACCGAGGGCGGTCAGGATGATCTCGCGGGTGCGTGTGGCCGAACGGCGCGGGGTCGAGGTGGTCGTGGTCATGGCAGACGGATCCCTTCGTAGAGCGGTGGTGGGAGGGGCCGCCCCGCTCCGCACGGGGCGGGGCGGCCGGTCGGGGTGGTTCTAGGCGTTGTGAATGCGCAGAATCTCGGTCACGGTGTTATGGAGCGCTTCTGCCTCCATCTGGGCGGCGTCGCTGACGAGCTCACCGTGACCGATGCCGCACCGGTGGGTGCGGCCCCTCCACACCTCCGCCTCGAACGGTGCCGGTTCCAGCTCGAAGGCCTTCAGGAGGACGTTGACCGTGATGGCCTGTGCCGGTGTGTACACGTAGGAATCGACAACGGTGTCTCCGTCGCGGAACCAGGAGCGGGACTCGATCTCGAACCCGTAGGTACGCATGGCCTGCCGCATACGGGTGACGTACGGAGCTGAGCGCAGGGTGTCGGCGAGCCACTGGTCCATGGCGTCCAGGACCGCGATGTCGACATCGTGGGCATGCTGCTCCCAGAAGTCGGCCCCGAGTTCGCTGTAGCGTTCGAGGGCGTCAGCCACCAGGTCGGCGTAGCCGTAGACGATGAATGTGGACTGCGAGGCCGGGTCCAGGGTGGCTGCGGTGGTTACGCGGTAACCCCTGCGAGGCACATCGGCGACGATGACCGCTCCCGGCCCGGTGATGTGCACCTTCTGGAGCATGGCTGGGGTAATACGGTCACGGGCGAACCATTCGCCAGCGGTCGCGGTCGTGATTCCTGCGAGCATGGATGAACCTCATTTCGTGGCATGCCGAACACCGGGCTCGGCGCGAGGTGGATGTTGGGTGGCGGGCGCCCCGCCCCGTGACGGGGCGCCCCCGGTGAGGTGGGTCAGGTACGGGTGCGGCGCAGGTAGGCCTCGACCGCCTCACGCGCCCGGCGGGCGTTGGCACCCGCGATGAACTGCTGGCGCAAGGCCTTGGGCCAGCCGGTGACGTGCCGGTCGCCGTCGCTAATCGTGATCAGGGACAGTGCCCCGGTTTTCTCGTCGGTCGGACTCTTGACGGTGACCGTGATGTTCGGATTGGCCCGGTAGGCGTAGAGGTCCCCGACCCTCATGGGAGTGAGGGGGGAGTCGTCGCTAGCGAACCGGTGGTAATAGCGCGGAGCGGCGGTCAGGTCGAACCCACACGCCTGCATGTGCTGGCGCATCCGGGTGACGACAAACCCCGTGGCAGTGATGTCCTCGACCGTCTGATCCAGGCACTCCCAAACGGTGCAGTCAACGGCCGGAACCAGCTCCTCCCAGGCCCGGTCCCCGTGCCCCTCGGCGTACAAGTCGAGGTTGAAAACCAGCTCGTGGTAACCGAACACGATGAAGGAGGTCTGGCTGGTGGGGTCGAGAGCGCGCGCGTGGGTCGCGTAGTAGTCACGTCGGCACAGGTCAGCGATGATCACACCGCCGGGGCCGATGTTGTTCAGGGTGCGCAGCATGCGCGAGGTGATCTCGGCGGAGGCGAACCAGTCAGCGATAGTCACGTTGGGAACGCGATCGAACACGTGGAGTCCTTTCCGTGGGCGCGCCGAACACAGCGCTCGGCGCATGGGTGTCGGGTGACAGGGGCCGCCCCGCCCCGTGCGGGGCGGCCCGGTGCGGGTTAGGAGCGAAGGTCCAGGTACAGCTGCGCCCGCAGGGGTGCCTCGCGCACGAACCGGGGCGGTGCGGTGTGGGTCACCCGCTGCGTCCAGGAGGTCACGAAGTGGCCCTGGTCGTACATGTCCAGGGACATCAGGAGACTGGCGGGGCGGCGCTGCACGCAGCAGGTGGTGAAGGTGATGCGCGGGTTACCGCGCAGGGTGAAGGTGTCATCGATCCGCCTCGCACCGTCCAGCGTGTAGCGGCAGACGGGGCGGCGGTTCAGGTCCATCCGGTACAGGGTCATGTCCCGTCGCAGGGCGCGGACCAGGGGGCTCATGCGCATGGAGAACGCTGCCCAGTGGTCGAGCTGGTCCCAGGTGGTGTCGGTGACCGCATCGGCCAGCTCCTCCCAGTCCTGGTCGTAGTAGTCCAGGTCGTGGACCAGGTCACCGTGACCGTAGACGGGCACCCGGCCTCGGGCCTCGGTGCAGAGGTGGCGGGCATGGGTGACCTCGTAGGAGGACTGGTAGAGGTTGGCGATGATCAAACCGCCCGGTCCGGTGCGGTGCAGGTCGCGGAGCATGTCCACCGTGACCTCCTCATCGTCGAACCGTTCACGCATCGTGGGAATGACAGACATTGCGGAGCCCCTTTCAAGGCATGCCGAACACAGCGCTCGGCGCATGGGTCTCGGGTGGTAGGGCCGCCCCGCCCCGTGCGGGGCGGCCCGGTAGGCGCTAGCGGTCCTGAGTCAGGGCGCAGGTCACCGTGGAGGCGACCAGGCGGCTGGTCGCGGCGTGGGTGAGCGTGCCGCTGGTGCCCAGGGTCAGGTCAGCGATCGGCTGGGTGTCGTCGTCCGGGTCGTTGGCGGTGATCCGGGTCGGTTCGGTGAAGCCGAAGCTGACCGTCACGCTCGCGAGCCGACTGCCTCCCGCGAGCCGGTAGTAGTCCGTCATCTGGGGCAGCCCATGCCTGGGGAGCGTGAAGGTGGGAGCGGCGCTCAGGTAGGCTCCCGCGTCCGCCAAGGCTCCGCGCAGGTCTTCCACCTGGAGGTTCATCGCTCGGATTCCTGGCCAGTCGGTGCGCCAGTCAGCGGCGATGTCGGTCAGGTCCTGCGCGAGGTCGTCGTCGGTGGCCGTGTGCCCGTCTTCGGCGTGGTGGTCGGCCATCTCGCGCAGCCCCTGGTATCCGGTGATGATCATCCGGCTGGGGTTGAGCGCGGTGTGCGGGCCGACCGCCTCCACCTGGTGGGTGTCCTCGTGCCAAGTCAGGCACGCACCCGGCCCGTAGGCACGCAGGTCCTCGATGTGGACGCGGCTGATGATGATCCGCGCTCCGTGGGGCATACTCGTGCTCACAGCACACTCCATCTCATTGGTTGTGTTGGGCCCGCGCCCAGCCGTCCTGGCTCCACACCTGTCCGGTGGGCGCGGGTGTTGCGGTGGGGCCGGTCTGGAGGTTGCCGCCTCCAGGCCGGCCGCATCAGGCCGAGGTGAGGGCCCCGAGGGGCACGAACACGACCGGCCGCAAGGTCTGGATCCCGCCCGTGCTCTGGCCGGGGATGTCCCCGTACGTGAGGCACAGCGCCGATCCGTCCTGGTGGCTGTAGTCGGACGTCTGGTAGCTCGGGCTCCAGCCGGTGGGCGGGAGGTTGCGCACCTCTTCCGTACACTCGGGGCAGATGATGACCGGGGCACACTGCCCGGGCTTGTTTCGGTCAGCCATGGTTTCCTCCGTTGTCGCTGTAATCGCGGGGTTCGCGCCGTTTTAGTTGGCCGGAACCATGCGGTGGGCGTAGAGCTTGAACAGCAGGGCTCCGAGCTCGGCACGGTGCCGAACCGCGCGGGCGTGGTCGTCCGCAGCCCGCCGGGCTTCGGGGCTCGCCCCCTGGATGCGGTGCAGGTGCACCGCCCGGCCTCGTGCGGCCAGCTCCCGGGCGATCGCCGCCTCGTAGTCGCCGGCCACCTGGTGCGCCCGTTGGGCGCGTGCCCGGTTCGCGATTTCGTCCTGCGTGGGCGGCCTGGGACGGGCGAATACTCGCCCGGTTATTATCGCCATGGCGCGCATAGTGCGCATTTTCTCACCCCCTTCCATTTACGGTTTTCCTTCGTTGGCGGTCCGAGGTTCACTTGGTTGACCGGTGTTTGTCAACTCGTGTCGCGAACCTTTTTCTACGCGCCCCGTAAACGGCATCCGTTTCGGGGTGGAACCCAAGGTGACCTTGGGCGATACAGGTTTGTCAACCCGTGTCGCGAGAAATTATCCTCGCCCACCCCGGAACCGTTCGCCACCCCGGAGAACACGCCAATAGGAACTTGGTTGGCGCGGGGTTGTCAACTCGTGTCGCGTACTTTTTTTGGCGCGGCGTTCCCAGAAAGGAACCGCGCACGCGCGCGAGGGGGGTCGTGGCGTGTTCAGAACTCATCTGGGTGATCATGTTTTCCATTCCCGGCGCCGAGTTGGGTGATCACCAAGCCCTCACGGAAGGCCTTCTGTGAATATCAAAGAAAGGAAGGGAGAGCGCCTCACAGGAACTGTGAGACGGGAGAGGAGGGGCAGGGGGAGGGCAGGAGGACACAGCAGGACGGGGGCGGCCGGTAGGCCGCCCCCGTCGCAGGAGAGGGGGCGCGCCGCCCCCTACGTGAAGATGACTACCCACTGGGTATAAGTCTGGACGCCCATCGGCCCACCCAGATGCCCAGTGACCTGCTGTTATGCCAGCTCAGGGGTGGGCCAGCTAAGATCGGCCCACCTGGCGGCCCGGGCGACGGCCCACCCAGCGGCCCAGGGGGTTCACTTCGGGTTCACTCGGCTGCGGTCCGCGCGAGCGGAAGCGGGCAGGTGCGGCTCCCTGCCTCGGGGCACCGGGGTTCACCGCGCCGGATGCTTCGGGGACTCGGCCATCGCGCGACTCGCCTTGTTGGGTTTTTCCGAGATGAGCGAGAGCTTTTCTTTCAGGGACCGGTAGACCTGGTGTGCGATCTCAGGACGGCCCCGTGAAACATGGACGGCCATGATTCGCTGGTACAGCGGTTCGTTGAATTCGTCGAACAGGCAGGCCTGCTCCAGGAAGCGGATCTTCGACTCTTCTTCCGGGGCGTTCTCCGCGAGTTCCAGAAGGGACTCGACCACGGCACGGACACATGATTTCCGCGCCGTTTGCGCCCACATATCCTCAGAGCCTGCGAGGAGTTTGACGGGGTGCATGCGAACGAGGTCTTCCAGAGCCTGTTTCCGGGGCCCTCCTTCGAGGGTCCTGGATTCCTTGTATGACCGGGAGAAGTCCCAAAGGTCCACGGAAAAGAGTGCGGAGTCCAGTGAGCCCTTTTCATCGTGAGCGTGCTGGTCACAGGCTCACACCGACTGCCCGAAACCTCTCCGGACAGCAAG
>NZ_JBWDTQ010000035.1:0-65666 GCF_056312425.1 Nocardiopsis sp. TRM 82005
ATGGGCCACGCGGGTGCCATCGTGTCGGGTTCCTCGGGCACGGCCGCGGCGAAGAAGGAGGCGTTGGAGGCCGTCGGAGTCAAGGTCGGCAGAACCCCCAGCGAAACCGCCCGGATCGTCCGTGCCGTCCTGACCGGAACGACATATGGAGAGGAGACGGGCGCCATCTCCTCGGCGATGGCGCCCACGGCCCCATGACGGAGATGACGCTCAAGCCCGGCACCGAGTGGGCTTCCCTGTACACCCGCTGCCGTGAGACCGCCCCGGAGGCCTTCGGCGCCGACCGGGTCCACAACCGCTGGGGCGGGCAGTGGCGCGCCGACGGTGAACCGCGCACGTCCTACTCACCCGTGGACGGTTCCGAGATCGCCGGACCTCCCATGCTCGACGGATCCACCGCGGACCGCGCCGTGGCCGGGGCCGCCGCCGACCACCGCGAGTGGAGCGGCGTCCCCCTCGACGAGCGCCGGGCCCGGGTCCGCGCGGCCGTCCGGGCCTGGGGCGAGCACCGGGACACCCTGGCCCTGGCCCTGGTCTGGGAGATCGGCAAACCCTGGCGGCTGGCCCGCCAGGATGTCGACCGGGCGATCTCGGGGGTGGAGTGGTACCTGGACGGGGTCGACCGGATGCTGGACGGGCGCGTCGCCCTCGACGGCCCCGTCAGCAACATCGCCAGCTGGAACTATCCCATGAGCGTGCTGGCCCACGCGATGTGCGTGCAGGCCCTGGCGGGCAACGGCGTGATCGCCAAGACGCCCACCGACGGCGGGCTCGTGTGCCTCACCCTGGCAGTGGCCCTGGCGGTCCGGGAGGGGCTGCCGTTCACCCTGGTCAGCGGTGGCGGCCGCGACCTGTCCCCGGCCCTGGTCCGCGGTCCGGAGATCGGCTGTGTGTCCTTCGTCGGAGGACGCGACACCGGGGGCCGGGTCGCGGCCGACCTCGCCGACCTGGGCAGACCGCACATCCTGGAGCAGGAGGGCCTGAACTGCTGGGGTGTGTGGGAGTTCGACGACTGGGACACCCTCACGGGACAGATCCGCAAGACCTTCGACTACGCCAAGCAGCGCTGTACGGCCTACCCCCGGTTCGTGGTGCAGCGCTCCCGCTTCGACGCCTTCCTCCAGGCCTACCTGGCCGCCGTGTCCACGGTCCGCTTCGGCCACCCGCTCGCGGTCGCCGACCCCGGGGACGACCTGCCCGAACTCGACTTCGGACCGGTGATCAGCGCGGCCAAGGCCAAGGAGCTCACCGACCGGGTCGCCGAGGCCGTCGTGGGCGGCGCGGTGCCGCTCCACCGGGGATCCCTCTCCGACGCCCTGCTGCTCCCCGGACAGAACACCGACGCCTACGTGGCCCCCGTGGCCCTGCTGGAGCCGCCGCGTTCCTCCCCGCTGTTCCACGCGGAGCCCTTCGGGCCGATCGACTCGATCGTGTTGGTGGACACCGAGGCCGAGCTGTTGGCGGCGATGAACGCCAGCAACGGGGCGCTGGTCGCCACCGTCTCATGCGACGACACCGACACGGCCGCCCGCCTGGCGGCCGGGGTGCGGGCCTTCAAGGTCGGTGTCAACCGGCCGCGCTCACGCGGTGACCGCGACGAGCTGTTCGGCGGTTGGGGCGACTCCTGGCGGGGCGCCTTCGTCGGCGGCGAGCTCCTGGTCCACGCGGTCACCCGGGGACCCGCCACCGAGAGGCCGCCCGGGAACTTCCCGCACTACACGCTGCACCCCGAGGGGCGCTGAACCGGCGCCCGAACAGCGATGGTCTTGCCCTTACCGGCACTCTCGAGCGCCGGCAGTGCCTCTGGGGGGCAAGATCATCGCGTGTCGGTGCGCACAGCGCGACCAGGGAACACGCCAGAGGAGGAAGTCCGGTGTCGGGCCTGGCCGGCGCGGGGGGCTGGTACGCGCCGACCGGGCCCGCGCCTACCGGTTCGGAGGGCGTGGTGCACCCGGGGCCGCCGAAGACGCGGTCAGCGCCTTCTCCAGGAGCACACGGTGCCTTCCGGCGTAGACGTTCATGGAGGTGCCGCGCAGGAAACCGACGAGCGTGATGCCCGCCTCCGCAGCCAGGTCGACGGCGAGGGAGGAGGGCGCGGAGACGGCGGCCATCATGGGGATGCCCGCCATCCACGCCTTCTGCACCAGCTCGAAGGAGGCGCGCCCCGACACCATCAGCACCGTCTCGCGCAGGGGCAGGCGTTCGGAGCGCAGCGCCCAGCCGACCAGTTTGTCCACCGCGTTGTGTCTGCCCACGTCCTCGCGCAGGGCGAGCAGCTCGCCCCCGGGGGTGAACAGCCCGGCGGCGTGCAGGCCACCGGTGCGGTCGAACACCCGCTGTGCCTCGCGCAGCCGGTCCGGCAGCGCGGTCAGCGTGTCCGCGTCGATCCGCAGCCCGTCCCCGTCCACCGGCCAGTGGGCCTGGGTGCGCACGGCGTCCAGGCTCGCCTTGCCGCACAGCCCGCACGAGGAGGAGGTGTAGAAGTTGCGTTCCAGTGAGGTGTCCGGACGGGGGACGTCCGGGGCCAGCGACACGTCGAGCACATTGTAGGTGTTCGACCCGTCCTCGGTGGCCCCGGCGCAGTAGCGGATCGCGGTGACGTCTCGTTCCCGGGTGGCCACCCCCTCGCTGACCAGGAACCCCGCGGCGAGGTCGAAGTCGCTTCCGGGGGTGCGCATGGTGATGCTCAGCGGAGCCCCGTCCAGCCTGATCTCCAGCGGCTCCTCCACCACGAGCGTGTCCACGCGCTCACTGGCGGCCCCCTCTCTGATCCGGAGGACCTTCTCCCGGGCCGTGACCCGTCCCATCCGTCCACCGCCTTTCGCTGCCTCTGGTCTACTCCTCCGCCCGCCTCGCGTCGAGGGGGGCGGACTCTCGGATTCAGTCCCCGCCGCGCCGCTGCACGTGCTGGTAGCCGAACCGGCCCTTGATGCACAGGTTTCCATGGGTCACCGGGTTGTCGTGCGGAGACGTGACCTTGACGATCTCGTTCTCCTGCACGTGCAGGGTGAGGTTGCAGCCGACACCGCAGTAGGTGCACACCGTGGTCGTCTCGGTCTGCTTCTCCTCGTCCCAGGTACCCGCTTGGCGCATGTCGAACTCCGTGGAGAACGACAGGGCGCCGGTCGGGCAGACCTCGATGCAGTTTCCGCAGTACACGCAGGCCGAGTCTGGCAGGGACACGTCGTGCTCGGTGGAGATGCGCGCGTCGAAGCCCCGGCCCGCCACCCCGATGGCGAAGGTGTTCTGCCACTGGTCGCCGCAGGCGTCCACGCACTTGTAGCACATGATGCACTTGGAGTAGTCGCGCACGTAGAGGTCGTTGTCCACCTTGGCGGGCTGTTCGACCGTCTCCGCGACGGAGCCGTCGCCGGGCTCGTGCTCGCCCGCGCGGCGGGCGTCGCGCACGCCCAGCGCGGCGGGCTCGGCGCGCTGGCCGAACCTCTCGGGCCTCGCCTCGTAGCGCTCCATCCACTCCGGCACCTGCGGGGTGGTGGACAGGTCCACCGATGAGCCCAGCAGCTCCAGGACCACCTTGCGGCTGTGCCGGACCCGCTCGGAGTCGGTGGCCACGCTCATCCCGGGTTCCAGTTTGCGCGAGCAGGCGGGTGCGAGCGTGCGCGCGCCCTCCACCTCCACCACGCACACGCGGCAGGCGTTGCGCGGCGTGAGCGTGTCGCCGTAGCACAGGGTGGGGATCTCGGTCCCGGACGCGGAGCAGGCGTCCAGGACGGTGGTGCCCTCCGGGACGCGGACCGACTCTCCGTCGATGGTCGCGTCGATCAGCCGTTTGGGCGGGGAAAGGAGTACGGGGGCGGTCATCGGGCCTCCTCGGTCGCCGCCCGGGCACCCGGCGCGGCGGTCTGGTGGGTGTCGTCTGAGTACAGTCCGAGCCGGTCGATGGCCGACTCCACGGCGTTCCAGGCGGTCTGGCCGAGGCCGCAGATCGAGGCGTCCCGCATGGCCCGCCCGACCTCGCGCAGCAGCGGCAGCTCCTGTTCGGGGGGAGCACCCGCGCTCAGCCGCAGCAGGGACTCCTCCTGCCGCACGGTGCCCACACGGCACGGGACGCACTGGCCGCAGGACTCGTCCCGGAAGAAGGCGGCGACGCGTACCAGCGTCGCGGGCAGGTCCGCGGTGTCGTCCAGGACGAGGACGACGCCCGAGCCCAGGGAGGTCCCCGCCGCCCGCGCCCCCTCGAAGGTGAGGGGGATGTCCAGCTCGTCGCCGCGGACGAACGTCCCGGCGGCCCCGCCGAGGAGCACCGCACGGATCGAGCGGCCCTCCGGCATCCCGCCCGCGGCCTCGACCAGGTCGCGCAGGGTGGCTCCGAAGGGCATCTCGTACAGGCCGGGCCGGCGCACGCCGCCGGAGAGGCAGAACAGCTTGGGGCCGGACGACCCCTCGGTGCCCACGGCCGCGTACGCGGGACCGCCCATCAGCAGGACCGGGAGCACGTTGACCAGCGTCTCCACGTTGTTCACGGCGGTCGGCTTGCCGAACAGCCCCTTCTCCACGGGGAAGGGCGGCTTGGTGCGGGGCTCTCCCCGCTGGCCCTCGATGGAGCCGAAGATCGCGGTCTCCTCACCGCAGATGTAGGCGCCCGCGCCGCGCCGGACCTCGATGTCGAAGGTGAATCCCGATCCCATGACGTCGGCGCCGAGCAGTCCGCGCTCGCGTGCCAGGGCGAGGGCGTTCTCCAGGTGCCGCAGGGCCCTCGGGTACTCGCCCCGGATGTACAGGTAGCCGGTCCTGGCGCCGATCGCGTATCCGGCGATCGTCATGGCCTCGACGACGGAGAAGGGGTCGCCCTCCATCAGCACCCGGTCCTTGAAGGTGCCGGGCTCACTCTCGTCGGCGTTGCACACCAGGTAGTGCGGGGTGTCGGGCTGCTGGGCGGTGGCGTTCCACTTGCGGCCGGTGGGGAAGGCCGCGCCGCCGCGGCCGACCAGGCCGGAGTCGGTGACCTCACGAAGGACCCCGGCGGGGCCGAGCCGAAGGGCCTCACGCAGCGCGGCGTAGCCGCCCGCCGCGCGGTAGTCGTCCAGGCTGAGCGGGTCGGCGCGGCCGATCCGGCGCAGCAGGACGTGGTCGGGGGAGCCCGCGTCGGGGACCGCGGAGGCGGCGTCCGGCTCGGGGGAGGCGCCGGGAAGCGGATCGGCGCCGTAGGTGGTGCGCGCAGCCGGCCGGTGGCCGTTCCCCCCACCGGAGGCCGCCGGCTCGGACGTCTCGGCGCCGCTCTCGGCGATTGTGTCCAGGGCGGCGGGGTCGGCGGGCGCGGCGACGGAGTACCGTGCCGGGTCCCCGGCCTGGAGCGCGAGCGCGGCGGGTGCGCGCTCGCACATGCCGAGGCAGGGGCTCTCGTGCCAGGTGGTCCCGCCCTCGGCGGAGCCGGGCGGGCCCAGCCGCTCGGCCACGCGGTCCCTCAGTCCGGCCGAGCCCGCGGCGGCACAGGCGATGTCGGTGCACAGGTGCAGGACCCGGCGGGGCCGCTCGTGCATGGCGAACATCGCGTAGAAGGAGGCGACGGCGTATGCCTCCGCCGGGGGAATGGTCAGCCTGCGGCAGACGTAGTCGAGCGCGCCGCGGCTGGTCCAGCCCACACGGTCGTTGACGGCGTGCAGGGCGGGTAGGAGCAGGTCGCGCCGGTCGCGGGCGGCGTGGCCGCCCTTGGCGTAGCGCAGGTCGGTGTCCTGGCGGGTGCCGCCGTCCCATCCGGATTCGGGCGGTCCCAGGACCGAGTCGACGGCCTCGCGCTCGGCGGTGGTGGGAGCCTCATCCAGGAATCGCAGGTCCACGCCCGTGTCACCTCATATCACGTGTAAGCCAGATCACAGGATTCTGTATACAGAGGACAGTATGATGGGGGAGTCGGATTGACAACCCCTGATCCGGTGCGGCCTCGGCGGGGCGTCGCCCTTTCCGGGGCACCCGCGGCGGGCCGTCTCCACAGGGGGCTGGGGAGACGGCCCGCGCGTTCGCCGCGCGTCCGGCGGACGCGGTCGCGGGGCGCCACGGCCTCGGAGCGCGCCGGGGTCAGCTCGCGGTTGCGGTCGCCCGCGCGTTCTCCCTCACCCGCTCGATCCGGACCGCGGCCGCCTTGTACTCGGCCGTTCCGGCGATCGGGTCGGTGGCGTCGATGGTCAGCAGCTGGGTGTCCACCTGGTCGGGGAAGTGGAAGGTCATGAACACCAGTCCCGGCCGCATGGCCTCGCTGACCGAGACGGGGACCAGGACCGACCCCCGGCGCGAGGACACGCGCACCGTCTCCCCGTCCTCGACGCCGAGCTTGGCGGCGTCCTCGGGGGACAGGTCCAGCAGCTCGCCCCGGCGCAGGGGTGAGGAGAACCCGCTGGTCTGCACACCGGTGTTGTAGTCGTCCAGCCGGCGCCCGGTGGTCAGGCGGAACGGGAAGTCCTCGTCCAGCAGGTCCACCGGCGGCGAGTGGCCGACGATGCCGAACGGGGCGGGTTCGCCGCGCTCGTCCGGGTCCTTCGACCACAGCCGCGAGTGCAGGTAGCTCGGCTCCAGAGTGTCCTCCGAGTAGCAGGGCCACTGGATGCCGCTCAGTTCGGCCAGGCGCGCGTAGCTCATCCCCCGGTGCATCGGGGAGAGCGAGCGCACCTCGTCCCAGATCTCCTCGGCTGGCGGACGCTCCCATCCGTGCCCCAGACGGGTCGCCAGCTCGCACATGATCTCGATGTCGTCCCGGGCGCCCTCCGGCGGTTCCAGGGCCTTGCGGACCAGCTGGACCCGTCGCTCGCTGTTGGTGAAGGTGCCGTCCGACTCACACCAGGAGGCGCTCGCCGGGAGTACGACGTCGGCGAGTTCGGCGGTGCGTGTCAGGAAGATGTCCTGCACCACGAGGTGGTCCAGTGCGCGCAGCCGTCCGGTGGTCTTGTGCGTCTCGGGCTCGGACTGGACCGGGTTCTCCCCGATCACGTAGAGCGTCCTGAGCTCGCCGGAGTCCATCGACTCGAACATCTGGGTGAGGTTCTTTCCCTTGGCGGCCTGGATCGGCCGTCCCCACGTCTGCTCGAACGGGGAGCGCACCCGCGGGTCCTGGAGGTCCTGGAACCCGACCAGCCGGTCCGGGATGGCGCCCATGTCGCCGCCGCCCTGCACGTTGTTCTGACCGCGCAGGGGATTGAGCCCGGAGCCGTGCCGTCCCACGTGGCCGGTCAGCAGGGACAGGTTGATCAGTGCGCGCACGTTGTCGGTCGCGTTGTGGTGCTCGGTGATGCCGAGGGTCCAGCAGAGCTGGGCGCGCTCGGCCCGGGCGTAGGCGTGCGCCAGTTCGCGGATGGCCTCCGCGGGCACGCCGGTCTCGGCCTCGGCCGCTGTGAGCGTCCACGGCTCGACCAGTTCGCGGTACTCGTCCAGGCCGCTGGTGGCGCGCTCGACGAAGGTCTCGTTGGCCAGGCCCGCGTACAGGATCTCCCGGCCGACGGCGTGCGCCAGGGGGATGTCGGTGCCCACGTTGAGCCCGAGCCAGCGGTCGGCCCACTCGGCGGTCGGTGTGCGGCGGGGGTCCACGACGAAGAGCTTGGCGCCCCGGCGGACGCCCTTGAGTACGTGCTGGAAGAAGATCGGGTGCGCGAAGCGCGGGTTGCCTCCCCAGATGACGATGAGGTCGGTGTCCTCGATCTCCGAGTAGGAGGAGGTGCCGCCACCGGAGCCGAAGGCCGCGGCCAGTCCGGCGACGCTGGGGGCGTGGCAGGTGCGGTTGCATGAGTCGACGTTGTTGGTGCCGACCACGACACGGGCGAACTTCTGCGCCATGAAGTTCATCTCGTTGGTGGCTCGGGCGCAGGAGAGCAGTCCGAAGGAGTTCGGCCCGTGGCGCTCCACACCCTGCTGGAACCCGGCGGCGGCGCGGTCGAGGGCTTCGTCCCAGGTGGTCGGGCGTAGTTCGCCGTGCTCGCGCACGAGCGGTCGGGTGAGGCGGTCGAGAGGGGCGAAGAGGTCGTCGGTTCGCATGTGGCCTCGCTTGGTGGTCGTGGCCTTCTTCGTGGAGGGCCCGGAAACGGTGGGGTTCCCGCAGGCCGCATAGCACGGATACTGTATACAGTATTTGCGCTAAGAGGGTAGAGGTCAAGAGCGCGCGACCAGGGAGGAGGCGGGCGCTGAGGGCTCGGACACCCTCCGGTTCAGCAGCCCGGCCGCGGCGTCGACCGTCCGGAGCGCCGGTGCCGCGACCCCGGTCAGATCGGCCATCTCCACCACGGCGGACAGGATGACGTCGAGCTCCATGGGGCGCCCCCGCTCCAGGTCGTGCAGGGTGGAGGTGCGGTGGTCCCCGGCCCGTTCGGCGCCCGCCAGCCGCCGCTCGACGGAGACGGCCGGGCGCACTCCCAGCCCGGCCGCCACCTCCAGGGTCTCGTTCATCATGGTTCGGGCCAGTTCCCTGGTCGCGGGGTCGCGGCAGATCTGCACCATGGTCGACCGGGTCAGCGCGCTCAGCGGGTTGAAGACGATGTTGCCCATCAGCTTCACCCAGATGTCCTCGCGCAGGTCCTGCTCGACCGGGCACTTGAGCCCGCCCGCCTCCATCGCCGCGGCCAGGGCGCGGCAGCGCTCGGAGTCGGAGCCGTCCGGCTCGCCGATGGAGAAGCGGGTGCCCTCGATGTGCTGGATCACCCCCGGCGCGGCGATCTCGGTGGCCGCGTAGACCACGCACCCCACCGCGCGCTCGACCGGAATCGTCCGGCTGACCGCGCCCTCGGGGTCCACGCTCTCGATCCGCCGGTCCGCGAACGGGCCGCCGACCCCGTGGAAGTACCACCACGGGATGCCGTTCTGGGCGGCCACGACGGAGGTGGCGGGCCCGAGGAGGGGGCGCAGCAGCGGTCCGCACCCGGCGTACTGCTGGGCCTTGAGGCAGAGGAGGACGGCGTCGACGGGACCCACCTCGGCGGGGTCGTCCGTGACGTGGGGGCGCGCGGTGAAGTCGCCGCGGGGGCTCAGTACGCGGACCCCGTGCTCGCGCATGGCCCGCAGGTGCTCACCGCGGGCGATGAGGTGGACGTCGGCACCGCCGCGGTGCAGCGCGGCGCCCGCGTAGGCGCCGATCGCTCCCGCGCCCAGGACGGCGATTCGCATGAGGACTCCCTTCATTTTACATATTGTATACAGTATGCTTACGAAGCCGCTCCTTCACACCACGGCAGGGAGAGAAGGAATGTCCGACTCGGGTGCTTCGGAAACTTCTCCGCTTCTTCACGCGGGATCCCGTCCCCGCGCGCCCGTGCCCTGGGACAGGGCTCGGAAGCTGGCGCGTGCGGCCGGCGCCGAGGGGGGACTGCCCGTGGCCGAGGAGCCGCTCGCCGACGCACTCGGCGCCACCCTCGGCGCCGACCTCGTCTCAGCGGTCGACGTCCCCGCGCTGGACAGCGCGGCGATGGACGGGTACGCGGTGTCCGGAGGGGGCCCCTGGGCCGTGCTCGGCCGGTCGTTCGCCGGGCACCGGGGACCCGTCGCCCGCCTGCGTCGCGGGGAGGCGGTGGAGATCGCCACGGGCGCCGTCGTGCCGGACGGCACCACCGCCGTCCTTCCCCACGAGCGGGCGACGGTGTCCTCCGAGACCGTGTACGGCGGCGCTGAACCCGGCAGGCACATCCGGCGCCGGGGCGAGACCACCGCGGCCGGGACGTTGGCCGCACGCCGGGGGAGCCCCGTCACGCCGGCCCTCCTGGGCCTGGCCGCGAGCCTGGGGCTGGACACCCTGCCCGTACTCCGTCCCCTGCTGCGCGTCCTGGTCACGGGGGACGAGGTCGTGCGTGAGGGGACGCCGCGCCCGGGGTCGGTGCGCGACGCGATCGGCCCCGTGCTGCCGGGGCTGGCGGCCTGGGCCGGAGCGAGCTGCGCCCCCGCCGCCTCGGTCGCCGACCGGGACGGGGACCTGGCGCGTGCGCTGGAGGAGGCCGCGCAGGCCGACGTCGTCGCGGTCTGCGGCTCCTCGTCGGCCGGACCCGCCGACCACCTGCGTACGGTGCTGGCCGGGTTCGGCGCGAGGGTCGTCGTCGACGGCGTGTCCTGCCGGCCGGGGCACCCGCAGACGCTGGCGGTGCTGCGCTCGGGCACCGTGGTCGTGGGGCTGCCGGGCAACCCCGGCGCCGCCCTGGCCGCCGCCCTCACCCTGCTTGTCCCGGTGCTCAGCGGACGTGCTGGTCGGCGCGACCCCGCGCACACCGGAAGGCGCGCCCGGTTCGTCGGCACCACCCCGCCGCACGCGTCCGACACCCGCCTGCTGCCGGTGCGCGTCAGCCGGGACCTGGCGGTGGAACTGGCCTGCTCGGGTTCCGCCGACCTGCGCGCCGCCGCCACGGCGGACGCCCTCGCGGTCGTCCCGCCCGGCCGTGCCCCCGGCCGCGTCGAGCTCGTGGGGGTACCTGGATGACGTACGCGCCCGCTGTGCTTTGTACACTGTCTACAAAGGCCGACCACCTGGATTCTGGAGATCTTCTATGTCCTCGCAGGGGTTGAGTACCGTCGCAGGGCGTATCCAGCGTCCGGTACCGCTGCGTGAAGCCGTGTACGAGGCCATCCTCGACCTGATCACCACCCGGGCGCTCTCACCCGGCCAGCACCTGGTCGAGACCGAGCTCGCCCAGAACCTGGGCGTCTCGCGCCAGCCCGTACGAGAGGCGATGCAGCGGCTCAGCAACGAGGGGTGGGTGGACCTGCGGCCCGGCTACGGCGCGTTCGTGCACACGCCCACCGAGAGCGAGGCCGACCAGCTCCTGGCCGTCCGCGCCCTGCTGGAGACCGAATCGGCCCGCTTGGCGGCCGAGAACGCCTCGACCGATCAGATCGGGTTCCTGCGTGAGCTGGTCTCCGCCGGGCGCGTGGCGACCGAGCGAGCCGACACCGACGCGGTCGTCCAGGCCAACGCCGACTTCCACCGCACCGTCACCGAAGCCTCGGGCAACCGGGTGCTCGCCGAGCTGGCCGCGCAGGTCGACCGGCGGGTCCGCTGGTACTACGCTCCGGTGGCCCGTGTCCGCGGCTCCGCCTCCTGGGACGAGCACGACCAGCTCGTCGACGTCATCGAGACGGGGAACGCGGACGAGGCGCTGAGACTGATGGGTGAGCACACCGAGCGCACCCGGCGTACCTACCACGAGCAGGTGGACGACCCCCGGAGCCCGTGACCGCGGAGGCGCGCCGCCGCGCGGGCGGCCCCGGTGGACGGTTCCGGGGCCGCCCGCGCGGCCAGCCGTTTTCAGCGCTGGTCGAGCAGCTGCTCGACCACCCTGGCCACACCGTCCTCGTGACTAGCGGGGGCCACCCGCAGTCCCAGCGCCGGGTCGAGCAGGTCCGGGTGCCCGTTGGCCATGGCGTACCCCGCACCCGCCCAGGACAGGGCGGACAGGTCGTTGGGCATGTCTCCGAAGGCCACCACCCCATCGGCGGACACACCCCACCGCTCGCAGACCAGCGCGAGCGTGCTTCCCTTGCTCACCCCCGCGGCGCTCAGCTCCAGCAGGCCGTACCCGCCCGAGTAGGTGATCTCCGCCAGCGGCCCGACCGCCTCCACGGCGGCCTCGTGCAGCACGTGTACCGGGATGTCGCGGGAGCGCACGAGCAGCTTGGTGACCGGGGTGGCCCGCGTGAGCAGGGCGTCGGGGGTGTCCAGCACCTCGCGCACCCAGTCGCGGGGCACCCACGGCTCCAGGTGGTATCCGGTGTCGTGGAAGAAGCCGGTGCCGGTCTCGACACCGAAGCCGATCCCCGCCAGCGCCCCGCGCAGCTTCCCGACCACCGTGCTGGCGGTCTCCAGGTCGATCGCACGCACCAGGGGGTCGGAGTCGGGCACGTGGGCGAGTGCGCCGTTGCCGCAGAGCACGGCGGCGCAGGTGAACTGCTCGGCGATGTGCTGGGTGGTGCGGGGCGGGCGCGCGGTGGAGACGACCACCTTGACGCCCGCCTCCGCGGCGGCGGCCAGGGCCCGCCGGTTGCGTTCGGAGACCAGACCCTCTCTTCCCAGGAGGGTGCCGTCGAGGTCGGTCGCGATAACCCGGGGAAAGACCATGATGCGCATTATGTCGGTTACCTGTGACGTTCTGAAGTGGTTTCCACCCGCCCTCAGACGAGTGGAAGCGTGGTCCCGGACCCCGCTGGGACCCGTTCCACCACCCCGCCCCGAAACACCTCGTACAGGTCCAGCGATTCCAGGTGGACATAGCCGATATGGCAGTCGCAGCTGTTCAGCGGGCACGCGCGCGGCCCGAGCCGGGTGGCGAACGAGCCGTCGTAGAGGTTGCCCAGCGGCGTGTCCACGAAGTGGCAGCGGCGCACGTTCCCGTCCCCGTCCACGGACAGCACACTGTCACCTGTACGACAGGGCAGCCCCCGGCTGGGATGGGGGCGGCGGCTGTAGTGGAAGTACGGGTCCAGGGCCTGCCACTCGGCGGCCTCCGCGTCGGTGTAGGTGCGTCCCTCGGCGGCGTTCACCCACAGGTACACCCCCTCGGGCAGGCCGGCGCGCATCCGCCGGGCCGCCTCCAGGTGCTCGGGCTCGCCGACCACGCCGACGCTGAACCGCACCCCCATACCGGTCAACTCGCGCGCCTCGGCGAGGAAGCGCTCGTGGGACACCTGTCCGGGGTGGTAGGTGGTCCACAGCGCGGCGGAGGAGGGGTCGCACTCCTCCATGGACAGGCCCGCGTAGAAGAGGGAACGCAGGACGGGCAGGCGCGGGGCGGTCTCCACGAAGGCGTCGCGGACCTCGGCGGAGGACTCCGCGTCGAAGGCGTCCACCAGGCTGCCGACCACGACGGCGGTGACCGCGGCCGGATCGGACACGAACTCGGTGAAACCGGTGAGGTAGTCCAGAGCCGGCCCCGGCCGTCGTCCTCGTAGCCGTACCGGGTCAGCCGCCAGGCCACCGAACCGGGATCGGCGAGGCCGTCCAGCTCGGGGGAGGCGCCCCCTCCCCCTCGTCTCTGGATGCGGGCTTCCGTGTACTCGGCGACGGGCGGTCCGGCGAACTCGTTCGGGGGATCGTGGAAGGTCAAGGTGATTTCCGGAGGGTCGGAGGGCGTGCGTGTCCATGCATAGCAGCGCACTCCGACATCGCCGTCTCCTCCAGCATCGCCTGCATGGTCGGGCACTCCAGGAAGTCCCCGGCCTCGCAGGCCACGACGTGCGCCACCATCTCGCGGGCGGCCCGTAGCCGCTCCATGCGCTCGTCCAGCCTGGCCAGGTGCTCGGCCAGGAGGGTGTTTCGCGACGCGCCGTCCGGTGCGCCGACCACCTCGCGGATCTGCGCCAGGCTGAACCCGGCCTCCTGTGCGCGCAGCACCAGCGCGACCTGGACCCGGTGCTCCGGCGTGTAGCGGCGCTGGCCCCCGGTGCGCCGGGACGGCTTCAGCACGCCCGCCGTCTCCCAGTGCCGCAGGACGTGGGGGGCCAGCCCGAACGGCTCGGCCAGCTCGCCGATGGACAGTTCCGACTCTCTTGACCTCATGTGGACATTAACTTCCAGACTGGGGGTTCCGGTCAAGGAACGGAGCTGGGAGGGCGTCATGGACGAGCGGACCGAACGGGTACGTGGTCAGTGGAACCGGATGTCGAGGGGGTATGACCGCGGGGAGCGGGTGCAGGGGCTGGTGCTCGGCGGCACCCGCGCCCGGCTGTGCGGGAGGGCCCGCGGCAGGGTCCTGGAGGTCGCCGTGGGGACCGGCCACGACCTGCCGTACTACCCGGAGGGTGTGGAGCTCACCGGGGTGGACCTGAGCCCCGGCATGCTGGAGGGGGCCAGGGCGAGGGCCGCCAGGCTGGGCGTGGAGGCCGACCTCCGGGAGGGAGACGCCCAGGACCTGCCCTTCGGAGACGGCGGGTTCGACACCGTCGTGTGCGCGCTCGCCCTGTGCACCATCCCCGACCAGCGCCGGGCACTGGCCGAGATGCGCCGGGTCCTCCGAGCGGACGGACTCCTGCTGCTGGTCGACCACGTCGAGTACACCCGCTGGCCCCTCAGGCGGCGCGAGGCCCGTAAGGAGCACCCGCGGCGGCTGCCGAGGCACGTCGCCGTCGACGTGGGCTTCACGGTCGACCACCATGACCGGACCATGCTGGGGTTCGTCGAGCTGGTGGTCGCTCACCGGGGCGTCTGAGCGGCGGGCACCGGGGGGCTGGATGCGTCCGGGCGGTCTACCGGCATCCGGTCTTCCGTCTCTTCGCTATCAGGCTGTCCGAAACCCGTCTAGCAGGGCTTCGGCGCATTCCCTCCGGCGCTTCGACGGGACTTCGCGCGGGCGCGGTGTGACAGTGGTCCCATGGCTACGCACAGCGAACTGCGAGACTTCTGGGAGCGCCGCCTCGAAGGTGACTGGACCGAGAGCGGTGTCGGTTACCGGGCCCTGGGCCGCCCCTTCAACACGTGGATGTACCGGGTGCGCGAGGAGGTGTTCCTGCGCGAGGTGTCCCAGATGGACCCGGGCGGGGCCAGCGTCCTCGACGTGGGTAGCGGCACCGGTTTCTACACGCGCCTGTGGGACCGGATGGACGTCGGTGACATCACCGGGTGCGACATGACCGACGCGGCCGTGGAGCGGCTGCGCGGCAGGTTTCCCGGCCACCGGTTCGTCCGCCAGGACGCCGCGGACCTCGACGCCTTCGACGCCGACTCCTTCGACGCGGTCTCCTGCATGGACGTGCTCTTCCACATCACCGACGACGGCCGTTACGCCGGGGCGTTCGGCGAGTTCGCCAGGGTGCTGCGCCCCGGTGGCTTCCTCGTGGTCTCCGAGAACTGCCTCCAGCGCCCCGAGCAGCGCGGTGAGCACCAGGTCAACCGCACCCTGGAGTGGATCGCGGGTACAGCGGACAAGGCCGGGTTCGACCTGGTCCGCCGCGTTCCCATGCTCATGCTGATGAACGCCCAGGTGGACGCCCCCGCGGCGTGGCGCAAGGCGTGGGGCGGGGCCCTGCGCGCGGCCACCCTGACCGCGCCGACCGGATGGTTGGCGGGCGCCGCGCTGTACCCGTTGGAGCGGCGCCTGGTCCGGGGCCGCAGGGAGAGCCCGACGACGGAACTGGTGGCGTTCCGCCTCCGGGAGCAGACGTGAGGCGCGGCGCGAGGGGTGACACAGGAGGACCGTGCCTCCCCCCGGGGTGCGTCCCGGGTTACGGTTGACGTTCACCTTGTGCCGGAGAGACGGCTTCCGGGGCCGGGGCACCCGGTACTTTGGACGTCCTGCTCGGGAGGCGACTGTGCGACGCTCCACCATCAAGTCTGTGGTCAAGTGGGGACTCGTGGGGCTGACAGCCACCCAGGTCACCGTGGCGGCGACCCTCATGGGGATCAACCACTGGCGCAGGAAGGTGCGGCCGCGCCGAGCGGTCTTCCCCCGCACCGCCCCGGTCCAGCTCTCGGTCGGCGACACCGGAACCACCGCCACCGTGTACACCTACGGCGAGGACGTGTTCGCCGACATGCTCGCGGCGATCCGGGACGCCCGGCACCGAGTCCTGTTCGAGTCCTACATCGTCAAGGACGACCGGGTGGGCGTCGAGTTCAAGAGGGCGCTCGTCGAGGCCGCAGAACGGGGCGTCGAGGTGTACGTGATCTACGACGGCTTCGCGAACCTGGTGGTGCCCCGGTCCTTCTTCCGCTTCCCTCCCGGCATCCACGTGGTCAGGTATCCGGCGTTCCGGCCGGGCGTGCTGCTGATGAACATCCGCAAGTCCGGCCGGGACCACCGCAAGATCCTCACCGTCGACGGGAAGGCGGGGTTCGTCGGCGGGTACAACGTCGGATCCATGTACGCCACCGAGTGGCGCGACACCCACCTGCGGGTGGCCGGCCCGGCGGTGTGGGAGCTGGAGAACGCCTTCACCGACTTCTGGAACATGAATCGCTCCTCTCACCAGCCCGAGCTGGAGGGTCTGGGAGAGGCCGACTGGGACGCGCACTTCCGGGTGCACCGAAACGTGCCCGAACTGCTCATCTACCCGATCCGGGCGATGTTCCTGGAGGCGATCGACCGGGCCAAGGAGAGGGTGCTGTTCACCCAGGCCTACTTCATGCCCGACCGGGAGTTCCAGCGCGCCCTGGTCGACGCCGCCGAGCGGGGGGTGGACGTCAACGTCCTCGTTCCGGAGGAGTCCAACCACGTCATCGCGGACTGGATCTCCCGCAGCCAGTACTCCGTGCTGCTGAGCGGCGGGGTGCGGCTGTGGCTCTACAAGCAGGCCATGGTGCACGCCAAGACGGCGACGGTGGACGGCCGGTGGTCCACGGTCGGCACCGCGAACGTGGACCGGATGAGCCTGACGGGCAACTACGAGATCAACGTGGAGATCTTCGACGAGGGCGTGGCCGGGCACCTGGAGGAGGTCTTCGCCGCCGACCTCACCAACTGCCGGGAGCTGACCGAGGAGGAGTGGCGGAACCGTCCGCTCGCCGCGAAGTTCGGCGAGTGCGTTCTGGCGCCCTGGCGCCCGTTCCTGTGAGCTCAGGAGCGGCGGCGCTTGGGCGGCGGTCCCAGCCGCCTGGGGAAGAACGGGTCCGGGTCGGTCTTGCGCGGACGGGGGCCGCCCCAGTGCTGGGGGCCGGGATGCGGCGTGCGGTGAAGCGCACCGGCGATCGCGGACGGAGACCCGCCCCGCTGCCTGCCGGACGGCCTGCCCTGTTCCCCGGGCTGCTCGTCATGGGCGTGTTCCGCGTGCGTCATCCGAGTGGCCTCCCCCGACCGTTCCGTGCTCAGGTTCCATGATCGGACGGGGCGTCCCCGCTGTCATGGCGACACGGTGGGGGAACCGAGAACGGTGGAGGTCGGACCCGGTGCTGACCGCCGACGACGAACTCACCCGTGGCGCGGGGACCGGATGGGGTCCGCACTGCTGGATGACGTGTAGAGACGCGTAGAACCCCGGGGCTGCGACCCGGACCGCAACCTACGGGGCTCTGTAATCTGCGATGTTTCCGCAGGTCATCCCTGGCGTCCCCAGCAGGGAGCGAACCTGGACGTGTTGTGCGGACACACGCGCATACCGGGAACAGGCCACCACCATGCGCGGCGGCACCGCCCCAGCCACGGTCACCGTCCAGGTCGCCTCATCCGCACGAGACAGGGCGAGGGGTGGTGCCGAAGCGGGTCGGTGACCTCCTGCGGTCCGTGACGCAGCACGTCGAAGCATCCCGAACGGATGGTCTGAGTGCGCCATGAATGAGCTCCCTTCACGACGTCGGAAGTTCCGTGGAGCACGATGCGCTTCGCAGGAAATGAGCAGGAGGCGAGCAAGAAATACCTGCTCACGTCATGCGTGATATCTGCTCACACACAACCGGTGGACTTCTTCGCCGCATTGAAACGGTGCTCCGGTACAAGAGGAACCCGGTCATGGCCGCGGGGGCGTGCGTGCACGGTGTGTATACCATCGGTGCGAGTAGACCCGGCCGGGGCGGGACCGCCCGATGGATGAGCACCGGTATCGCCCGCTCCGTGACATGAACCCCCTGTGCAGCGAGGTAGCCACCCCATGACCGATCACGCGTCCTCGTCCACCCCCGCGAGCGCGGACCACCCGCAGCGGATCGACGCCACCCGGACCCACTCGGCCCGGATCTGGAACTACTGGATGGGCGGCAAAGACCACTACCCGATCGACCGGGAGGCGGGCGACGCGGTCGCCGCGGGCTTCCCGGAGATCGTGGACCTGGCCCGCACCAGCAGGGAGTTCCTCATCCGTGTGGTGACCCATCTGGCGGGTGAGGCGGGCATCCGCCAGTTCCTCGACATCGGCACCGGGATGCCCACCGCCAACAACACCCACGAGGTCGCCCAGTCGATCGCCCCCGAGTGCCGCGTGGTCTACGTGGACAACGACCCCCTCGTCCTCGCGCACGCCCGGGCCCTGCTGGTCGGTACCCCCGAGGGTGGTACCGACTACATCGACGCCGACCTGCGCGATCCCGACGCGATCCTCCAGCGGGCCGCCCAGAGCCTGGACTTCGAGCGACCCGTCGCGCTCATGCTCATGGGCGTCCTGGGGCACGTTCCCGACGAGGAGGTCCTGCCGGTCGTGCGCCGTCTCGTGGACGCCCTGCCATCGGGCAGCTACCTGGCGAGCTATGACGGCAGCAACACCAGCGAGGCCTACAACGAGGCCATCGAGGCCGGAAACAAGCAGGGCGCGGTCCCCTACCTCCTGCGTAGCCCGGACGAGATCGCGGCACGTTTCGAGGGCTTGGAACTGCTGGAGCCGGGCGTGGTGCCCTGCCCGCTGTGGCGTCCCGCTCCCATCGAGGTCGGCACCCGCCGCGGCCTGGACCAGTACGGCGGAGTGGCGCGCAAACCCTAGGAACGACCTCGTCCCCAGCGTTGGGGCGGAAGCGGGGTGCACGAAGGCCACCAGTTCCGTCCACGCCGGGGAACGAGCAGTCACCTGTTCAGGAACCGGGACATCCCGCGCCGGATGCGGCGCTGATCGAAATCGGTCGGGAAGACCGACCGCGCTGGTCTGATGTCCAGACTCCGCGCAGCGCGACGAAAAGCACTCCATGAAGGTGAGCGCAGACGCCCTTCTCGTTCCTCTTGACAGGTAGAGGCGTTCGACACCGGCCGACCCACCACCGATGCCCTATCGCAGCCCGCCCCAGACCTACCGCCTCTTGGGGCGGCTGCGGCACATCGCCACCGAGGCCGCGATGCCCTGGCCGACACCACATGCCTTCTGCCGGGTTGTCCCCGCCCCACCTCGGATACCGACGGTGTCCTGATCGCTGCTGCTGTGGTGGGACGGCCGGGTCCACGATGGGTGCCGCCCCGCTGGGGCACTGCTGGCGGTGCTGGGTATGACGATTCCGGGACGATCCAGCGGTTCATGGCCGCACGCGGATGTCGCGGACCGCTCATGGCGTGCACGCTGGCGACGAACCCACCCACCCGCGGCGAGGGGACCGGATGGGAGAAGCACTATGGGGATGACCTGGAAACTGAGGCCAGATCAGCGACCTGGGGTCTCTCGTTCGAGAGAAACCCCAGGTCACAGGGGCGGCCCCAGCAGGATTCGAACCTGCGACACCCGCTTTAGGAGAGCGGTGCTCTATCCCCTGAGCTATGGAGCCATGGGTCTGACGGAGGTATTTCCTACCTCGTCACCGGACCAAGCCTAACTCAGAATGGCCGTGGATGGGGTGTCGGTCCCCGCCTGGCGGGTGTGACTGGGGGACTCTGCGTGCATGGCAGAGTACGCTGACTTACGATTGGTTGTCCTGGTGCGGTGTGATGTTGTTCATGGCACTTGTCGTGTTATGGCCACATGTGTACCCCCGGTCGCCGTGGGAGCCGGGGCACGGATTCGGTCTGTGCAGTGATGACCAGGTGTTTCTCCAAAGACGGGGACAGAGGGCGGTGGCACGGGCGGGAGCCCGCGCACGGCCCTCCTCGTTCGGGGGAACGACCCTGTGTGGCCGCATGTGGACATGTAGTACGTTGCCTTGCGGTCACGGGTAGGTGTTCGAGGAAAAGCAGCCGGAGGATCATTCGTGCCGTTCACTTCTGATGCGGCGCGGCGCAGGTCCCGCGTACCGGGTAACAGCGGGGTGCTGACCGCCTTCGCGATGTCCTACCGCGTCCGCTTCGCCCAGGCGGTGACCCTCATGGTCGTCACCGCGCTGCTCGTCGCCCCGGTGCCCGCCGCCGCGCTGGACCCCGCCGAGGCAAGCCTGGAGGAGTTCCGTCAGCGGGCGGAGGCCGCCTCGGACGAGCTCGAGGAGGCCACCGAGGAGCAGGTCGAGCGCCAGGAGGCGCTGGAGGAGGCGCAGGAGGAGCTGATCGACACCCTCTACGAGCTCCAGCAGACCGAGCTCGAACTCGGCGAGATGCGCGAACCGCTGGCCCAGCTGGCCAGCACCCTGTACAAGCAGCCCGACGGCGGCATGCTCGCCGTGCTGGCGGAGGGGTCGCTCACCGAGGACCTGCAGATGCAGTCCTACGCGGCCAAGATCTCCGAGGACAACCAGGCGCTCATCCAGGACGCCACCGACCTGGGCGAGGAGCAGACGGAGCTGGCGAGCCAGGCGCAGGAGCTGCAGACCACCACCCAGCTGGAGGAGGTCGAACTCGCCGCGGACATCGAGCGGCTGCGCGAGCGCTCCGAGGAGACCACGAACGAGCTGGTCTCGGAGCTGGAGGAGCGCGGTATCGACCCGGACGCCTACATGGCCGCCGGCGACTGCGACCCGGCGGCGGCCTCGAACGCCGAGGGGGCGGCCAACGGCCTGCTCCCCTCGGACGCCCTCTGCGACCTCTACGACGACAAGCAGCTGCGCGCCGACGCGGCCGTGGATTTCCTCCAGCTCAATTCGAGGTACGTGGCCGAGTACGGCGAGAACATGTGCATCACCAGCGCCTACCGCGACCTGCCCAACCAGCACCGAGTCTTCGCGCAGGTGGCGCCCGGCTTCGCGGCCGTACCCGGTACGAGCAACCACGGACTGGGACAGGCGCTCGACCTGGGCTGCGGCATCCAGAACTACCAGTCCGAGCGCTGGAACTGGATGGAGGCCAACGGCGCGGACTTCGGATGGCACCATCCGGCCTGGGCCAAGTCCAGCCCCTTCGAGCCCTGGCACTGGGAGTACGAGCGCTGAGGCCTCCGGGGGCGGCCCGCACGGGGCCGCCCCCCGATGCCGTCGGCCCCTCCTCAGACGGTTTCCGGGACGACCTCACTGGTGCAGTCGGCGCACCGGGTGGCCTTCTTGTCGATCTCGCTGAAGCAGTGGGGGCACGCGCGGACGGTGGCCTCCTCGGCCCTGGCGAACCGTTCCAGGGCCTTGGCGACGGGCAGGACCACGAGGAAGTACAGGACCGCGGCGGTGATCAGGAACGAGATCAGCGCGTCGATGAACGCCCCGTACAGGAAGCGGCTCCCGTTGACCTCGAAGTAGAGGTCGCCGAAGGCGGGGGCACCGCCGAAGATCCCGAGCAGCGGGGTGATGAATCCCTCGGTGAACGCGTCGATGAGGTTGGCGAAGACCGAGCCGATCACGACCGCGATCGCCAGCTGCACCAGGTTTCCCCGGAACAGGAACTTCTTGAAGCCTTGCATGGGACAGCCTTGTCGAACTTGTTCTCGTTGGCGCGAGTGCTCTGCCCCGGAAGCCGGGGCGGAGCGCTTACTGTGCGTGGTACTTCTATCACCCTGACCGTGCGCGGCGAACATGCGTGGACGGAGCGGCAGGGGGAGGGCCCGCGTGACGCACGGTCGGCCCCGTGCCCCGCGCGGACCGGCGGTCAACCGCGGATGGTGACGGACAGCCGTGAGGCGGTGGCGTGGCCCGCCAGGCTCCTGGCCTCGGCGGGTGTGGCGGCGATGAGGATCAGCGCGCCTCCCTCGCCGCCCTGGCCGGTCCCGTCCGGAAGGGCGAGGACGGGACGGTCGCTGACCACCTCCACGGCGGGTCCCGCACGGGCGGGCGCGAACTCGTCGTGGCCGCCGGCGGCGAGGACGTCCACCCGGCTGCCCGGGGAGAGCAGGCCCGCCGTGCCGGGATCGGCGACCCGGACCGGGGCGGCGACCAGGTCGGTCCCGTACGGGCGCGCGGGCGGATCGGAGAGGCGGGCGTCGGTGATCACCTCGCCGCGACGTACCGGGGCGTTGAGGAGGGATCCGGCCGTCGGGGCGTCGGCCGCCAGGGCGCCGCTCGGCACGGCGCCGGTGGAGAGGGACAGTTCGGCGAGGTCGCGTTCGGCGAGGGGAGCCGAGGCGTCGAGATCACGGGAGGCGACGAGGACCCGGGTGGTGGGCTCGGGGAGGGGTCGCACGGCCAGGACGGCGCTGACGAGCGCAGCGGCGGTCAGGAGGGCGGCGAGGACGCGCCGGTACCGGTCCAGGAGGCGGATGACCGCACGGCGGTGCCGGTAGGGGGGAGGGGGTTCGGTCATGGTTCAACGCTAGGCCGCGAAGGGGCCGTTCGGGCGTTGTCCACAGGCCCTTGTCAGGGACGGTCCTCCGGGCGGGACGCCGGCGGAGCGCGTGTCCTCACCCCGTGGGGCAGGACATGCCAAGCGCCGCCGAGTCCTCGGCGGCGCGGTGGCGGTCAACGGCCCGGTCGCTCAGCTGGCTGCGGTGGTGCTGCTGGAGCTGGAGCTGTTGCCGGACGTGCTCTTGGTGCTGGGCTCGGAGCCGGCGGAGGAGCCCTTGGCGTCCGAGGACGAGGAGTCGGAGGAGGACGAGGAGTCGGAGGCCGTGGAGTCGCCGCCGTCCTTGCCCTCGCCGGAGCCGGTCAGTACGGAGCTGTTGGAGCTCTTCCCGCTGTCGGTGCGGTAGAAGCCGGAGCCCTTGAACACGATGCCCACGGCGGAGTACACCTTGCGCAGGCGTCCCTCACACTCGGGGCAGACGGTCAGTGCGTCGTCGCTGAACCTCTGCACGACCTCCATCTGGCCGTCGCACTCGGTGCACGCGTACTGGTACGTAGGCACTGTTCGGGTCCTCCTTGCTGGCACTCTCGCCCGTTGACTGCTAAATAGTACGCGCTCGCCGACCGGAGCCGTAACAGGGTCTGGCACCGAACACGGACGGACGCCGGGGGCAGGATGCCGGATCGTCGTCGCGCGACCGCCAGCGACAACGCTTCCGGGAGTGGGATTCATCCCGTTCAGGTCCGTTCTCCGGGCCACACGCCCGCGTCGAACACCCGCAGGCCGCCTTCCGGGGTGAGTACGGCGTCCACCGGGAGATCGTGCGGCTCAGCGGGCAGTGACTCCACGAACTCCTCGTCGTGGACCAGGGCGATCGCGGGGGCGTGCGGACCCTTGCGGGCGAGGGCCCTGTCGTAGCATCCGGCGCCGCGCCCCAGCCGTGTTCCCCGGCGGTCCACGGCCAGCGCCGGGCAGACCACCGCGTCCGCCCGGGCCGGCGCCTCCGGCCCGTACCGGTGGCCGACCGGCTCCAGCAGTCCGTGCCCCGCCGGGGCCAGGGTGTCCGGTCCGTCGAAGGCCGCCCAGTCCAGGTGGCCGCCGGGCAGGAACACGGGCAGCAACACGTACGTGCCGCGCTTCCACAGCGCCGTCACCAGCTTGCGGGTGTCGGGTTCGCCGCCGACGGAGTAGTAGCAAGCGACCGTTCCGCCCATGGCCAGCCACGGCAGGCCCATGAGGGTGTCGCGGACCGCCGAGCCGACCCGGGCACGGTCCTCGGGGCCGCGAGCCCGCCGCCGCTCCAGGAACCCCTCACGCAGCCGCCGCTTGGCCGCGCGCCGTTCGCTCTCTTCCATGGCCCCAGTGTGGCACCGCCGCGGCCCGGGCCGTCCGCCCAGCCGGTTACCACGTGCGGTGAACACCGGATGGCGATTCCCTCTCCTTCGCCCGAAACCGCCGGAACTTCTTGACACCCGCCAGTGTGTGGGGACGCCGAGATGGCGGGGGACTGGCCTAAGGTGCCGACATGAACGACTCCACCAACCAGAAGCGGCCCTCCGGTCCGGTACCCGTCACGAAGGCGGTCGTGCCCGCCGCCGGCCTCGGCACGCGGTTCCTGCCCGCGACCAAGGCCACGCCCAAGGAGATGCTGCCGATCGTGGACAAGCCCGCGATCCAGTACGTCGTGGAGGAGGCGGTCGCCGCCGACCTCCAGGACGTACTGATGATCACGGGCCGCAGCAAGCGCTCCATCGAGGACCACTTCGACCGGGCCTACGAGCTGGAGGAGGCCCTGGAGGCCAAGGGGGACAGCGCGCGCCTGCGGTCGGTGCGCGAGTCCAGCGACCTCGCCCAGATGCACTACGTCCGCCAGGGAGAGCCGCGCGGCCTGGGCCACGCCGTGCTGTGCGCGGAGGCGCATGTGGGCGACAACCCGTTCGCCGTGCTGCTGGGCGACGACCTCATCGAGTCCGCCGACCTGCTGTGCCGCATGATCGAGGTCCGGGAGAAGCACGGCGGTAGCGTCGTCGCGCTCATGGAGGTGGAGCCTGAACAGGTGTCGCTGTACGGGTGCGCGGGCATCGAGCCCACCGACGAGGACGACGTCGTCACCGTCACCGACCTGGTCGAGAAGCCCGCACCGGAGCAGGCGCCGAGCCGCTGGGCGATCATCGGCCGCTACGTCTGCGACCCGGCGGTCTTTCCCGTCCTGCACGAGACACCGCCCGGACGCGGCGGCGAGATCCAGCTCACCGACGCCTTGCGTGAGCTGGCCCGGCGCAAACCCGAGGACGGGGGCACGGTGCACGGTGTCCTGTTCCGCGGCCGCCGCTACGACACCGGCAACAAGGCCGACTACATCCGCACGGTGGTGGACTTCGCCTGCCGCCGCCCCGATCTCGCCGAGGAGCTGCTGCCCTGGCTGCGCGACTTCGTCGACCGCAAGGAGGCGGGACGCTCCTGAGGGTCCGGCGGTGCTCTGACCAGCGCCCCCGGCCGACGAACGGGGCGCGAGGGGGCCGGGACCGCCGCGCTGAGGGCCGGACGCGGCAAGAATGGGGCGTGGGACGTCTCCCGAGGCGCGGGGGACGCGCCACCAAGAAACCGCGAACCGGGAGGAACACCGTGAAGAGCGTCGAACAGCACGTCGCCGATGTCCTGGCTCTGACCGCCGAACCCGAGCCGTCCGAACTGGACCTGCTCCAGGCGCACGGCGCCGTGTTGGCGGAGGCCGTCACCTCGCCCGTGTCGCTGCCGGGCTTCGACAACTCGTCCATGGACGGGTACGCCGTGCACGCCGCCGACCTGGAGTCGGCCGCCCCCGACACCCCCGTAAGGCTGCCGGTGGTAGCCGACATCCCGGCGGGGGACCCCTCCCCGACCGCGGTCCTGCCGGGCATGTGCGCCCGCATCATGACCGGCGCGCCCATGCCCTCCGGGGCTGACGCGGTTGTCCCGGTCGAGTGGACTGACGGCGGCACGGCCAGGATGGCCGTCGACCGTCCGGTCAAGGTGGGCAACGCCGTGCGCCGTGCCGGTGACGACGTCACCGAGGGCGCCACCGTACTGCGGTCCGGTGCGCGGATCGGTCCCGGAGAGATGGGCGTCCTGGCGGCGGTCGGACGCCGCTCGGTGCCCGTGTACCCGCGCCCCCGCGTGATGGTGCTCTCCACCGGTGAGGAACTGGTCGAACCCGGGCGTCCGCTCGGACCCGGCCAGATCTGGGAGTCCAACAGCTTCATGATCGCGGCCGCCGCCCAGGAGGTCGGGTGCGAGGTCCATCGCCACGGTTTCGTCGGTGATGACCCGGAGACGGTGCTCGACACCCTGGAGGGCCTACTGGTGCGCGCCGACATCATCGTGACCACCGGCGGGGTGAGCATGGGCGCCTACGACGTGGTCAAGGAGGTGCTCACCCGCCAGGGCACCGTGGAGTTCACCCAGGTGGCGATGCAGCCCGGCAAGCCCCAGGGCTTCGGGACGATCGGTCCGGACCGGACCCCGATCATCACGTTGCCCGGTAACCCGGTGAGCGCCTTCGTGTCCTTCCAGGTCTTCGTGCGTCCCGCGCTGCGCAGACTGCGCGGCCTCGACCCCGCTCCGCTGCCGAGCACGCGGGCCGTCCTCACCGCGCCGGTCACCTCCCCCGAGGGGCGCCGCTCCTTCCTGCGCGGGGTGCTGGAGGAGTCCCCGCACGGCCCCAGCGCCGGCTACACGGTGGCTCCGGCGCTCCACCAGGGCTCGCACCAGCTGTCCGCGCTGGCCGGGGCCAACGCGTTCGTGGTGGTGCCTGAGGAGGTCACCGAGCTGGCCGCGGGAGCCTCCGTGCAAGTACTGCGCCTGCCCGAACCCGCCTAGAGAGTGCTGACCGTAAACGTTGCCGGTGTGACGGGTGCGATCTTCCGGCGGGAGGCATCCCCCTCTCCCCGGAACGCCCGGAGGCCCCGGGGATCGGCGGGCGGAGCGTCACCGGGGTGTCGTACGGTCGTGGTGGCGCGCTCCGGTGCGCCCGGACGCGGCTGATCCGACCGCGTCCCGTGTTCGAGCTGAGAGTTGGCGGGACGATGACCGACACCCCACGGCCGGAGGGGGCCGACCACCCCTCCGGGTTCACCCACCTGGACCGATCCGGGGACGCGCGCATGGTCGACGTCTCGGGGAAGCGGGTGAGCGCGCGTACCGCCACCGCCACGGGCGGGGTGCTGCTCAGCCGGGAGGCCGTCACCGCGCTGCGCGGGGGAGAGGTGCCCAAGGGCGACGCCCTGGCCGTCGCGCGGATCGCGGGGATCCAGGGCGCCAAGCGCACCCCCGACCTCGTGCCGCTGTGCCATCCCATCGCCGTGCACGGCGTGGACGTGGACCTCACCGTCGTGGACGAGGGTGTGGAGATCAGCGCCACGGTACGCACCGCCGACCGCACCGGGGTGGAGATGGAGGCGCTCACCTGTGTCATGACCGCCGCTCTCGGGCTGGTCGACATGGTCAAGGCGATCGACCCCGAGGCCGAGGTCACGCGGGTGCGGGTCGAGGAGAAGACCGGCGGCAAGAAGGGCGACTGGAGGCGCGGTGAGTGAGTCGGGGGACCGCGTTCCCCACGTCGCGGTCGTGACGGCGTCCAACCGGGCGGCGGCGGGCGTCTACCCGGACCGTTCCGGGCCGGTGGTCGCCGAGCGCCTGCGTGAGCTCGGCTGCGCGGTCGTGGGCCCCTGGGTGGTGCCCGACGGCGCGCCGGTGGCGGAGGCGATCGTCCGGGCCCTGAGAGAGCGGGTCGACGCCGTCGTGACCACCGGCGGGACCGGTCTGACCCCGCACGACCACACACCTGAGGCCACACGTCCGCTGCTGTCCTACGAGATCCCCGGGATCGCCGAGGCGCTGCGGGCCGCGGGCCGGGACAAGGGTGTTCCCACGGCGATCCTGTCGCGGGGCCTGGCGGGGATCGTCGAGCGCGGCGGGCACCGGATGCTCGTGGTGAACCTTCCCGGTTCCAGAGGCGGTGCCAGCGACGGGATGGACGTGCTGGCACCGGTGCTCGGGCACGCGGTGGACCAGTTGCGCGGCGGGGACCACGTCCGGACCGAATGACACCGAACAATGACCGGAATCACATCTCGGGCATTCCGTCCCTTGATAATTCCTTGGGTTGCCACGGGTTTTCGGTACGGGAGTATTGGAGTTAGGAATCATCCGATTCTTACCTTGCCGGAGTGATGTACGACATGCCGCGCCCCGGGGATGGAATACTGGAGTCAGCCACCGGCTGCGGAGGGCCGACGCCTCCGCGTCCGGTGCCGCACCGGTGGGTTACGGTGCCAAGGGCATCGAAGGGACGGTCGTGAATCGCAGACAAGGGTGGTCCGTCACCCTGAAGGAGGGACCGGTCGCGCTCCGACCCCTGCGGCTGCGCGACGCCGCCGCGCTGCGGGACACCCGCGCGCGCAACGCGGAGTGGCTGCGTCCGTGGGAGCCGACCTATCCCGAGATGCCGCTGCGCACCACCGGACTCACGCCCTACGTCTCGATGCTCCAGTCCGTCCGCAGAGAGGCCCGGCAGGGCCTGTCCATGCCTTGGGCGGTGACCTATGACGACCAGTTCGTCGGACAGCTCACAGTGGGCGCGATCGTGTGGGGCTCGGCCAGATCGGCGCAGGTGGGGTACTGGATCGACAGCGCCTACGCCGGGTACGGCATCACTCCGACGGCGGTCGCGCTGGCCGTCGACCACTCCTTCTTCCGCGTCGGGCTCCACCGGATCGAGGCCAACGTCCGGCCCGAGAACCGGGCGAGCAGACGTGTGGTCGCCAAGCTGGGCTTTCGGGACGAGGGGGTGCGCCGACGCCAGCTGCACATCGACGGGGCCTGGCGCGACCACATCTGCTACGCCATCACTGCTGAGGAGGTACCCCAGGGGCTGATGTACCGGTGGCGCCACGGAACGCCTCCGGGGCCATCCGCTGGGTCCGGAGGCGTTCCCGGTTCCGCTTTGGGGTCTCAAGGCCCGAACGGCGGCCAGGATCCGCGCGATCCGGCGAGTCCGCACTCGGGGCCGAACTGAACGTGGCACCATCACGGACGCATCCGGAACTTAAACCCTGCTTTAGTGACATTGATTCATTACTTTGCGTTGAATTGGCGCTGCACTCCGCAGTCGAGGTTTGACCTGCGTTTTCGCATCCAAGGACGGGACGACCGAAACTGAGGGTCCACAATCTTGCGACACTCCGGTCAGAATGTGGCGCATTTATGGACACGGGGTCGTACCGTGCGGAACATAGACGCATTGACGATGCGGGCAACGCGTGGATATGGCACACAGGAATCGTTCCGAGTCCGGGGAGGACCGGAAGCGACGCCTCGGAGGGGAGCATCTCTCCTCTTGGAAGTTCCACGCGGCGCGGTGTCGACGAAGTGTCGATCAACGTCCGGTGGCCGTCATCGTGAGGAGGGGTGATGAGCAGCTCTCCTCTGTATCTGGCCATCGTGGTGGTGTGGCTCATAGTCCTTGTGCCGATGCTGCTGCGCAAGGACTCCGTGGACACCGTCCACGAGGACCAGCGCCGCGAGGAGGACGAGGCCGAGGCGTCCTCGCGTGAGGAGTTCGGGGACGGCCCCGAAGAGCGCATGGACGACGGGGACGGCCCGGACGCCACCGAGACCCAGGTCCTGCACCGCGGCGAGTACGACACCGGCCCCGCGGAAACGCCGCGGGCCCGCAAGGGGGCGCCGCGCCCGGGACGGTACCGCGCCGCCTCCGAGCCACGCGCGCGTATCATCGCCCGCCGTCGCCGCCGCACGGCGGCGCTGGTCCTGGTGAACGCCTCCACGGTCGTGGCCGTCGTGCTCGGCCTGGGGCCCTGGTGGGTGACCGTCCCGCCGGTGCTGCTGCTCGCCGGTCACCTGACCCTGCTCAGGGAGGCCGCCAAGGCCGACGCCGAGCGCGGGCAGGCGGTCCTGCGCGCACGTCGCCGTGCGGTCCTGCGCGCCCGCCAGGCCGAGGAGGAGCGGCTGCGGGACGCCGAGCGCGAGGCCCAGGTGATCGCCTTCAGGGAACGGAGCAGCCAGGTCTACGACCAGTACGCGGACGCACGGCTCAGGGCGGCCGGGGACTGACCCGTGCCCCGGGGCGGAGAAGCGCCGTTCTGACCACTCCCGGTTTCCTGCTAGTCTGGATCTCGTCTTCGGGGCTATGGCGCAGTCCGGTAGCGCACCTCGTTCGCATCGAGGGGGTCTGGGGTTCAAATCCCCATAGCTCCACCGAAGATCGAAGGCCCTGTTCCATTTCTGGAACGGGGCCTTCTTCATGCCGTATCCCGGCAGCGCACGGCGACGGCTGTTCTCAGGCGTCGCCGGTGAGGGCTCCGGGCCGGGGGTGATGCTGTTCCCTGCGGCGGGCGGTCGTTTCCGGACCGGAGCCTCGAGTGTCACCGGCGAAGCGGCTATCCCCTGTCGCGGGAGGGCCGGTACCCCTTCAGCGTACTCCGCGCATCCTCCGTTCCCGGGGCGACGTCGCCCGAAAGGATCTTTACAGCGGTAACTTACCGCCGTATAGTTCCGGGTATGGCAGACGGATACCATCACGGAAACCTCAGGGCCGCGGTCCTGGAGAAGGCGGCGGAGGTCATCGGCAGGGAGGGGCCCTACTCCTTCAGCCTGCGCTCGCTGGCGGCCGAACTCGGGGTCAGCCACACCGCTCCCCGGCATCACTTCGGCAGCCGGGAGGGTGTGCTCAACGCCCTGGCCACTGAGGGTTTCCGCGAACTGGCCGACCGGTTGCGCGCCAACCGCGAGTCGGGCGGCGACTTCCTGGACGCGGGCGTGGAGTACGTGCGCTTCGCGACCGAGCACCCGGCGCACTTCGACGTGATGTTCGCCCCCACTCTGCTGAGCGGGGACGACGGGGAGCTGGACGCCGCGCGGGCGGCCGCCTTCGGCGAGCTGCGCACCGGGGTGGACTCCCTGGCCGACGACGGCGGAGCGGTCGAGGACGCGGCCGCCGCCGTGGTCGCGGGATGGTCGATCGTGCACGGCATCGCCACGCTCGCCCTGACCGGGAACCTCGACGGCTCCGGGGTCAGGCAGCTGTTCCAGGACACTGATCTGCTCACCATCACCCGTCGCAGCGCCGGACTGCTCTTCGGCCCGCGAAGACCCCCTGAGAAGGAGTAGACATGTCCTCCGCCCAACTCGTCTCGTCCGGCGTGATCCTGCTGACCGTCGTCGGCATCGCCTACGGCGGCACCTTCCTGCTCCGGGTGGTCGGAGGCGGGGTGTCCGCCAACGAGCTCCAGCGCGCCTACTTCCGCGCTGGGCACGCGCACGCGGGCGTCCTGGTGATCCTGGGACTCGTGGTGCGCCTGCTGCTCAACGAGCCCACAGTGCCCGACTGGAGCCGTCAGACGGGGGACCTCGTCCTGGTGGCCGCCATCCTGATGCCCGCTGGTTTCTTCCTGTCGGTGATCGGCCGGGATCCTGGCGCACCCAACCGCCTGAGGGTCCTGATCGGACTGGGCGGGGCGAGCCTGGTCCTGGGCCTGGTCGGGGCCGGTGCGGGACTCATCGTCGGCGGAGCGGCGCTCTGAGGGCCGGGCGCCCGCGGGGTTCGGCGGCGGCCCCGCCGGGGCCGGTGCCGGAGCCGGCTCAGTGGCCGGAGACGTACTCGGCCCGGACGGCGTAGATGGCGGCCTCGGTGCGCGAGTGCACCTGGAGCTTCTCCAGGATCTTGCGCACGTGGTTCTTCACGGTGTTCTCGGTGATGAAGAGCCGCTCGCCGATCTCCCGGTTGTTCAGGGACCGGGCCAGCAGCTTGAGTACCTCGGTCTCGCGCCGGGTCAGCTCGGGGATGGTCGGGCGGCTGGGCGGGGCGCTCTCCTGCTTGGCCAGCTCGGCGAACTCCCCGATGAGCTTGGTCGCCATGGCCGGGTTGATGAAGGACTGGCCGTCGGCGATGGAACGCACCACCCGGGCGATGTCGGTGACCCCGATGGCCTTGAGCAGGTAGCCCGTGGCACCTGCCTTGAGGGCGTCGAAGAGGTCGGACTCCTCGTCGCTCATGGTCAGCATGACGAACTTGGCGTGCGGGACCGTCTTGCGTATCCGCGAGCACGCGTCGATCCCGCTGGCGCCCGGCATCATCACATCCATGAGCACCACGTCGGGCCGGAGCTCGGCGGCGAGGCGGAGGGCCTCCTCACCGTCCCCGGCCTCGCCCACGATGTCGATGTCCTCCTCGTCGCCCATGACCGAGGCCAGGCCCCGGCGGAACAGGGCGTGGTCGTCCACGACCATGACGCGGATGGGGCGGGGGCGGGAAGCGGTGTCGGGCGGATGGTCCTCCACGCCCGGGGTGAGGGTCATGGGGGTCGGGGGGTGTGGACTCACGGGGGTGCCTTCCATGCGTATGACAGCCAGGGGGGAGACTCCACGTCCCCGCTTCCGGGGCGTGCGGCGGTGTCACCCGCACACCGCCTTGGGGCGGCTCTTTCCACTTTAGGCGGGGTTCTTGCCGACTGCGGAGGTAACGAACGAACTTACCCACTGGTACCACGGGCATATCGGTGGAAAACGGTGTGGGCGCCGTGCTGGGGAGCTCGCCGGAGGGGTGTCCTGGGGAGGAACCAGCAGAGTAGAGGAAAGGCATATATCCGGTTTTGTGCATGACCGAAACGGAGCCACCCAGGCGTTCGGGGTGTGCTTGCCGGGGCGCACGACGCCGTGTGGCCATGACAGAGGGTCATGTAGGGATGAGACGGGTGTTATTTCACAAAGGTGGGCATATAGTAGGTTTCCGACATCCCGGTCGGCAGATCCTGCCTGGTGTCCGGCCGTGGTGCCTCAAGTTCCGGTTCCCGATCGCTCGGTGCATATCCTGCTTTCCGTCTGTGGTTGAATAAGAACTCCGTCGCTCTCGGTTATGGTGACGGTGATATTTTTGCCATGGTGTGGTCTTGTTTTGGCAGGGCAACGAGGAGAGCGCGTACTGCGAACGGTAATAGAAGGCCCTCCGAACTGCGAGAACAGTCCGGGTGTCGGTTATTGACCGGTTGCCGTCGCGGGCTTGGCGGCGGCCGCGCCATAAAACGATGAACATTTGGCTCCAGGGCTTGCGGGCGGAGAGCGTTCTACGCCATCGTGGTCGTGGGATGGGCTGGAAGCCACACGAAAGGTAGATGCCATGACCACGCACACTATTACTGCCCGTGACAGCGGGTGGGCCTGGCTGTAACCAGCCCGCCGGACGGGCTCTCACGGGCCCTCACCGGTGTCGGGCCTGACCGGTTCACGCGGACCTGGTCGGGCCCTTTTCCTTTCTCCGCCTTTCCACGGTGTCCTCCCGCTTTCCACCGCGGCCGCGGAAGCCCGGCGGGCGGGTGATTTGACCGCGGGCGACACCGGGTAGGGACCTGGTCATCAACCCCCGGTCCTGTCCGGGCCGGCCGCGCGACCGTGAAGGGGCGGATCACCCGTGTCCGACTCCCCCCAGTACCCGGGCGGGTACCAGTCCCCCGAGGAACCCGTCCGTCCCTCCCCCAAGGAACCCAACCCGGCCGGTGGGTACGAACCACCGCCCGAGCCCCCTGCCCAGCCGCTGTCGGAGACCACGGTCGAACCGGTGGAGGATGACGATCCCCTGGTCGCGGCCGAGCGCTTCCGGCGCACCACGCCGGCCCGGCGCAAGGTCATCCCGGCCCACAGGGGACGCGGACACTGGCGGCTGCTCGCGGGGACGATGACCTACGTGATGGTGGTCGGCGGGATGGCCGACTACGTCGAACCGGAGACCCGTGCGCTCGCCCACCTGGCGTTCTGGCTGCTCACCGGAGCCGCGTTCCTGATCACGCTCGGACGGGAACGCCGCCACGGCTGGGAGCCGGGGCCGCGCTGGCCCTGGCTGGTCGGGGCCTTCGGCGGCGCGCTGGCCGTGGAGGTACTGGTCCTGGCGGTCGGCTCTCCGACGATCATCGTGGGATCGGTGATCCTGCTGGGTCTCGGCCTCTTCATACTGATGCTCGTGGGCTGAGCGCCGCGGACGGGGCGACGGGGAGCCGTCCCCGGCCGAGGCGTGCGTGAGGGCCGCGGGCGGGAGCGCGGGTGGTCAGGTGGCCTCGTCGTCGAAGGGCGGGCGCTTGCCGTTGAGCCTGGCCACGGGCTTCTTCTCCGGCTCCTCGTCCTCCCAGAAGTGCTTCTGCACGAAGCGCTTGGGGTTGAGGTCCTGCACGTCGAAGTCCTTGAACTCCGGGCCCAGCCCCTCCTTGATGTCGTTGGAGGCGGAGTTGGCCATCGTCCGTAGCTGGCGCAGCACCCGGCCGACCTGCTGGGCGGCCTTGGGCAGCTGGTCGGGACCGAAGATCAGCAGCGCGAGCAGGAGGAGGACGATGAGCTCTCCTCCGCTGATGTTGAACATGCGCGATCCTCGTCCCTCGGTGTACCGAACGGCTTCAAGCAGGTTAACCGGTATCGGCGAGGTTGGGTAACCCTGCCCCTATTGCCCGGGCGCCGAACGCGGACCGGTTACCCGGGTGCCGGACGCGGACCGGCCCTCCGCTCGGGAGCGGAGGGCCGGGAGAACGCGTCCTCACTCGGAACGCCTGGCCGGATCACGGACCTGCCGACGAAGCCGGCTCGGGGTCGCCGGGCGGTGCCCCGGGTCCTGGACCCGGCTGTGATTCATCGAACCCGACCCCGGCTGCTCGGGCGTACCGACAAGGAAAGGATCGCGGTCGCGGGTAGTGGTTCCGTGCGGCGGCCGGACCCCGCGAACCGCGGAAGAAACGGGTCTAGACCGCCTTGACGTCCGCCGCCTGCGGGCCCTTGGGGCCCTGAATGACGTCGAACTCGACTTTCTGGTCTTCTTCCAGGTTCCGGAAGCCGGTGCCCGCGATCGCCGAGTAGTGGACGAACACGTCGGGCTGACCGCCCTCGACGGCGATGAACCCGAAACCCTTTTCAGAGTTGAACCACTTCACGGTGCCCTGAGCCATGTGCTCTCCCTTAGGGACTACTGCGGGGCCGCACCCTGCTGGCCCCGGGTCGCCGGGCGCCGGACCGGCGAGTAATCCCCGTATCGACGAGCGCCCACGTGAAGTTCCGCGAGGCGCCTTGGGCATCCATGGAAACTACAACAGCAACCAGTTGCTGACAGTACCAGGGAGGGCGGTGCCCTGCCGAGAGTTTCCGCTCGGGAACCGCCCTCTTCCCGTGTCCTGTTTCGGCAACTCCGAACTGTTGATTTCCGCCCGCCGACCCACTAATGGGGATTCGGTGGAATGCGGGATTACCGACGAAGTGTTCAGGAACCGCCGCTGCCGTAGATCCACACGTCGAACCACAGGCGCTCGCTCCACACCCCCTCGTCGATCGGATACGCCGACAGCACCGGGTAGAAGTACGCGAAGCAGGCCACGATCAGCAGCAGGACCACGCCGTAGACGATGCCGCCCACCGCCCTCAGGTACGGGGCGAAGCGCGGACTCTCCTCGCCCGCTCCCAGCACCAGGCCCAGCGCCAGCACGATCGCCAGGACCAGGAACGGCAGTATCGGGAGCGCGTAGAACAGGAACATGGGGCGGTCCGGGTAGGCGAACCACGGCAGCCACCCCGCCGCCACGGCCAGCAGTACCGCGCCCGCGCGCCAGTCGCGGAAGGTCGCCCACCAACCGAACACCACCGTCAGGGCGAGCAGGCTGGTCCACCAGATGATCGGCGTGCCGATGGAGACCACGGAGGTGACGCAGTCGCCGCTGCCGCACCCGACGGCCTCGCCGTTGTAGTGGAACATCACCGGGGTGCGCATGACCAGCCACTCCCATGGAGCGGAGATATAGGAGTGGTCGCTGGTCAACTCGGTGTGGAAGTTCATCATCCGGCTGTGGTAGTCCACCAGGCTCCACAGCGCCTCCACCGGTGCGCTCAGGAAGCCGGGCAGCCAGTCGGGCAGCATGCCGTCCGCGTAGTCGCGGTTGTAGCCGCCGCGGGTGAACAGCCACCCCGACCACGAGACCAGGTAGACGACCCCCGCCACCACCACGGTCTGCACGAACGCCGGGACGGCGTCGATCCCCAGCCACCGCCAGAACGGGTGCTGCTGGCCCACACTGCTGCGGGCCCCGTAGTCCCACGCCACCGTGAGCAGGCCGAAGGCCGCCACGAAGAACAGGGCCGACCACTTGGTGCCGACGGCCAGGCCGAAGCACAGCCCCGCCGCCAAGCGCCACCAGCGCATCCCCAGCCAGCCCACCGAGGCCAGGTTCACCCCCGCCTCCGACAGGCGGGACCACCGTTCCCTGGTGCTGTCCCGGTCGATCACCAAACACGCGAACCCGGCCAGGATCCACAGGGTGAGGAAGATGTCCACCATGGCGATGCGGCTCAGAGTGAAGTGCAGGCCGTCCAGCGCCAGGATCAGTCCCGCCGTGCAGCCCAACAGCACCGAGCGGGTCATCCTGGTGGCGAGCCGAACCAGGATGAGGACCGAGACCATCCCGGCCAGGGCCGAGGCGAACCGCCACGCCTCCGGGGTCATGGTCGTACCGAACGGCAGGAGTGACCACGACCAGTCGCCCAGCGCGATCATCCACTTGCCGACCGGCGGGTGCACGATGAAGTCGCCCGCGCCGGTGAAGATGTCCTGTTGTCCCTGGTTGAGCAGGTCGTCGGCCTCGACCGGCTCCTCCAGGGTCTCGTGCTCGTAGCCGAACTCCTGGAGCCCGTAGGCGTCCTTGGCGTAGTAGGTCTCGTCGAAGTAGATCCGGTCGGGCTCGCCGAGGTTGACGAAGCGCAGGGCCCCGGCGAACAGCGCGACGAGGGAGGCGCCCAACCAGCCCGGCCAGGAAGAAGCGGGACCGACCGGCAGGAGGCGGTCGCGGATGCGCGCCGACCGCGGCGGGGACGAGGGCTCTGCCTCGGAGGAGTGTGCGGTGGTGGTCATCAGGTGTGTGGGGTGGATACCCCGCTCTCAGGCGGGGAAGGAAGCCCCTGCCTCCTTCTGTGTGGTGTAGCCGTAACCGTCCGCCCGCTGGAGCAGACGCAGGTTCTTCCATGAGGTCGTGACCGGGCCGTGCGGGGTTTGCAGGCTGCCGCTGCCGCGCACCGTCAGCCGACCGGTGCGGCTCCCGGCGCGCCCGCCGGGGGAGACGCGCGTGCGTGCGTGGTCTCCGCGCCCCGTTCCGCTCCTCTTCCCGGAGGGGGTCCCGCCGTTCGCGGTGGGCGCCGCCGACGCGTGCCCCAGAGCAGGCCGTTGAGGAAGCCCGGCCTGGTGGGCCTCCTCACCCGGGTGGAACGTAGCCAACCGGTCACCTCCCTGGTGTTGGCTGGTGCTGGTAACGGTCGGTCCCCCGACCACCGGGGCCGAAGGCCCCCTCCTCAAGGAGGGGAACCCGTTGCCTCGGCTCGTAGGTTGGGGCCGGAGATGGTCGTCCTTTGCGGACGGATCACGAAACCAGGTTTCGGGTGGCATAACAGAGCCAACCGTAGCGCGCGACAGGACGGAGATCACAGTGGTTGAGGGTGGAGCTGGTGCGGGGGCGACGGGGACCCTGACGCTCGCCGGTGTGCCCATCGGGAACGTGGAGGACGCGCCGCCCAGGCTGCTGCGCATGCTGGAGAGCGCTCGCGTCATCGCCGCCGAGGACACCCGTAGGCTACGCCAGTTCGCCTCACGCGCGAACGTGCGTCTGGGCGGGGCCGAGGGCGCGCGCGTGGTGTCCTACTACGACGCCAACGAGAGCCGCCGCACCGACGAACTGCTCACCGACCTGCGCGGCGGGCGCGACGTCCTGGTCGTCACCGACGCCGGGATGCCGGGGGTGTCCGACCCGGGCTACCGGCTGGCCGCCGCATGCGCCGTGGAGGGCATCCCGGTGACCGCCGTCCCGGGGCCGTCCGCCGTGACCACCGCGCTCGTGGTCTCGGGCCTGCCGACCGACCGCTTCTGCTTCGAGGGGTTCCCTCCCCGAAAGGGCCTGTCCGGCTACCTGGCCGATCTGGGGGCCGAGCGCCGCACGATGGTGTTCTTCGAGAGCCCGCACCGCGTCGCGGCCACGCTGGAGGCGATGGCCGGGGCCTTCGGCGCCGACCGGCGCGCCGCCGTGTGCCGGGAGCTGACCAAGACCTACGAGGAGGTGCGCCGGGGCGGTCTCGGAGAGCTGGCGGAGTGGGCCGCCGGGGGCGTACGGGGTGAGATCTCCGTCGTGGTGGAGGGGGCACGCCAGCGACCGGAGGAGACCAGCGACGCCGATCTGCTGGCCGCGGTCTCCGTCCTGGAGGAGGAGGGCGTGCGCCGCAAGGAGGCGATCACCCGTGTGGCCAAGGAGACCGGTGTCCCCAAGCGCCGGATCTACGACCTGGTACACGGGATCGTGCCCGCCGTACGGGCGGATTGAGGGACCGGAACCCTTCCCGGTGTGGCGTGTCTGAGCTATTCGAACAGGTCGACCATCGATGAGGAACATGTCATGAGAAGTCAGCTCTTCCAGCAGGCACAGGAAACCAACCAGCCAGGGATGCACCTACAGAACCACAAGATGCTCCGGGTGGGCCTCAACGGCGAGTTCCTCGCCCGGCAGGGCTCCATGGTCGCCTACCAGGGGCGGATCGACTTCTCCTACGAGGGCGCCGGCAGCGTCGGGAAGTTCTTCAAGAAGGCCTTCACCGGCGAGGGGCTACAGCTGATGAGGGTGTCCGGGCGCGGTGACGTGTTCCTGGCCCGCGACGCCTGGGACGTCCACCTGATCGACCTGGAGGACGACCAGGTCACGGTCAGCGGCGACAACGTGCTCGCCTTCGAGTCCGGGCTGAAATGGGACATCAACCGGGTCAAGGGCGCGGGGATGGCGGCCGGCGGGCTCTTCAACACGGTTTTCTCCGGGCGCGGCAGGGTGGCCATCGCCTGCCACGGCTCCCCGGCGCTGATCAACGTCGACCAGCCGACCTTCGTGGACACCGACGCCGCGGTCGCCTGGGCCAGTTCGCTGAAGACGGGCGTGCGCCGCACGGTGAAGGCCGGAGCGCTCATCGGCCGGGGCAGCGGCGAGGCGTTCCAGCTGTCCCTCGAAGGGCGGGGCTTCGTCCTGGTACAGGCCTCCGAGGGTGCCCCGGCGCCCGCCCAGACGGGCTGACCCGCCCCGGACGCGAGCGGGGCCCCGGGGACGCCGTACGCCCCCGGGGCCCCGTCACGGAGCGGGTGCGGCCGCTACACGACCGCGCCGTCGTCGGCGTCGCGGGCGGCCTTGGCGGCCACCTTCTGCTTGGCCTTGCGGTCCCTGACCACGTGCGGCGGATCGGTCTTGTCCCACCTCTGCAGCCAGATAGCCAACGGGACGGCGACGAAGACCGTGGAGAGCACACCCGTGGTCAGACCGACCAGCATGGCGATGGAGAAGTCCTGGAGCGAGGACCCACCGAGGAAGGTGAGGAAGCCCAGGATGATCAGCGCACCGACCGAGGTGTTGATGGTACGCGGCAGGGTGTTGAGCACCGCGCGGTTGGCGATCTCCGGGAACTTCGACTTCTCGTCCCTGGCCCACTCGTCCCGCACCCGGTCGAACACCACCACCGTGTCGTTGACCGTGAAACCGATGACACTCAGCAGCGCGGCGAGGAACACGCCGTCGATCGGCTTGCCCAGCCAGATGAACAGCCCGATCACCAGGACCAGGTTGAACGCCAGCGACAGCATGGTGGAGACACCGAACGACCAGCGGAAGCGCCATGCCAGGTAGACCAGCTGGAGCGCGAGGGCCGCGCCCAGGGCGATCAGCGCGCGGTTGCGCAGCTCATCACCCATGCTCGGCCCGATCAGCTCGTCGCTGACCCGCTCCACGCCGCCGGTCTCCTCGGACAGGGCGTCGGAGATCCTGGCGGCATCGGTGTCGGAGATGTCGCCGGTGCGCACCGCGAGGTCGCTGTCGCCGGACTCCTGCACCACGGCGGTGTCCGAACCCGGGAAGTCGAGGTCGGAGACGAGCTCGCGGGCATCGTTCACCGAGATGTCCCCCTCGCCGGTGATCTCGTACTCCATCACCCGGCCGCCGGTGAACTCCACGCCCAGGTTGGTGTCACGGATCAGCGGTGCGGCGACCGCGGCGGCCACGATCAGGCCCACCACGACCATGCCCTTGCCACGGTGCCTCATCAGGTCGGGGTTCTTCTCGACCAGCCAGGTGCGGACCCGTCCGATCCTGTTCAGGCCGCTGATCCCCGGGTGGTTGCGGATGACCGCGCGGCGCACCGCCCACTCGACGAACACACGCGCGATGACCAGCGCGGAGAACATCGAGACGAGGGTACCGATGCTCAGGGTCACACCGAAGCCCTGGACCGTGCCCGAGGCGAAGATGAACAGCAGGGCAGCGGCGATGAGCGTGGTGATGTTCGTGTCGATGACCGCGCTCCACGCCTTGCGGGAGCCCTGGACGAACGCCTTCTCCAGACTCGGCGGGATCGCCCGCCGGCGGCGCCGGGTGAGCACCCCGGTCTCGGCCTTGGCCGCCTCGTCCTCTGTGGCGTCCCGCATCCCCGCGGACTTGTTCGCCTCGTAGGTCTTCGTCTGGCGCTGGTACTCCTCACGTGCGCGTTCGAAGATCAGCACGTTGGCGTCGATGGCCATACCGATCGCCAACACGAAACCCGCCAGACCCGGCAGGGTCAGCGTGGCGCTGATGGCGACCAGGGCCCCGTAGGCGATCAGCGTGTAGAACGCCAGCGCGAGCGAGGCCAGGAAACCGACCAGGCGGTAGACGAACGTGATGTACAGCGCGGTGAAGGCCAGACCCAGGACGGCGGCGATGGCGCTGGCCTGGATGGCGGCGGCACCGAGGGTCGGGCCGACCGTCTGGCGCTGGACCTCGGTGACCGGCAGCGGCAGCGAGCCGCCCTCGATCAGCACGGCCAGCTCGTTCGCGGACTCGCTGGTGAAGTCGGGGCTGGTGATGGTGGTGGACCCGCCCGGCATACCCACGTCGCAGGCGAACTCCGGGTTCACCTCCGGGGCGGAGATGATCTGCTCGTCCAGCACGATCGCCACCCGGCGGCGCGGGTCGTTCTCCTGGTAGCAGGCGGCGTCGGCGGTCAGCTCGGTCCACTGGTCGCGGCCCTCGCCGCGGAAGTCGACGTTGACCGTCCACTGGGCGCGGTTGACGCTGTCCAGCACCGCGTCGGCGCTGGCCACCTGGTCGCCCTGGATGACGCTCTCACCCAGCTGTAGGTTCGTGCCGTCCGAGTCCGGAAGCGTCGTCACGACGTCTTCGGGGTTCTCCGCGGAGGGGTCGGCCTGGCCCGGCTGCTGCTGTTGGCCGCTCATGCCGCCCATGAGCTCTTCCAGCTGCTCGGGCGTCATGTCCTCGGGCGACAACTCCTCGCCGCCTTCGGCGCCCTCGCCGGAGGACTCCTCCCCGCCTTCGGTGTCGGCCGGGGGACGGGCCTCGTCCGCGGTGGCCTCCGGAGCGTTGCCGAAGTCGCCCGCGGGCGCCTGCACGCCCTGGCCGTCCTGCTGGCCGACGCCCAGCACCGGGTGGAAGGACAGTTGCGCGGTCTGGCCGACGACCTGCGCGGCCTCCGCCGGGTCCTGCACACCGGGCAGCTCGACGATGATCCGGCTCTCACCGGATCGCGACATGGTCGCCTCGGCCACGCCCAGGCTGTCGATGCGCTGGCGCAGCACCTCGACGACCTTGTCGGTGTTCTCGGAGTTGGCGGGTGTGCCGTCGGGGCCGTCCTGGGCCTCCAGGACGATCTGGGTGCCGCCGCTGAGGTCGAGCCCCAGGCGCGGCGGCATGAACCACGCCGCGCCGAACGCGACGAGGATGACGAGAAGGGAGATGAGCGCGCGTGTCCAGCGCCCTCCTGCTCCCGTTTGACTGGACAAGGGGTTGGTACCTCTCACTGCGAATACGGATGGTCCGAACGCACGCCCGGTGGGCCCGGGCAGGGGGTGCGGTCCGGAGGATGGTCAGACGGGGGTGTTCGCGGTGAGAGGGGGTCCCCGTGTCGGCGGCAGCTCCCCGTGGGCGACCTGTTCGGGAACGGGGTCGAAGCTCGGGGGCTGTAGCGGCCACCAGGGCTGGTCCCACACCGCCAGGCGCAGCGCGCAGCTGGGCACCGCGTCCGGGAGGTCGCGCAGCACCGAACGCTGGTCGCAGGTGGAGGCGGGCGGCCCGACGGTCACCATCGGGTTCTCGGCCAGGTCCGCGCGCTCGCGCGGGGTCGCCCGGTCCTGCTCGTCCGCCTGCTCCTGCTCGTGCGCGGGGGCGCTGAGCAGGCCGTGCGGCGGCATGGGCGGGGAGGCCGGCTGCCCGACGCCGGAGGCGACGGGGAAGGACAGGATGACGAGCAGCACCACGCTGGTGAGCAGCGCGGTGGTGTGCCTGGCAGGACGGGGTAGGGCACCAGTAACCAAGGTGACCACCGCCTCAGGTAGGGCCGGGGAGGGAGCGCTGTCCGTCGCCGCGTGTCCCGGCGGCACACGGTCCGTCTCGCAGAGCATACGTGCAGCGGCAAACCCTGGGGAATGTCCTTTCGGTGCGGAAATGCGAATATCTGCCCGGACATGGAGTTCGCACGGCGTTCGCACCGGGTCCGCCGCGCGGCCGCACACGGGAAAAGGCGTGCGCGGCAGGCCGCCGACCCCTTTAGGCTTGGGTCATGTCGTCGAATCGCCACATCCTGACCGCGGTCGCATGGCCCTACGCCAACGGACCGCGCCACATTGGCCACGTGTCCGGCTTCGGGGTCCCCTCCGACGTCTTCTCCCGCTTCCAGCGAATGTCGGGCAACCACGTGCTGATGGTCAGCGGCACCGACGAGCACGGCACCCCGGTCCAGGTGCTGGCCGACCAGGAGGGCGTGACCCCCCGGGAGCTGGCCGACCGCTACAACCGGGTCATCGCCGACGACCTGGTCGGACTCGGCCTGTCCTACGACCTGTTCACGCGTACCACCACCGGCAACCACTACGCCGTCGCCCAGCAGCTGTTCACCACGCTGTACGAGAACGGGTACGTCTTCGCCCACACCACCAAGGGCGCGGTCTCCCCCTCCACCGGACGCACGCTCCCCGACCGCTACATCGAGGGCGTCTGCCCGATCTGCGGCTACGACGGCGCGCGCGGCGACCAGTGCGACAACTGCGGCAACCAGCTCGACCCCATCGACCTCATCTCGCCCCGTTCGCGGATCAACGGTGAGGCGCCCGAGTTCGTGGACACCGAGCACTTCATGCTCGACCTGCCCGCCTTCGCCGACGTCCTCACGGACTGGCTCAAGGGCAAGGAGGGCGAGTGGCGGCCCAACGTCCTCAAGTTCTCCCTGAACCTGACCGAGGACCTCCAGCCGCGCGCGGTCACCCGCGACCTCAACTGGGGCGTGCCCGTCCCGCTGGAGGGCTGGAGCGACAACGACAACAAGCGCCTGTACGTGTGGTTCGACGCGGTCATCGGCTACCTGTCCGCGTCGGTGGAGTGGGCCAAGCGCGTCGGCGAGCCCGAGGCCTGGCGCCGCTGGTGGCAGAACGGGGACGCCCGGTCCTACTACTTCATGGGCAAGGACAACATCGTCTTCCACTCGGTGGTCTGGCCCGCGATCCTGCTGGGCGCCAACGGTGAGGGCGACCGGGACGGCGACCCCGGGCCGTTGGGCAGGCTCGACGTGCCCACCGAGGTGGTCTCCAGCGAGTTCCTCACCATGGAGGGCCGCAAGTTCTCCTCCTCGCGCCGCGTGGTGATCTACGTGCGCGACTTCCTGGAGCGCTACTCGGCCGACGCGCTGCGCTACTACATCATGGCCGCCGGCCCCGAGACCCAGGACACCGACTTCACCTGGGCCGAGTTCGTGCGTCGCAACAACGACGAGCTGGTGGCGGCCTGGGGCAACCTGGTCAACCGCTCCATCTCGATGGCCGCCAAGAACCTGGGTGAGATCCCCGCCGCCGGTGAGCTGACCGACGAGGACCGCCGGGTCCTGGAGGACTCCAGGGCCGCGTTCGCCAGGGTCGGGGAGCGGCTGGAGCGGTCCCAGTTCAAGGCCGGGCTACAGGAGGCCATGCGCACCGTGGCCGAGGCCAACAAGTACATCTCCGACCAGGCTCCGTGGGCACTGAAGAAGACCGACCCGGAGCGGATGGCCACCGTGCTGCACGTGGCCCTCCAGCTGGTCCAGGACGCCAACACGCTGCTCACCCCGTACCTGCCCGAGTCGGCGAACAAGGTGTACGCGATGCTCGGCGGTACCGGGACCTGGACGGGCATGCCCCGTATCGACACCGGGCGCGATCGCATCGGCGGTTCGGGCGAGGAGGTGGACTACCCGGTGATCACCGGGGACTACGCCGACAACGAGGCGCGCTGGGAGTCCACACCGATCGCGGCGGGCACCCCGCTCAGCCGCCCGGAGCCGCTGTTCACCAAGCTTGACCAGTCGGTGGTGGACGAGGAGCTGGCACGCCTGGAGGGCGCCGCCGAGTAGGGCTCGGCCACCGCCGGAAGACAGGACGACCGCGCCGACGGGCACCGCCCGTCGGCGCGCCTTCGCGGAGGAACGTGAACATGGGCAAGCGCAGCGGGAAAGCAGTCAGGGAGCGCAACAACCAGACGCCCCCGCCGGTACCCGAACCCCTGCGTGTCCCGGTGGCCGACAGCCACACCCACATGGACATGCAGGCCCCGGATGTCGAGGAGGTCATCGCCGCCGCCGAGGGCGTCGGGGTGACCCCGCTCGTGCAGGTGGGCGTGGACCTGCCGTCGTCGCGGTGGGCGGCCGAGGTCGCCGCCGCGTACCCGGGCAGGGTGTGGGCGGCCGCGGCCCTGCACCCCAACGAGGCGCCGCGCATCGTGCACGGCGACGGCGCACCGGGCGTGGAGGTCGACGACACCGACTGGGCGGGCAGGACCCGGGAGGCCGGGGGAGCGGCCGTGCTGGAGGAGGCGCTGGCCGGGATCGACGAGCTGGCCGCCCTGCCCCAGGTCGTCGCGGTCGGCGAGACCGGCATGGACACCTTCCGCACCGGCCCCGAGGGAGCGCGGGCGCAGGAGGAGTCGTTCCGCCGCCACATCGGCATCGCCAAACGCCACGGCAAGGCCGTGATGATCCACGACCGGGACGCCCACGAGGACGTGTTCCGGATCCTGGCCGACGAGGGAGCTCCGGACCGGGTGGTCTTCCACTGCTTCTCCGGCGACGCCGACATGGCCAAGGTGTGCGCCGAGCACGGCTACTTCATGAGCTTCGCGGGCAACGTCACCTTCGCCAGCGCCGAGTCCCTGCGTGAGGCGGCCGCGGCCGCGCCGCCGGAACTGATGCTGGTGGAGACCGACGCGCCGTTCCTCACCCCCAAGCCCTACCGCGGCCGCCCCAACGCCCCCTACCTCATCCCGCACACACTGCGGGCGCTGGCCGAGGCCAAGGGCATGGACGAGGACGAACTGGCGGGGGCCATCGCGGGCAACGCGCGGCGGGCCTTCGGCTTCTGACGGGTTCCGCGACGCGTACGGGCCCCTCCGCCCCGCCCAGGAGGCGGAGGGCCCCGCCGCTAGCGGCCCCGTTTGCGCCAGGTGTTCTCCCTGGCCTGGCGTTCGGCGGCCTTCCACTGCTTCCGGCACTCGGCGCGCAGGCGGGCGTCGCCCCGGGACCGGTTCCACTCGGCCTCACGCCGGAGCCGGTTCCAGCGCTCCAGACGCCGCGCGTCCAGTTCGCCCTCGTCCACGGCGGCGTTGACCGCGCAACCGGGCTCGTCGCCGTGCGCGCAGTCGCGGAAACGGCATCGCTCGGCGAACTCCTGAACGTCGGCGAAGGTCCGGTCCACGCCCTCCTCGACACCGGGCACGTCGATGCGCCGCACGCCGGGGATGTCCAGGACCAGCGCGCCGCCGGGCAGCCGCAGGAGCTGGCGGTGGGTGGTGGTGTGCCGTCCCCGGCGGTCCTGGCGGATCTGCCCGGTGTCCATCAGCGTGCGCCCGGACACCGCGTTGACCAGGCTGGACTTGCCCGCTCCGGAGGTGCCCAGCAGCACCCAGGTGCTTCCGGGGAGCAACCTCGCGGACAGCTCCTCCAGCCCGAGGCCGGTGTGCGCGCTGACGGTGTACACGTCGGCGCCCATGGTCACCGACTCGATGAGTTCGAGCACCTCGGGGAGGCGGTCCCCGGCCAGCTCGGCCTTGGTGACCGCCACGACCGGGGTCGCGCCGCTCGCCCAGGCCAGGCTCAGGAAGCGTTCCAGGCGGCCCACGTTGGGGCCCTGGTCGGCGGCCTCGCAGATGAGGACCGCGTCGATGTTGGCGGCCAGCACCTGGTCGTGCGAATTCTTGGCCACGCCCTGGCGGACGAGGCTGCCGGCGCGTTCGAGGACGGCCTCGACGAGCCATACGTCGCCGGAGCGGCGTACCGCGACCCAGTCGCCGCCGCACGGAGCGGTGGACGGATCGGCACGCGCCGCCTTGGTGACGGCGGGCGAGTAGTCGGCGGCCGTCTCCCGGGGGAGGTGGACCACCGCCCCGCCGCGGCGGGAGGAGGCGACGCGCGCGGGGACCAGGGGATGGGCGCTCGCGGCGGCGACGGCGTCGAAGGCCTGCTCGACACGGCGGTTCCATCCCAGTGCGGCCAGCGGGTGGGTGAGGGGTGCGTCTGTGCTGTTGTGCGTACTCACGACGGGCTCTCTGTGGGGCGAGCCGTCCGAAGGGGTGTTCTCGGTCCTTCAGGGCTCGTGAACGATCGGGAAGGTCGGGTGCAAACCATTCGAGAAGACGGGCATGGCTCTTCTTCCTCTCCGTCGTCGTGGGCCGCCGTGGTCGCGGCGCTCCGGCCCGGTGAGTCTAGGAGCGGCGGACCGGGGCGTGCCACTGGTTTTTCGGCCGTGCCACCGGCCGTCCGGCCGGGTCAGGTTCAGCGGTGTCTGGTCCACACGTCGCCGGAGCCGCCCGGCACGGTTCGGGGGCCGGCGGCGTGCCGGGGCGCGTAGTCGGCGGGGGCCGTGTCCGGCCCGCTTCCGGGCTGGGGCGGGGCGGCGTGGACCGGGCGCCGGGTGTAGGCGGGGCGCTCCTCCTCCACACCCAGCAGGAGGAAGAGGCTACAGATCAGCAGGAAGATGAACAGGCCCACGATCAGGGGCAGCAGCAGGTCGGCCGCGGTGGCCCCGTCCGGGGCGCCGAAGCGGGAGAACCGGGGCTCCGTGATGTGGACGCCCATCATGCCGACGTAGTGCATGGCGGTCACCGCGACCGCCATCACGAGGGAGGCGGCTCCGATGGCCGTGCGCCCGCGTAGCCGGGAGGCGGACCACAGGGCGACGGTGGCGGCCACCAGCGCGATGGCGCAGGCCAGGGCGACGTACGGGGGATCGTGGTGGATGTCCCCGTGCACGTTCATCGAGTACATGCCGACGTAGTGCATGGCGATGACGCCGGTACCGGCGATGAACCCGCCGGCCAGGAGCCAGGGGGCCGTCCTCCTGAGGATGGTCATGGTGAGCGCGAGGGCTGTGACCGCGACGGCGATGAGCCCGCTGGCCACGGTGAGTACGGCGTCGTAGCGGATGGCCGTCCCGGAGACCTGGAAGCCCATCATGGCGATGAAGTGCATCGACCACACGGCCATGCCGCCGGTCGAGAGGGAGGCCAGGGCCAACCACTGCCAGCGCACGGGACCCGTCGCGCGGCGTGCGCGGGCGGCGAAGGAGAGCCCGAGGAAGGATCCGATGGCCGAGACCGCGAAGGCGATGGCGGGGGTCAGCCAGTCCTGGGCGAAGTGATCGAGCACAGCTCACTACTTTCCATGACCTTAGTCACATTCCGGTCGGATTATGGATGGTAGGGAGAGCCGCCACTGCGGCGCCAGGGGTGCGCACGAAAGCGATTGGCCTGATGCGGTCAGCGAGAACACAGCGGAACAGGTGCGTGACGGTCGGTCTCGGCGTTGCGTCCGCGGGTGCCCGGGGCTTCCGCGCTGCCCGTGCGGAGCGGCTCCTGTGCGGGGGCGGGCCCTGGTCCGGTGCCGCACATGCCTCGGCCGCATGTCGTCCTTTGCGAAGAAAGGGCTGTTTATGGTTTCGTGCACGAAGGGCGAAATAACGTTCGGATATAGCTTGCGGCCGGCTGCTCGGTGCCGGTAAAAGGCACGGTCGGGTCCCGTCTCCGATGGTCGCGCGGGGGCGACGGCCCGAACGAGGCGGAGACGGCGTCCGCGACCTGGTGGTCGGTGACCCGGACGCGGCGGTCGACGGAGACCAGCGCGCCGGACGGATCACCGTGGCCTACGGAGGAGACGGCGTCCCGACAGTCCTGGAGCGGGGCACCGGCGCCGTCCCCGGCGATCCGGGCCGGGGCGACCGTTTCGGCGAGGTCCTGGACACCTTCGACCACGACACTGATATCGCGAAGAGAGAATGTGCCCCATGGACGCGAATCGTTGTGGCCGTTCTTGCGTGATAACGGTATTGGCGATGGTGACCAGTGCTTTGTGAGGGTTCAGTAAGGGGATTTAATGCTGTCTGACGAGCTCGATGCACTGGTAGAAAAACTGAACAGCCTGGGTCGTCCAGTGAGTCAGTGGATTGTTCCGGGCAGCAGCCCTTCACGTGTCAGAAAATTTCTCGGGCCCCATGTCCCCGAAGAAGTTGTAACCTGGTTTGGCTGGTGCGATGGAATTGAAGTCCACCCGGGGCAGACTCAGGATGATGTAAATATAGCTCCAGGATATTTCCCGCTTTCTCTAGAAGAAGCCGCGGAGGGGAGATTCCTATACGAAGGCGATTCTGTCCTCGGTGGAAGTTGGGTACCCATTCTCGGGAGTGGTGGGAGTGATATATATGCGGCAGTGTGGGGCGTGGATAAAGGATCTTCCGTGGCCGGAGTGCTAGAGGGAGAGCCTACCGAGATAGAGTTTCCAAGCCTGGGGTGGATGGTTTCATTCTTTAATGAGTGCTACCTGAGTAGAGTTTTTTACCTTGACGGTAATAGTTATTTTCAGATGGACTCGGAGAAGTACGACGAACTGTACTCAGAGTTCTTCCCGTGAACTGGCTGGAGTTTGATTGCCCTTGTCTGTGGTGGGTGCTGAAATTTGATAATTCGGCTGTCGGGGGCGGGGAGGGCCGCAACCCGACCGAGCCGATGAATCCCCGTGGCAGGCCCGGACGTTTGAGCACCAAGCGAAGATGCGCGTTGACCACCTGTTCCAGCTCTTCCAGGCTTCGGAACAGGCGGCTTCTGAGCATGCGCTTGAGATGGGACCACAACGACTCCACCGGATTCAGCTCGGGCGCGTACCGGGGCAGGCACACCGCGCTCAGCCAGTCCCGCGCCACGACTTGGACGGCCACCGGCTCGCACGTGTGCGAGGAGTGGTTGTCCCAGACCAGCACCACCGGCCCCCGCAGTGCCCGGTGCGGCCCATCCAGCACCACAGGCAGGTCGGCGTGGGTGATGGAGGCCTCCTGCACACAGTGGAACAGACGCGCCCGCCCGCTGGCCGGGTGCACGCACAGCCACCCGGCGGCGTTGGCCCTGCCCCGACGGCCTCCTCGCGCGGCCACCAGCGGGGTACGCCCTCGCCGACCCCAGGTGCGGCGGGTGGGCGGACTCGTGCTGGCACCGCTCTCATCAGCGAAGGCGGTCCACACGCCCGAGGTTTCAACGTCCTTTTTGACCCGTGGACACACCTGGGTGCGCCAACGGTCGACCTCCTGCTCATCACGTTCGACCGCTCGGGTTGCGGGCACTTGGTCGGACCATCCCAACCGCTGAAGCAGCCGCCAGACCCCCGAAGGGTCGGCATAGCCCACACCGAAGCGCTCGCTGGTGAGGTGGTTGATGCGCTCCAAAGTCCAGTACTGGTCGGGCCATCCGTGGGCCATGGGACCCTGGCCGAGCAGGGCGGGCAGGAGCCGCTGCGCGTCGGCGTCCAGCATGGGCGCGCCGCCACGGAGCGGGCCGCGAGAGCATCTGCTCCCTCGGCCTTCCAGGCCTTGTGCCACGTGTGGACGGCCTGTCTGCTCACGTGGTGTATCCGAGTGGCCTCGGCTTGGGACAGTTCTCCTTGCTTGAACAGTTCGGCCGCGGTCAGGCGGCGTTTCTCGTATTCTCCGGGGTGTGCGGAGGAGGGGAGTAGAGCTCCATGATCCAACGACCTTCCCAGGTCAGAAGCATGTCATCCCACACATCAAAGATCAGTATAGATCCAACTAGCGCTTGGACTCAGTAGACCGGAAGGCGTGGCACATTGTTCACAAGGAATGGTGATCCACCATGGTGGAAGATCGAAGGGGTCGCAGGCGGAGTCAATACCGGTGCGGTCTATGAGACGGCCTATGGCAGGATCGTTACTGGATTTCCTTTCCGGTAGAACAGGGAGATGGGTCGGCCATGGGGTCGATGTGGCGCCGAAGTGAACTTAAACGCCTGTTGCTGGATTCGCCTATAATCAATCCTGGTGTGGTCAAGGATGTCGAGGACTTCCTGTTTGCTGGTGGGTGTTATCTTGCCTTTGGCGCGCTTTGCTCATGGATATACGAGAATGGTATTCCTGTGAGCCCTTCCTGCTGAGGAAGACTTGTTGGTATGTCGGAGGAGATAGGGCCTGAAGGGCTTGTGGAGAAGATTCGAAGCCTGGTCGTTCGGTAGGATATCTGTACTAGTCGGCTATTTTATGGTCATCCTGCGAGGCAATCCATGAGTCGTGACGTGAACTACGGAACGCAGCCGGAAATCATTTCTCGCTCCACGGCCAGGTTCCCGGAAAGAGGTGTCGCTGAGTAGTTTCACCCTCCGGGTTTTTGGGGTTCTGACGACCTGGAAGGAGATCAGCCAGAGGAGCGCCCGGGCGATCTCACCCGTCGGCGTTGGACGACGGCGGGGCTTGTGCGGGACCCGTCAGTGCTTCAGCTGGGCGGTCGGACGTTCTCCGGGGCTGCGGGGGTCGGTGCTGGCATTCTTCTTCCCATACGGCTTGCCTCGGCCCCTGAACGGTACGAACACGCCCCGGTCCAGACCGATGTAGCCCTTGGGCCGATGCCATCAGAGAAGTGGCGGTGACGCGCTCGGCGAGAGGGCGGGACGCTCCGCCGGAGGAGAGCCGGCCGGTTCGGAGAGTGCGTCCGAGGTTCCGGGCCGGTGGCGGTCGGGGACGCGGCCGCCGGCCGCCACCCGTTCCAGGCCTCGGAGACGGTGCCTCTTCGGCTTACTTGGACTCGACCCGTCCGATCGGGGCGGGGCCGGCTGTCAGCGTGTCACGCGCCTCCCGCCAAGCGGAGTCCCCGAGGCGGAGCTCGGTGCGGAGGTAGGCCCAGGTGAGCCGCTGGACCGCGGACACCCGCTCCGGGCTCTCGTCCGTGGTCTCGGCGACGTCGTATCCGGAGACCCCGCCTAGCCCGTGCTCCGCGTCGAACAGGGTGAGCAGGGACTTGGGCCCGGGGGAGAGGAAGTACGGATCGGCGTGCCAGTCCGGGCCCCGGACCGTCAGGTGGGCGGAGGTGTCCTTGTCGCCGGCGACCACGAGCGCGGGCGTCGTCATCTCGGAGAAGTCGCTGGTCACGAGGAAGGAATAGTTCTCGGCCACGAACTCGGTGAGGGCGTCGCCGCCTCTGCCGGGCGCGGCGAGCAGCACACCCGCCCTGATCCGGGGGTCGGCCAGGTTCACCTCCGTTCCGTCGTGCGGATCGGTGAGCCGGGCGCCCAGCAGCAGGCTCGCGGTGTGCCCGCCCATCGAGTGCCCGGCTACGGCGACCCTGCTTCGGTCCAGGCGCCCGAGGAGCTGTGGGACGGTGGCCTCGATCACGTCGAGCTGGTCGAGGACGCGCTTCATGTCCTCGGCCCGCGACCGCCAGTACATAGGTGCCTCAGGGGCGCCGGTGTCCAGGCTCAGCGTCGTCGAGCTCAGGTGGGTGGGCTGGATCACGGCGAAGCCGTGCGCCGCCCAGAAGTCGACGAGTGGCGCGTAGCCGTTCAGCGAGGAGAGGTTGTTCGAGTGGCCCTGCCCGTGTGAGAGGAGGATGACCGGCAGCTCGCTCCCGGTCACGGGCGCGGAGACCCGCACCTCCAGGTCCACCGCTCGGCCGGGCACTGACAGCGTCACCGGACTGACCGAGAGGACGGGGGAGGGCGAGCCGAAGGTGTCGGCTGTGTGGGTCGATTCGCTCATGGCGCGCGTTTCCCTTCGATGGCCTCTGCCGCCGGTCTCATCCGGTCGGCGGAGGGCGATGCGGTCAGGAACGTCCCGCCTCCGCCGGGCTGACAAGCGGAACGCTGCTCCGGTTAGCATACGGAGCAGTGTTCCGCTTTGTCAATCGTCGTCCGGGGGAGAGCGTGGTGCCCGTCCGCGCGCGGTCGCTCGACGCCGCGGCCGACGCTGGCGAGACCAGGCCCGGCACACACGCCTACGGACTGGTGCGCGGTACCGGCGGCCTCCTGCCTGGGTGGCGGAACGGACACACGAGGCCGTCAGCAGGGCGAACGCGGCCTGGCACTCCCTAGCGCCGACGGGTCCACACGTCGTCGGAGCGGTGCCGGGCGGCGTAGGACCCCTCGGCCTCCGCGGGGGCCTCGTCCTCCGCACTCGCGGAGGCGGTGCCGCGGGCCGGGGAGTCGTCCACGTCCAGCATCAGCAGCAGGCTGCACACCAGCAGGAAGACGAACAGGCCGATGAGCAGCGGCAGCAGCAGCTCCGGGGAGGCCGAGCCGGGGAGCGGCGCATCGCCCGGCGACTCGTCGACCGTGACGTGTACGCCGAACATGCCGGTGTAGTGCATGCAGGTGACCGCGACGCCCATGACCAGGGAGGCGGCGAGGGTCGCGGATACGCCCCGCAGGCGCAGCGCGAACCAGAGGGCGACCGTCGCCGCGATCAGTGCGATGGCGACGGCCAGCACCACGAACAGGGGGTCGTGCCCCATGTGGCCGTGCATGTTGATGGAGGCCATGCCCATGTAGTGCATGGCGACGATCCCCGACCCGGCGACGGCACCGCCGGCCAGCAGCGATCCGAGCGTGCGGCGGGTGGTGACCAGGTACAGGGCCACGCCCGTGACCACGACGGCGAGCAGACCGCTGGCCACGGTGAGTACGGCGTCGTAGCGGATGGCCGTCCCGGAGACCTGGAAGCCCATCATGGCGATGAAGTGCATCGACCACACGGCGGTTCCGCCGATACACGCCGCGCTGAGCGCCAGCCACGCCCAGCTGGCGGCGCCGACGGTCCTGCGGGCCCGGGCGGCGAACATCAGCCCCACGAAAGAGCCGACCACGGAGACGGAGTAGGCGATGGCGGGCGTCAGCGGCCCCTGGGTGAAGTGGTCGATCACGGCCGCCGCTCCCGGCTTCGAAGGTGGGGGATGCTGTTGTGGCCATCCTAGGAAGCGCGGCACCTCAGTAGGTCACGTTGCGATCACGCCCAGGCGTTGGGGCCGGGGGTGGCCACGCTGGAGGGGCTACTCCGCGAAGGGGCGCGTTCCACGTCCGCTCAGACCCGCGAAGGCGATTCCTGCCAGGGTGTCGGCGATCTCCGAGGGGTCCAGGCCGCGGTCGGGCTTGTACCACTCCACGATCGAGTTGACCATGCCGAACAGCAGGCGGGCCGCGACCGCCGGGTCCACGTCCGGGCGGATGTCGCCCTCGGCGGCGCCCTCGCGCACCAGGTCGGCGATCAGGTGGTCGAACTCGCGGCGCCGCTCCAGAGCGTGTTTCTCCACCTCGGTGTTGCCGCGCACACGCAGCAGCAGGGTCACGTGGGGCAGCTCCTCCACCAGTACCCGCACGCTGCCGCGCAGCACGTACTCCAGGCGGTCGATGGCCGGACCGGTGGTCGAGGCCTCCTCGCGGGTGACCTCGAACAGGGCGTCCATGGCCAGGTCCAGTGAGCGGCGCAGCAGTTCGGTCTTGCCGGTGACGTGGTGGTAGATGGCCGACTTGGTCACGCCCAGGGCGCGCGCCAGGTCCTCCATGCTCGTGCCGTCGTATCCGCGTTCGTTGAACACGCGTGCGGCCACGCGCAGTACGGAGTCGGCGTCATGGCCGGGGCGGCCTGAGCGCCGCCGCCCCGCCGCTCCTGGTCGGGAGGGCGCTGGTTCGACAGGGGAAGATCTGGACACGGTTGTCGAATCTACCTGGTGGGAGCGGCCCGATGTGCGGAGAGCGGCCCGAGAGGCGCTGCTCCCTACCCCCGGGCTTCCCACGAGGGTTTGCTAACTTAACGAACGGTCGGTTGGTAACACACCCTAGCGCGGGTCGCCGCCGGCCGTCGCCCCGCCGCCGTGGAGGGCGGCGAAGCGGTGGTGCGCGGAGAACACGGGAAATGAGTGCCCAAGCACGGGAAAGCGGCCGCGTGGAATGTTTCGCCCGGGCACTGCCATGTTCCGGCCGCCACGCTTTCACCTGTCCGGAGAAGGGTCCCAGGGGCTCCGGAACCCCTTGACGGGTTTCGCGGCACAAGGGTATTCCGGCCCTCGCCTGAGGGCGGAAGTCCTGATCTTCCCATATCAAGAACGAGGGTCCCTGTGGCTGTCGCCCGCCACGGCGCCTTATGTGCCTCATCAGCCGGAGGGCGGGTGCCGCGGCGGCCGCGACGGCTCCCGATCCGCCGCGCCGCCCCACCTGGGCCTCCTGCTGCACCTGTGCCTCCTGCCCTGGCCCGGGCCACAAGACCCGAAAACCCCACACGGCGATAGAAGTGTTCGTCCGGAGCGCTTCGGGAGATCACTTTTGTCCTTGGGGCGAAACGTGCATCCCTCCCCTGGTGCCTTTCTGACACAAAGAACTTCGCGTCCCCTCCAAGCAGGCATGACACAGAAAATTACCGAAAAGCCTGCGGTTCGGCCGTCCGGTCCTTATTCTCGTGATGTCCGCAAAGGACAGTCCGCCTGATTCGTCGCGGGCGGTTGGGAGAACCGGCCCCCGCCTTCGCAAAGGACAGCCGTGCGTTTCGACCAGCAGTTGAGGGAGATGCTCGAAACACCCGGGGTGCGCAGTGCCTGCCTCGTGGACTGGCGAGCCGGACACGTCCTCACCCGCGTCGGTGCCGACGACCGTGCCATGGACACGGGGGAGATCCTCCGGGCCATCCGCGGTGGTCCTCTGCGCGCCGTCCAGGCGCTGGAGGACGTGGTCGTCACCGACGCCGACCACCACCTGCTGTTCGCAGTCCTGGAGGGCTCCGACCTGTGCGTACAGGTGCGCATGAGCCGCACGGAGGGAAGCCTCGGCTTCGCCCTGCGGCGGCTGCGCCGGCTGGTGCGCACGGCACGGGTGCCCCCGCCGCCCCGGAGCGACGCCGACCACCCGCCCCGCCGTGACCGGGACCGGCCCCGCCCCGCCGCCCGTGTCGCCGCACCCGTGGACCAAAGGGTCCTGAAGCGCGTCCTCACCGCGCTCCGCTCGCTGTCCGTCGACCGTTCGCGGTCGGTGGCCGCGTGACCCCTGGCCCGTCCCGTCGCGGCGTCGCGGGCCTGCGCCACTGGATGGCCGACAAGGCGCTGCGCCGACGTACCCAAAGGAGAGAGAAGGGCATGCCGAACATCGAAACCGGGCTCAAGGAAATGATGGAGATCGACGGGGCGATCGGTGCCGCCGTCGTCGACTACAGCAGCGGAATGGCGCTGGGCACCCTGGCCGCGACCAACTCGCTCGACCTCACCGTCGCCGCCGCCGGGAACACCGAGGTGGTCCGCGCCAAGATGCGCACCATGGACCAGCTCGGGCTCAACGACGCGATCGAGGACATCCTCATCACCCTGTCCGGCCAGTACCACGTCATCCGTCCCCTCACCAGCCGCAAGGGGCAGGGACTCTTCCTCTACCTGGCCCTCGACCGAACCCGGGGCAACCTCGCCCTGGGGCGGCACCGCCTCAAGAACATCGAGGAGACCCTGGAGGTCTGACCAGGGGCTCCGCGGGGACCGGGGGAGGGCTCCCTCCGGTCCCCCGCCCGGTTCCCGCCGCCAGACCGCCTCCGGCTCCCGCGACCCTTCGCCGCCAAACGTTTCCGAGTCCGGAGGCGATGGGAGAGAATGCCGGTGTCCACCCCCGACGCCTCAGGGAGACCCGGTATGTTCCGGATCGTGATCAGCCGCCTCACCAACGACGGACTGCGTATCACCCCCGAGCACAGAGGCACCGCCATGTCCGTCGACGAGGCGGTGCACGCCGTCGAGGAGCACCTGCCCACCGTGGACACGGCGGCCTTCGGCAGCGACGCCGTGCAGAGCTCCGTCAACCGGGTCAACGACTTCCGCCGCGACGTCTCCACCGCGGACGGCGGCCATTACCGGGTGGTCATCGCCCCCATGATGTGAGCGCCGCGCCGTACCCCCGCCCCGACGGCCGCCGCCCGGCGCACTCGTGCCCCGGGCCGCCTGGAAGCCGGCCGGGGCACGGGCCCGGCCCCGGTCAGTCCGCCCCGAAGGCGGAGTCGAAGGAGGCCTCCGGCGGGTCGTAGGCCTTCGACCGGACGAAAGCCACCGCCTCGGCGGCTCCGACCAGCCGGTCCATACCCGCGTCCTCCCACTCCACCGAGACCGGCCCCTGGTAGCCGATCGAGTTCAGGGTGCGGAAGCAGTCCTCCCAGGGCACGTCGCCGTGCCCCGTCGACACGAAGTCCCAGCCGCGGCGCGGGTCGCCCCAGGGCAGGTGGGACCCCAGACGCCCGTTGCGGCCGTTGCCCACCCGCTTGCGGGTGTCCTTGCAGTCCACGTGGTAGATCCGGTCACGGAAGTCCCACAGGAACCCGGCCGGGTCGATGTCCTGCCACACCATGTGACTGGGGTCCCAGTTCAGGCCGAACGCGGGACGGCGGCCCACCGCCTCCAGTGCCTTCTCGGTCGACCAGTAGTCGTAGGCGATCTCGGAGGGGTGCACCTCGTGTGCGAAGCGCACCCCCACCTCGTCGAACACGTCCAGGACGGGGTTCCACCGGTCGGCGAAGTCCCGGTACCCGGCCTCGATGACGTCCTCGCCCACCGGCGGGAACATCGCCACGTACTTCCAGATCGCCGAACCCGTGAAGCCCGCCACGGTGGACACGCCGAGCCTCGCGGCGGCACGTGCGGTGGTCTTCATCTCCTCGGCGGCCCGCTGGCGCACGCCCTCGGGCTCCCCGTCCCCCCACACCCGCGCGGGCAGGATGTCCCGGTGGCGCTGGTCGATCGGGTCGTCGCAGACGGCCTGTCCCAGCAGGTGGTTGGAGATCGCCCACACGCCCAGCCCGTGGCGGTTGAGCACGTCCAGCCGGTCGCGCACGTACTCGTCGTCCACGGCGGCCCGGGTGACGTCGAGGTGGTCGCCCCAACAGGCGATCTCCAGACCGTCGTAGCCCCACGAGGAGGCCAGGGAGCACACCTCCTCGAAGGGCAGGTCGGCCCACTGTCCGGTGAAGAGGGTGACTGGTCGTGGCATGTCGGTGCCTTCCGTGCTCGGGTTCGGGTGTTCTGGGCTCAGTGGTCGTGGCCGTCCCAGGAGCCCTCTCCGGCCTCGGCGCCGTCGGGTCGGAGGGCCCCGCTGTCGGGTGCGGCGGGCAGGTACAGGTGGACGTGGCCATGCCCGGTGTCCACGCTGACCATGTCGAGGTGGGTGGCGGACACCGACCACGAGTGGACCGCCCGGTCCCGCAGGTCCATGGCGATGTGGAGGGCGTCCATGCGCAGGTTCTCGTCCTCGACCAGCGCGGCCTTGGCATAGGTCTCGACCGACATGGACAGCAGGCGGGTGGAGGAGGACAGGCCCTCGCGGGCGACCTCGTGGGCGGTGTCGCCCTCGGAGGCTTCGCCGAAGTGCTCCGCGGCCTCTTGCACGCTGGTGCGCCAGGAGTGGACCACCGAGGGTTCGGTCGGTTCCAGGGGCGGGTGTGAGCCGTCGGTGGGAAGGAACTCCTCCATGGCCTCCACCACGGGGGCCAGCCCCTCATGGGCCATGCGGGTGTACTCGACGAGTTCGCCGACACGGTCGGCGTCGGGCTGGTAGGCGGCGGCCGCGGACCCGCCCTCCGCGGCCCCGTCGCCTCCGAGGAGGACGACGCTGGCGGCGACGGTGGCGCCGACCACCGTGAGCGAGACCCCGGTCAGCCACCACGTGGCCGGGGTGGCCGCCACCGGATCCTGGTCGTCGGGGACCTCGGGTGCGGGGGGTGCGGGGAACGCTGGGTCGAAGGGTGGCTGCTGCTGTGCGGACATCGTGACGTCTCCTGTCGGGGAGGGAGCCGCCCTACTTCAGTAAGCGCCTTCCGGTGGGCGCGGCACCGAGCGGGGGATGGACGTTGTCATCCTGGCCTGCCGCCGACGGTGGTGCGGACACCGAGGCGGTCGGGTGGAGCCAGAACGCCCGGTGCCGCGGCCGGAACGGTTTCCCGTCCCACCCGTCACACCGGCAACGTTCGCGGCCAGCACACTACGACGCCCCCTCCTGCCGGGACAGGGAACGAAGGAAGGCCAGGCCGTCGACGGCGAGCGCGTCCTGGCTCGCCGCCAGCGGACGCCAGACGGAGGCCGCCGTGGCGATGCTGGCATTGTCCGCCGTGAACGACTCGATCACCAGGGGGCCTCGGTACCCCGAATCGTCCAGTGCGTCGAGGATCCCGTGCCAGTCCAGGTGGTCGGCGCCGGGCGCGCCCCGGTCGTTCGCGCACACCTGTACGTGTTTGATCCTTCCGCCGCCCCCCGCGGACGCCCGCGGCGCGGCTCCCGCCCCGGCCCTGCTGATCGCCGCCGCCACGTCCCGCTCCTCGATGTTCATGTGGTACACGTCCAGGGCCAGTCCGCAGTGCTCGGCGGGCAGGTCGGCGAGCATCTCCAGCCCCTGGTCCACCGTGTTGATCACGCTGGTCTCGTACCGGTTGAGCGGTTCCACGGCGAGGGAGACCCCCGCGGTCGAGGCGTGCCCGACCACGGGGGCCAGCGCCTCGGTCAGCTCGGCGCCGATCCCCGCCCGCTCTCGCGGGGACATCCGCCAGGTGCGACCGACCGAGGCGTAGGCCGGACCGGCGACGACGGAGGAGCCGACCGTCGCCGCCGCGTCCACGACCCTTCTGAGATAGTCCTGTGTGGCGGACCGGGTGGACGGGTCGGTGGCGACCAGTTCCCGGCCCGGCCCCATGACCAGCACGACGCTGGCCGCCAGGCCCAGCCCGTCCAGCAGGGCCCGGGCGCGCCGGGGGTCCCAGTCACCGGCGTTCTCCACCGGGAGCTCGACCGTGTCGAACCCCCACTCCGCCACGCGGGGAGCGATCCGCTCCAGTCCGGCGTCGGTCAGCGGTGACGTCCACACCCACGTGTTGACCCCCAGCGCGCGCCTCACCTCTGCGTCCAGGCCTCGGGGAAGCCCGGCAGGTCCTCGCCGCCGAACTTCGCGTAGTGCAGGGACGGCATGTCCTCGTTGCGCTCCAGGTACTCGTCCAGCTCGTCCTGGCGGACCGGCTCCTGGGGCAGGACCCACTCGGAGGGGACCTCCTCACCGGCGAGGATCATGCTCGCGGCCAGGACCGGGGTACGCCACTGGAAGTTGGAGTAGACCGGCGCGATCGCGGTGAGGTCCTCCTCCCGCCACTTGCGCATGAAGCTCAGCTCGTCCTCCCCGGCGATCACCGGGTAGGGCTGTCCAGCGTCCTCGAAGGCCTCCAGACCCGCGACGGCGCCGTCCCCGGCGTCCATCCAGATGCCGTCGACCTCGCCGCGCTGGAGGTGCTGGGAGACCAGGTCCTTGATCTTGGCGCCGTCGCCCTCGGTGAACTCGTGGCCGAGCACCTCCAGCTCACTGTCGCCGAAGATCTCCTGGGCGGCCGCCCAGCGGTGTTCGAGCACGTCCACGCCGGGCAGGATGCGCAGAGCCAGCACGGTCGAGCCGGGCTCCAGGTTCTCGACCAGGAAGTCGGCCGCGTCCGCGCCGTAGGCGTAGCCGCCGATCGGGTGGATGAACGTGACCATGCAGTCGCTGTTGACCCCGCGGTCGAAGACCACGACCGGGACGCCGCTCTCGCAGGCGGTCTCCACGGCCGGGGTCAGCGTGGCGGTGGTGGACGGCGAGATGATGATGGCGTCGCAGTCCCCGGAGTCCACGAACGCCTGGATGTCGGAGATCTGCTGGTTGTCGTCGTCAGCGGCGTCGGAGACCCGGAAGTCACCGATGCGGCCCTCCTCCTGGAGCGCCTCCACCTGCTGTTCCATGGTGATGAAGCCGGTGACGCGCCAGGGGTTGGACACCGAGGCGTTGGAGAAGCACAGCGTCGCGTCCTCGGGCGCGTCGTGGGCGAACTCGGAGGTGTCGATCCACTCGGGCTCGATCGCCTGCATCCAGGGCTCGTCCTCGGGCCCTTCCGGGGTGGTGTCGCGCTGGGCGAGCTGGGCCTCGAACTCGGCCTCGTCGAACCACTCCCCGTCCGGGGTGAGGTCGGCTCCGCCGTTCTCCCCCTCCGGGGAGTCGCCGGGCGTGTCCGTCGTACACGCCGTGAGCATCAGGGTCAGGCCGGCGGCGCCGGCGAGCAGCACGCGGGGGACGCGCATGGTTACCTCCTGGAAGTGCCGAGCGGCTGCTCGGTCGTGTGGTCCGGCCGCCGTCGCAGGCGCTCCGGCAGTCGAAGGTCGCCCCGGCGGGCGGCGTAGGCCACCGCGGCGATGATGATCAGCCCCTGCACGGACGGCTGGATCGTCGAGGGAAGGTAGAGCTGGTTGAACAGGGTGAACAGGGCCTCCAGCGTCAGGGCGCCCAGGACCGCGGCCACCACGGTGCCGCGCCCGCCGCCCAGCACCACCCCGCCGAGCACGACGGCGGTGATGGCGGTGAACTCCAGCCCCTCTCCCACCTGTGCGGTGACCCCGGCGAACCCGCCGATGAGGACGGCGGCGACGGTGGCCGTCAGCGAGGACCCCACGAAGGCCATGGTGCGCACCCGCCACACCCGCACCCCCGAGAACGCGGCGGCGACGTCGTTGTCGCCCGTCGCGACGAGGGCCCGGCCGAAGGGCGAGCGCATGAGGGACACGGCGATCACCGCCAGCACCAGCGCGATGACCAGGGCCCACGGGAGCTGGCCCAGGAGGGGCACGTTCTCGATCCCGCCGCGCCCGGGGGCGCGGAAGGACTCCGAGAGCGCTCCGGTGGGCGCGCCGCCGGTCCAGTAGCGGACGGCGCCGAACAGGATCAGCATCGTGCCGAGCGTGGTGATGATCGAGGGGACCCGCAGCAGCGTGGTCACCAGACCGTTGACCAGCCCCACCACCAGGCCGAAGGCCAGCATGACGCCGATCACCGGCAGGGTCATGGACTCCTCGCCGTCGATGAGCCGTGCCGCGATCACCACCTGCGCGCCCACCAGCGACCCGACCGAGAGGTCGAACTCGCCGGAGACGATCACCAGGTACTGGCCGATCGCCAGGATCACCAGCGGCGCGGCCTTCTTGGCGAAGGCCATCAGCGGCGGGCCCTCGAAGAACGAGGGGTTCTGGGTGGCGATGACCGCGAAGATCAGCGCCAGCAGCAGGGCGACGGTGGCCGTGCCGCCCCGGCCCAGCGCGGTGAGCGCTGCCAGCGCACTCGGTCCGCCATGGCGCGGACCCGGGGAGGGGTTCGGGGTCATCGGCGGCCTCCGAGGGGTTGTGGCGAGGATCCGGGATCCGGATCGGGGGCGTCCTCAGGGGCCGGTGCGGACCGCGGAACGCGGCCGGGCGGTGACGCGCCGCCGGAGGGGAAGCGCACCCGCGTGGCCGCGCGGGAGTGCTGGCCGCGGGCGTAGACGGCCACGGCGGCGATGACGATCACGCCGCGCAGCACGTCCTTGACGAACGGGTCGACCGAGAGCACGTTGAACACCGTGTCGAGCGTGGCGAGGATGAACACCCCCGCGACCGTTCCGGCCACGCCGCCGCGCCCGCCGAGCAGGTAGGTGCCGCCCAGCACCACGGCCGCGATGGCCTCCAGTTCGTAGCCGTTGCCGTAGACCGTGGCGCTGCCGGTGCCGAACCGCGCGGCCAGCAGAAGACCGGCCGCACCGGCCGTGACCGAGCACAGCACGTGCGAGGTGACCGTGGGCACCCCGGAGCGGACACCGGAGAGGCGGGCGACCTCGGCGTCCCCGCCGACGGCGTAGATGTGGTAGCCCATCCGGGTGCGCCGCAGGAACAGCACCGCCGCCACGGCCACGCCCAGCATGACCAGGGCGGAGACCGGCAGCACGCCGATCCTCGTGTAGCCGAAGGCCTGGAACGCGGCGGGGATCGACCCGGCCGGGCCTTGGAAGTTCGTGTCCAGGTAGCCCTTGATGATCAGCCCCATCCCCAGGGTGGCGATGAAGGGGTTGACCCGCAGCCTGGTGACCACCAGTCCGTTGGCCAGGCCGATCAGTCCGGCCAGGCCCAGCGTCGCGCCCACGCCGAGTACGACGCGTGAGGGATCGCCCGCCATGGTGGTGGCCGCGACCACGGTGGACAGCGCGGCGACGTAGCCCACCGACAGGTCCAGGGAGCGGCACAGGATGACGAGGGTCTGGCCGATGGCCAGGAACCCCAGCAGGCTGCTGCGGGTGAACAGGTCGACGGTGTTTGCGGTGGTGAACAGGTTGCCGCCCCGCGTGGCCACGAAGGCCGCGCTGAGCGCGAGCAGCAGCACCAGGGCGAGGTAGACCAGGCCGGTGGGGCCCATACGCGAGCCGAGGTCTCGAAGGCCGGAGGTCGGGGGCGTCACGGGGCGGCCTCCTCGTGTCGTGCGGGGGAGCTGCCGCTTCCGCCACCGGGTGGGGGGTTCGGGGAGGAGGTACCGGGACGCGGGCCCCCGGACGTGGACGGCGTACGGGGGGCGTCGTCGGCGGGGCCGGGCGCGCTCTCGTGCGGTGATCCGGTGGCCATGGCCATGACGGCCTCCTCACTGGACCCGCCGGGCAGCTCGCCCGCCACCCGGCCGTCCCGCAGCACGACCAGACGGTCGGACATGCCGATCAGCTCGGGTAGCTCGGAGGAGATGAGCACGATCGCCACACCGGCCGCGGCCAGCTCGCGCATCAGCCGGTAGACGGCCTGCTTGGCACCCACGTCGATGCCGCGGGTGGGTTCGTCGAGCACCATCACGCCGGGTTCGGCCGCCAGCCACTTGGCCAGCACCACCTTCTGCTGGTTGCCGCCGGACAGGTACCGGACCTCCTGGCCGTGGCCGCCGCGCGCGACCAGCTCCACCGAGGAGAGGACGCCGGGCAGCCGCCGGGCCCGCCGGGCCGACCCGAGGGGCCAGACCGCGTCCAGGACCAGGCGGCCGTTGGCCGCCACCGACTGGTTCAGCGCCAGTCCCTGCGCCTTGCGGTCCTCGGTGACCAGCACCAGTCCGGCGCGCACGGCCCGGCGCGGCGAGCGCGGGCTGGTCCGGCGGCCGTCCACGGCGATCTCGCCCCGGGTGAGGCGCTCGACGCCGAAGAGGGCGTGGGCGATCTCGGTGCGCCCGCTGCCCTGGAGCCCGCCCAGGCCCAGGATCTCGCCGCCGCGTACCTCGAAGCCGATCCCGTCCAACTGGGTGTTGCCGCCGCCGGTGACCGACAGCCGGACCTTCCCGACGTGCTCGCCGTGCGGCTCCAGGCGGTCGGGGAAGACCGCCGAGACCGGGCGGCCCACCATCTTGCGAACCAGTTCGGCGGGACTGATCCCGTCGGCGGGGACGGTGTCGACGAGGTGGCCGTCCTTGAGGACGGTGATGGTGTCGGCCAGGTCGAAGATCTCCCTCATGCGGTGTGACACGTACAGCACCGCCACACCGCGTTCGCGCAGGCGGCCGATGATCCGGTAGAGCACCTCCACCTCGTGGTCGGCCAGCGCGGCGGTCGGCTCGTCCATGGAGATGATGCGCGCGTCGTGCGAGAGCGCCTTGACGATCTCCACCACCTGCTGTTCGGCCACCGACAGGGAGCGCACCTTGGCGCGGGGGGAGATGCCCTCCAGGCCCAGCCCGGCGAGCAGCTCGGCGGCGGCCCGGTCCATGGCCCGGCCGTCCACCAACCCGCGGCGGCGGATCTCCCGGCCCAGGAAGACGTTCTCGGCGACGGTGCGCTCGGGCAGGAGGTTGAACTCCTGGAAGACCGTGGCCACGCCCGCGCGCTGGGCCTGGACGGGGTGATCGAAGGAGACGGGCCCTCCCGCCAGCTCGATGGTCCCCCCGTCCGCGCGGTGCACCCCGGCCAGCACCTTCATCAGGGTGGACTTGCCCGCGCCGTTCTCGCCGACCAGCGCGTGCAGCTCCCCGGGGCGCAGCTCCAGGTCCACGCCGTGCAGCACGCGCACGCCCAGGAAGGACTTGGTGACACCGTTCATCCGAAGCAGGGGGTCGGCGGTCATCCCCGGTCCACCTCCGGAACGTCGACCCAGCGGCGCTCGCGGGCCGACTCCAGCACGGCCTCGGCCAGGACGGCGGCGCGCAGGCCGTCGGCGAACACGGGCAGGCCCTCGGGGGGCCGTCCCGCGACGGCGGCGCCGGTGTCGGACACCAGTGCGTTGAAGCAGTCCTGATAGCCCTGCGGGTGCCCCGCGGGGACGGCGCCCAGGCGCGCCGCGTCGGCGCTCAGCGCGGGGTCGTCGCGGGTGATGGTGGCGGTGCGGCCCCGGCTGCCCGCCCAGAGGGTCTCGGGCCGTTCCTGGTCGAAGAGCAGGGACCCCTCGGTTCCGGAGACCTCCAGGACCAGCTGGTTCTTGCGGCCGGGGGAGACCTGGCTGATGACGGCGCTGCCGATCACGCCGCCCGCCGTGGCGAACTGGAAGGTCACCAGGTCCTCGGTGGCCACCGGTCGGCCGTCCCGTGTGTCGTTGACGCGGGAGGTCTGGGCGCTGACCGAGGTGATGCGGTCGCCGGTGACGAACTCCAGCATGTCGCACCAGTGCGAGCCGATGTCGCCGAAGGCGCGGGTGGGTCCGCCGCGGGAGGGGTCGACCCGCCAGTTGTCCTCCTCCGGGTACAGGAGCCAGTCCTGGAGGTAGCCGCCATGGGCGAGGCTGACACGGCCGATGGAGCCGGCGGCGACCAGGGCGCGCGCCTCGCGGGCCATGGGGTGGAACCGGTAGGCGAAGGGGACGACGGCGACCCGGTCGGCCTCCTCCGCGGCTCGGACGAGTTCGCGTGCGGTGTCGGAGTCGGTGGCCAGGGGCTTCTCGCACACCACGTGCTTTCCGGCGGCCAGGGCGGCCAGGCTCAGCGGGGCGTGCAGGTGGTTGGGGGTGCACACGTGGACCACGTCCACGTCGTCACCGTGGATGAGTTCTAGGGCGTCGGCGTGGGCCCGGGCGATGCCGTTGGCCCTCCGGAACCGCTCGGCCTTGTCGGGGGAGGAGCCCGTGACCCCGACGACCTCACCGCCCGTGGCGCGGACGGCGTGGGAGTGGACCCGACCCATGAAGCCGGTGCCGATCACCGCTGCGCGGTAGGCGTTCGGGGCGGTCGGCCCGGAGCCCGCCACCTCGTCCGGGCTTGTGACCTTTCTCACTGACATGCCCAGAACGGTACGCCGGGCTTATGTCGGCAGTCAAGCAGAAGTTGTCAGTTCCGAAAACAATAGATCCATGCCGATCGGTCAATAGATCCTGTGCTTCACTGTTCGCATGACGGAAGACGCGCTGACTCACCCGGAGGGCCCCGGCTTGACTGTCGCTGCGACCACCGCACCGGGTGCGGGAACCCTGCTCCGACTCCTGCGCGACGGAAAGCCGCGCACCCGCTCGGAACTGGCCTCCGTCACCGGCCTGGCCCGCTCGACCGTCACCCAGCGCGTGGACGCCCTGCTCTCCAGCGGACTCATCGGACCGGCGGGCGAGGCCGTCTCCACCGGGGGCAGGCCGCCCACGACGTTCTCGTTCCGGCCCGACGCCCGGGTGGTCCTGGCCGCCGACCTGGGCGCCACCCACGCCTGGCTGGCCCTCACCGACATGTCCGGGACGGTGCTCGCCGAGGAGCGCGCCGACCTGGACATCGCGCTGGGACCCGGACCCGTCCTGGACTGGGTCGTGGAGAGGGGGCGCGGCCTACTGGAGGGCGCGCGGCGGGGGGTGGACGAACTGCTCGGCCTGGGCATCGGCCTGCCGGGGCCGGTCCAGCACTCCACCGGGCGCGCGGTCAACCCGCCGATCATGCCCGGGTGGGACGGCTTCGACGTCCCCGGCTACGTCCACGGCCGGCTCAACGTGCCGGTCCTGGTGGACAACGACGTCAACATCATGGCGATCGGGGAGCACCACACCGCCTGGCCCTCGGCCAGCCACCTGATGTTCGTCAAGGTCGCCACCGGCATCGGCTGCGGCATCATCAGCGAGGGAAGCGTCTACCGGGGGGCGCAGGGGGCCGCCGGGGACATGGGGCACATCCACGTCCCGAGCGGCGGCGAACGGCCCTGCCGGTGCGGCAACACCGGCTGCCTGGAGGCCGTGGCCAGCGGCGCCGCCCTGGCCGCGGACCTGATCGCCGAGGGCGTGCCCGCCAGCGGGGCCCGCGACGTGGTGGAGCTCTCCCGAGGCGGGTCGGTACCCGCCCTGCGCGCGCTGCGCCAGGCGGGCCGCGACATCGGCGAGGTCCTGGCCGCCTCGGTCAACATGTTCAACCCGTCGGTCATCGTCATCGGCGGGGCGCTCGCCCTGGCCGGGGACCACCTGCTCGCCGGCGTCCGGGAGGTCATCTACCAGCGGTCGCTGCCGCTGGCCACCGAGCACCTGAGCATCGTCTCGTCCGTGGCGGGGGAGAGCGCGGGCGTGGTCGGCGCGGCCGTCATGGTGATCGAGCACTGCCTGAGCCCCGAGCACGCCGGTGCCCTCGTCAACGGGGCCTGAAGTGCTCCATCAGCTCACGGAACCGGGCCCAGCCGTCCGCCTCCACCCCGTCCCCG